>NZ_CABFLM010000070.1 GCF_901873365.1 uncultured Aggregatibacter sp.
GGAACGTTATTTAACGCTTTCGGGCATTCATGATTTCGTGCAACAAGTTGCACGCTACGATTCACTAAAATAGTGATGTGAAAATAAACACGGTGACCGATTTTCACAAGCCCCTTGAGAGGCTTGTGAAGTATAGGCCATTATAGGTAAGCCTAAAAACCGCACGTTTTACGTGTGGATTGTTATTTGCTTCTTAAAACTTAGCTACTTTCCTTCCGCTAAATTTTTCTTTTCTTCCAATGCTTCCCAACGCATAAATGCCGTTTCCAGTTCGGCTTCGGCGTCAGCCAACGCTTTCAGTTTGGCATCTGTCACATCATGAGATTGTTGGAAGAAATTCGGGTCACCGATTTCGGTTTGAAGTGCGGTGATTTTTTCTTCTAAATCTTCCAACAGTTGCGGAAGCTGTTCCAGTTCGCGCTGTTCTTTGTAAGAAAGTTTGACGGATTTGGGTTTATTGGAAACCGATTTATTTTCTACCGCACTTTCTTCTTTTTTCGGCTCAATTTTTTTCTGTTTTACAGCATCCTGTTCGGCTCTTTGAGCAAAATAATTGGCTTGTTGCTGTTTGGCATCAAAGAAGCCGCCAACATATTTATTCAACACGCCGTCGCCTTCAAAGATGTAGCATTCCGTGGCGGTGTTGTCGATGAATTGACGATCGTGGCTAACGATAAGCAATGTGCCTTGGTAGTCGGTGAGAATTTCTTCCAAAAGCTCCAAGGTCTCTACGTCCAAGTCATTGGTCGGCTCATCAAGAATCAATAAATTATTCGGTTTTAATAATAATTTTGCCAATAACAAGCGGTTACGTTCACCACCGGAAAGGGCTTTCACCGGCGTCATGGCGCGTTTTGGTGGGAACAGGAAATCTTGCAAATAGCCCAATACATGACGTTTGATGCCGTTGACTTCCACGTCCTGCTTGCCATCTGCAACGTTATCCATCACGGATTTTTCCGGATCAAGATCGGCACGATATTGATCAAAATAGGCAATGTCTAATTTGGTTCCGCAGCGAATGGAGCCACTTGTCGGTTGAATTTCACCAAGTAGCAATTTGATAAAGGTGGTTTTACCACACCCATTCGGGCCGACTAAAGCGATTTTGTCACCGCGTAAAATGGTGGTACTAAAATCTTTAAGTAATTGTTTGCCATCAATGTCGTAACTAACGTTTTCCATTTCAAACACGATTTTGCCGGAGCGGCTGGAGGTGTCTAATTGCAATTTTGCGGTGCCCATCACGTCACGACGTTGGCGACGTTCTTCGCGCATGGCTTTTAACGCGCGTACGCGTCCTTCATTACGGGTGCGACGGGCTTTAATCCCTTGGCGAATCCAGACCTCTTCTTGCGCTAAGCGTTTATCAAACAGCTCATTTTGTAACGCTTCTACCCGCAAATTTTCTTCTTTCGCGGTAAGGTATAAATCGTAGTTGCCGGGATAAGACACCAATTTGCCGCGATCTAAATCCACGATGCGAGTCGCCATTTTGCGAATGAAAGAACGGTCGTGAGAAATAAACACAATGCTCCCGTCAAATTCCATCAGGAAATTTTCCAACCATTCGATGGCATCCACATCCAAGTGGTTAGTCGGCTCATCTAACAACAACACATCCGGGTTACACACTAAGGCGCGCGCCAAAGCGGCTTTACGCAACCAACCACCGGATAAATCAGTAAGCTTCGTATTCGGATTTAATTCCAATTTTTGTAACACTTCATTGATTTTATTTTCAAATTGCCAGCCATTAGCATGTTCCAATTTCGCTTGAATTTGAGCAAGTTGATTTAACGTTTGCTCGCCGTAATGCTGCTCTAGCTGCACAGAAATATGATGGTATTCCTTCAATAAATCCGCCAAATGCTCAATCCCTTCCGCCACATAATCAAACACATTGCATTCCGCATGGCGCGGCGGATCCTGCTCTAAACGGGACACCACCAAGTCTTTTTCATACTGCACTTTGCCGTCATCCATGATGACATCGCCGGCAATGATTTTAAGCAATGTAGATTTGCCTGCGCCGTTACGACCGACTAAGCAGACGCGTTCATTGGGTTCAATATGTAGCTCTGCATGATCCAATAAAGGGGCATCGCTGAAAGAAAGATATCCGTTGGTTAAGCTGATAAGTGCCACAAAAAAAATCCTATAAAAAATGAAAAAATATTGAAAAAATGACCGCACTTTTAACGCAATGATATTGCCAATATCAGATCTCGATCATCTTTAGCCACACATTTTGTGCGCTAAGGAAAAAAACAAAACGCAAAATACCCTCAAGATATTTTGCGTTTTATGTCAACGTCAATTAATTCGCGACATTGATTTGTTGTCCATCCACAAAGGTTACACTACGAGGAACAGAATACACGGAGACATCCTGTGAATTAGTAAACAACGTGCGGTATTCATCTTGAATTTTATTAAACGGAATGCGTAAGTTGACTGTCGCTTTAGATTTCGCTGCTAACGGTTTTGCAAAATCGAGAGGAATATCCTGAGAATAAAGCATGTGTTGGTCATGCCAATATGATGCAATCCAGTAAAGCGATTTGATCGGTTTATTCCCCAGATTCTCAATAGAATATTTCGCCAGAACATACGCTTGGTTATCTTCGTTAACAATAAATTTCCGCTCTTCAAAATGAATATTAACGTGTTTTTGGAAAAGCGAGAGAGGCGTGTCATTCGTATTCTTCTGTGCGGTTTGCGTTGCCTGTGGTGCTGAAGAGGCGGATTCCGATTCTTTGGATTTTATCCCTTGTTTCGCCGCCAGCGCTGTACCGACCACTACAATAGAAGCAAACGAGACTAAAGCGATGACTTTCATTAATTTCATTATCGTAACTACCTTATTAAGCTGTTTATTTTTCTGAAATTCTACCCGATCCCCTTAGCAAAATAAATGAGATTTTATATATCCATAAAAGACAAAGGGTAGAACACCTCTACCCTTTCTCTGCAATTATGCTGTTGTTTTCTTATTTTCATCTGCAATACAGGCTGCCGCTGTAAACAGAACGTCTGTAGAAGAGTTCAATGCGGTTTCAGTTGAATCTTGCAGAATACCAATAATAAAGCCAACTCCAATCATTTGCGCAGCGACATCATCGGAAATACCGAATAAGCTACAGGCTAAAGGAATCAATAGCAAGGATCCACCGGCCACACCAGAAGCACCACACGCGCATAAACTTGCAACAATACTAAGTAAAATTGCACTACTGAAAGAAACCTCAATGCCTAATGTATTCGCTGCCGCAAGTGTAAGAATCGTAATGGTAATTGCCGCACCGGCCATATTAATGGTCGCGCCTAACGGAATAGACACAGAATAAGTTTCTTCGTCTAAATTCAAACGTTTTGCCAAATTAATATTCACCGGAATATTTGCTGCTGAACTACGGGTAAAAAATGCGGTTAATCCACTTTCACGCAAACAAGTCCAAACAAGTGGATAAGGGTTACGGCGAATTTTCCAGAAAACTAAAATTGGATTCACGACAAAGGCGACAAATAGCATTGCACCAATTAAAACACTTAATAACTGAGCATAACCGCCTAACGCTACTAATCCTTTATCTGCAAGTGTTTGAGCAACCAAGCCAAATACACCGATAGGCGCAAATGTGATGATGACATAAACAATCTTAGACACGGCTTCAGAAAAATCTGACACCACATTTTTTGTTGTGTCTGAGGCATGACGAAGTGCTAAGCCTAAACCGATTGACCACGCCAATACACCAATAAAATTCGCTTTAAAAATGGCATTTAGCGGGTTGTCCACGACATTAAATACAAGATCTAATAACACTGTGCCAACCCCTTTAGGTGCCGACGCGATATCTTCTTTGACAGAAAGTGCCACTTCCACCGGAAATAAGAAAGAGGCAATTACGGCGACTAATGCGGCCAAGAAAGTACCAAGCAAATAAAGCATAATGATAGATTTCATGCTGGTTTGTGTCCCCACCTTTTTATTGGCAATTGCCGCCATGACTAAAACAAAAATTAATAATGGCGCAACTGCGCGGAGTGAGCGCACAAAGATCTGGCCAAGTACGCCGACTTCGCTTGCCAAGTTAAAACCGAGTGATGGTTCCAAAATAGGCGTAACGAGAGCAACAACGATACCTAAAACCAAGCCGATGGCAATCCGTTTGACCAAATTGCCCTGAAAAAATAAAGAAATTAAACGTGATGTTTTCATATTAAATTAATGATGTTGTGCAAATAAAGTTGCGATGAGTCTTTGAATCACATGTGATTCCCCTGAGGGAATTAAAGATAGCCTAAATTTCAATTAAAGAAAACAGAACAGATCAAATTTTTATTGGCATAAGCAAGATGAGAAAGTACAGCAATATGTTGACATACTGTATATAAACACAGTAAAATTGAAATATAGAAAATTTAGGCTTACGCTAAGGAATTACCATGAATAACAATAATACGCTTGTTTCAATGAACTACAGCGGTTCATCCTATCAACCGCTTCCTTTTTTTGAAGAACAAAAATCAGAAAAATTCCACTATCGCAAAAAACTCGACCTCAACTTGTATTGTGTAAAACACCCAAAACAGACATGTTTTATTCATATCTCCAATCCCAATCTATTAGCATGGGGAATTGAAGCGGGTGATATGTTAGTCGTTGAAAAGAGTGATAAGGTATTTATCGGAGAATTCGTGGTGATGGAAATTGAAAATAATTTTTGTCTTTATGAATTGATCGCTTATACAGACGGCGAATTCGTCTTTTTATCGTTAGATAAAGACAAAGAAAATATTAAAACGTCTAACTGGAATAATCTTCCTATCGTTGGGGTGGTCACAAACATTATTCACCAACTCCCTCGAAAAAGAACGCATTTTATTGCGTAAATCTTCCTTTCTTATGGCTTATTAAATCACTGCCTTCACAAGGAATACATAAGCCTTGTGAAGGCAGCTAAACTAAGCGAAATGCTCGCTATTTAGATTCTTCCCAGCCTGCTGGCGGTGTAACCGGTTGGCGATTCATCAACTGTTTGATTTGCTCTTCTTCAATGGTTTCATATTTTACTAACGCATCTTTCATGGCGTGTAAAATATCCATATTGTCGATCAGAATTTGTCTCGCACGAGCATAATTACGTGTCACAATCGCACGGACTTCCTCATCGATCACATGCGCAGTTTCATCAGACATGTGCTTTGCTTTCGCCATGGAACGGCCCAAGAACACTTCCCCGTCATCCTCAGTGTAAAGAATTGGACCCAGTTTATCGGAGAAACCCCATTGAGTAACCATGTTACGAGCAATATTAGTTGCCACTTTAATATCGTTAGAAGCGCCTGTAGAAATATTTTCTTCGCCGTAAATCAAGTCTTCTGCTAAACGTCCTGCATACAATGTAGAAAGTTTACTTTCCAATTGTTTTTGACTGATACTGACTTGGTCGCCTTCCGGTAAGAAGAAGGTTACCCCTAGGGCACGTCCGCGTGGAATGATAGTTACTTTATGCACAGGATCATGTTCCGGCACCAAATAACCAACAATGGCATGACCCGCTTCATGATATGCGGTGGACTCTTTTTGCTTATCAGTCATGATCATGGTGCGACGTTCAGGTCCCATGTTGATTTTATCTTTGGCTTTTTCAAACTCAACCATTGTCACGGTACGTTTATTGGTACGTGCAGCAAATAACGCCGCCTCATTCACCAAGTTTGCCAAATCCGCACCGGAATAACCCGGCGTACCACGCGCAAGCGTCATTGCATCCACATCCGGCCCAACAGGTACTTTTCGCATATGCACTTTTAAGATTTGCTCACGGCCTTTTACATCAGGCAATCCAACCACCACTTGACGGTCGAAACGTCCCGGGCGGGTTAACGCTGGATCTAAAACATCCGGACGGTTAGTTGCAGCAATCACGATAACGCCTTCATTTCCTTCAAATCCATCCATTTCAACCAACATTTGGTTTAAGGTTTGCTCGCGTTCATCATGACCACCGCCAAGCCCGGCACCACGTTGGCGACCAACGGCATCGATTTCGTCGATAAAAATCAAACAAGGTGCATTTTTCTTCGCTTGTTCAAACATATCGCGCACACGAGAAGCCCCGACCCCCACAAACATTTCTACGAAATCAGAACCGGAAATCGTGAAGAAAGGTACTTTCGCTTCCCCGGCAATGGCTTTCGCCAATAAGGTTTTACCCGTACCCGGAGGACCAACCATTAAAATCCCTTTTGGAATTTTACCGCCTAAATTTTGGAATTTTTTCGGTTCACGTAAGAAGTCAACGATTTCAGCCACTTCTTCTTTTGCTTCATCACAACCGGCTACATCTGCAAAAGTGGTTTTAATTTGCTCTTGTGTCATCATACGCGCACGGCTTTTACCAAAGCTCATGGCTTTACCGCCACCGCCTTGCATTTGACGCATGAAGAAAACCCAAACGCCAATTAATAACAGCATCGGGAACCAAGCAATCAAGATTTGAGATAATAATCCTCTTCTCTCCTGAGGGGTGCCTTCTACTTTAACTTTTTTATTTAATAAATCATTCAATAAGTTTTTATCTTCTAAAGGAATGACAGTGGTATATTTAGCTCCATCTGCTTTGGTAACTAAAATTTCATTGTCTTCAAACTTAGCCTGACGCACCTGACCATTTTCAATATCAGTAATAAAAGTGGTATAGTCCGTTACATTGCCGTTAGAAGCCGAATTAAAACTTTGATATGCCGTCATCATGACGACAGCAACAACAACCCAAAGAATTAAATTTTTTACCATATCGTTCAAGGCATTACCCCATATTTATAAAGTTAATAAAATGTCGCAAGGTTACTATATTTGTTTCGAAAGTGAAAGTTATCAAATTGATTGTCTTTCTTTGTGACTTCACCATTAAAACTTATAGCCGCTTGCAACGATATAAACTTCCCGAGAACGATCTCGAGAGGCCTCAGGTTTCCGAACTTTTACCACACTAAAGAGAGAACGAATCTCTTTTAAGTATTCATCAAAACCTTCACCCTGAAAAACTTTTACAACAAAACTACCTTTGTTTGCCAACACCTGTTTACACATATCCAATGCCAGCTCAACCAAATACATTGCGCGTGGAATATCTACTGACGGCATTCCACTGAAATTCGGTGCCATATCCGACATCACCACATCGACTTTTTCTTCACCGACGCGCTCTAGCAAAGTATTCAACACATTTTCATCACGAAAATCCCCTTGCAGAAAATCTACGCCGACAATGGGATCCATTTCCAAAATATCGCACGCGATAACCCGCCCATTTCGACCGATTTGACTCACGACATACTGCGACCAACCGCCCGGTGCGGCACCAAGATCGACTACTGTCATACCCGGTTTAAACAAACGGTCCGTTTGTTGGATTTCATCAAGTTTAAAATATGCACGGGAACGCAATTTTTGTTTATGCGCTTTTTGTACAAAAGGATCTTTAAAATGTTCATTTAACCAGCGAGTAGAACTCGCCGAGCGTTTTTTCTTGCCCATAACCTGTCTTATGTTTTTTTAATGTTTTTGTATATAAAGGCTTAAGATTGACTTTTCAAGCCTCAAATCATGATTAATAAAAAAATCCACCTTTCCTCGATTTTTGGCGGAAAGGTGGCTTAAATCAGAATAGTGCTTATTGTAGCAATTAAAGTGCGGTCTATAAAATGATCGTTTTATTCTTATAGACGAAAATGCGATCGTGCAATGCCAAATCTAAAGCGCGGCTCAATACTGTTTTTTCTACATCGCGTCCAGCCTTCATCATGGCTTCCGCGCTATAAGTATGGTCAATATTGATCACATTTTGCATAATAATCGGACCTTGATCCAATTCATTATTAATAAAATGTGCTGTTGCACCAATAATTTTTACACCGCGCTCATAAGCTTGTTGATACGGTCTCGCACCAATAAATGCCGGTAAGAATGAATGGTGAATATTAATCACTCGATTAGGATAACGTGCCACAAATTTTGGATTTAGCACGCGCATATACTTCGCCAGCACAATGTAATCCGGAGCAAATTCGTCAATTTTTTCGGCGAGCAACGCATCGTGTTCTTCACGGGTCAAATTCTGATGGCTAATACAAAAATAGGGCACATCAAAACGTTCTGCCAACGTACGCAATGCATCATGATTTCCAATCACTGCAGCAATCTCCACATCAAGACCGCCATAGTAATTTTTCATCAAAATATCGCCTAAACAATGCGCTTCTTTCGTGACTAAAATCACAATTCGTTTACGTTTTGTACTGAGCAGGCGGCAATTCGTCCCCTCAGGTAAACTCAGTGCCAAATCAGCCAACAAGGTTTCTTCATTAAAAATGCCTTGGAGTTCCGTACGCATGAAAAAATGCTTAGTTTCAAAATCAACGAATTCATTATTATGCACAATATTTAATTGGTGCTTATAACAAATATTGGTAATTTTGGAGATTAACCCAATCGCATCCGAACAGTCGGTTAATAGTATTTTATTCTCAATCATAAATTCTGTGTCATCTTGAAAAAAAAAGAAACCCATAAAAATGGGTCTCTTTTAGTCATTGTTATCAATTAAATTTCAAAAGAAGACAAAGGCTTTCCTTGATCTAATTGCGCCTGAATTGCCTTCGGTGTTCTGCCTTGACCGGTCCACGTTTTTGTTACGCCATTTTCATCAACATATTGATATTTTGCGGGTCTTGCTGAACGTTTTTTAGAAACACCGCTGACTTTTTCAGACACATCCAAGCCTAAAATTTCAGCTAATTCTTGTCTAGAAATTCCTTCTTTTTCAAGTAATTCTTTATATTTTGCAATCCGTTCTTGGCGTGCATTTTCTTCTTCTTGAGCTTTCGCTAACTCCACTCTTTTCTCAGAAACAAGCGTTTCAATCTTTTCAAGAAGATTTTCTAATTGCTCTACAGAAAAATCACGCGTAGCAAGACGCAAGCTACGGATATTAGACAATACTTTCAATACTTCACTCATTAATTTTCTCCTCTGGTATTAATATAAGTAAACTGGAATCTGAATTATGATAAACAAATTATATACCAAGGTAAATATCTATTTCTTAAATTATTTTATATCAATGACATCTCTCTTATATTGGCATTTCTCTGTTTTTATTGTAGTCTTATAGCGTCCTATACATACGTAGAGGTGCAAACGTTATAAGTATATTTTCAGAGTGGATAACGATGAAGAAAATGGAAAGGAACGTTTGCCGAAATCAGTTAAGAGTCGTTTTAGCTGGTTGGTGGCGTCTTCGAAAGAACCGTCACTGTCATAGTCAATCAAACTATGGAGCGCTACTGGTTAGGTTAGGTCTTTATTTGCCTGCCTTTTTAAATTATTTCTAGTTATTCTAAGTATTTAAAGTCAGTGGTTCTCCCTTAATTTTAGGTAGAACACCATATGGAACTCATCGATTACTCATCGTCAATTTGGTCAATTATTCCCCCATTGCTTGCATTAGCATTAGCGATTATTACACGTAAAGTGCTCATTTCTTTGAGCGTGGGTATCTTAGTCGGTGCCGCCATGCTGGCAAATTTTGAACCATTAAATACCTTAGTGTATTTAAAAAATAATATTGCTTCCCTCTTCATTAAAGAAGATGGATTAAATAGCAACAACATTAACATTCTTCTTTTCTTATTATTGCTTGGCGTTTTGACCGCACTTTTAAGCATGTCCGGCAGTAACCGAGCCTTTGCTGAATGGGCGCAAAAGCACATCAAAGGTCGCCGTGGTGCTAAATTAGTAGCAGCCTCTTTAGTTTTTATCACCTTTATTGATGATTATTTCCACAGCTTAGCGGTGGGTGCGATTGCGCGTCCAATTACCGATAAATTCAAAGTTTCTCGCGCGAAATTAGCTTATATTTTAGATTCGACTGCTGCGCCAATGTGCGTATTAATGCCGGTATCCAGCTGGGGCGCTTACATTATTACGCTTATTGCAGGTTTATTAGCCACCTACTCCATTACCGGCTACTCACCCATTGGAGCGTTTATGGCAATGAGCGCCATGAACTATTACGCGATTTTCTCAATTATCATGGTCTTTTTTGTTGCCTATTTTTCTTTTGATATCGGTGCGATGGCAAAACATGAAAAATTAGCACTAAGTACAGAAGAGATTACCGAAACGCAATCTTCTGAGGTAAAAGGCCATGTACGTAATCTTGTATTACCGATTTTAACCTTAATTATCGTGACCGTTTCTGCCATGATGTATACCGGTAATGAAGCCTTAGCAGCTGACGGCAAGCCTTTCTCTATCTTAGGGGCATTTGAAAATACCACTGTTGGCGTGTCATTAGTTACCGGGGGTTTAAGTGCGGTTTTGGTTGCATCACTGTGTATTTTTGCCGATCGTTTGGTGAATGTTCCCGAATATGTTAAAGCTTGGGGCGTGGGAATTAAATCCATGTCCGGTGCAATTCTCATTCTATTCTTCGCATGGACAATTAATAATGTGGTAAGTGATGTGAAAACCGGTGCTTATTTAGCGTCTTTAGTTTCTGATACATTGCCACTTGCCTTATTACCGGCATTGTTATTTATTTTAGCCTCTGTCATGGCGTTCTCTACCGGCACCAGCTGGGGAACATTCGGTATTATGTTGCCAATCGCTGCGGCCATTGCCTCTCACGCCATGCCGGGCTCTGTAGAATTTATGTTGCCTTGCTTATCTGCCGTCATGGCAGGAGCCGTTTGCGGTGACCATTGCTCCCCAGTATCCGATACCACCATTTTGTCTTCCACCGGGGCGAAATGCGACCACATGGATCACGTCACCTCCCAATTGCCTTATGCCCTTACCGTGGCAATAGCAACTATTGCAGGTTATGTTGTAGTGGGGTTCACCTACTCCGGCTTACTAGGTTTTATCACTACAGGTGCCGTACTCACCTTACTCGTGTTTATCTTTAAAAAGCGCTAATTTGTGATCTCGTGCACAAAAATCAAATTTAAAATTAAATTCTGTAATTTTTATAAAATGCGACATAAAGTCGCATTTTTTCCACCCAAACTAAAAATTAATTTATAAAATTTCAAACATATAAACTTATGCAGAATTTTATATTGAAAAATAGGCTAAAAAACTAA
This sequence comes from uncultured Aggregatibacter sp., assembly GCF_901873365.1. Classification (GTDB taxonomy): domain Bacteria; phylum Pseudomonadota; class Gammaproteobacteria; order Enterobacterales; family Pasteurellaceae; genus Aggregatibacter. The sequence continues at coordinate 11,164 of NZ_CABFLM010000070.1, forward strand.
ATCCTCTCTTAACTTTTCAATAGACAAGCAAACCTCTTTTCGTTAAGAATAATCTCCATTGAACCGCAATGCGCCAAACTTATACTATCGGTATAAAAGTGCGGTCAAAAAAAGCGATACTTTTTTAAAGCAAATAGGAAGAGGTAAAAATGAAGAAATTATCGGGAGCAGAAATGGTCGTTCAATCCTTGCGTGATCAAGGTGTTGAATTTTTATTTGGTTATCCGGGTGGAGCGGTTTTAGATATTTACGATGCAATCCATACTTTAGGGGGCATCGAACACATTTTAGTACGCCACGAACAAGCGGCAGTACACATGGCTGACGGCTATGCACGAGCTACCGGCAAAGTGGGTTGTGTTTTAGTCACCTCTGGCCCAGGCGCCACCAATGCCATTACCGGTATTGCCACGGCGTATGCGGATTCCATTCCGTTAGTGGTACTTTCCGGGCAAGTGCCTTCAGGGTTAATTGGTAGCGATGCCTTCCAAGAATGCGACATGATAGGCATCTCCCGTCCGGTCGTGAAACACAGCTTTTTAGTTAAAAACTCGGAAGACATTCCGACCATTATTAAGAAAGCCTTTTATATTGCCTCTACCGGCCGCCCCGGCCCTGTAGTCATTGATTTACCAAAAGATGTTGTTAATCCATTAAACAAATTTGCCTACACTTATCCGGAAGAAGTCACTTTGCGTTCTTACAGCCCAACGGTGCAAGGTCACAAAGGGCAAATCAAAAAAGCCTTAAAAGCCTTATTGGTGGCCAAAAAACCGGTGCTTTTCGTGGGCGGTGGTGTGATTTCAGCCAACTGCCACGATGCCTTAACACGTTTTGCTAAGCAGTTAAATTTGCCGGTTACCTCTTCTCTTATGGGCTTAGGTGCTTTCCCTGGCACGGATAAACAATTCCTCGGGATGCTTGGTATGCACGGCACTTATGAAGCCAATACGGCAATGCATAACAGTGACTTGATTTTAGGTATCGGCGTTCGCTTTGACGATCGCACCACCAATAATCTCGCAAAATATTGCCCACATGCCAAAGTGATTCATGTGGATGTGGATCCCACCTCCATTTCCAAAACCGTACCGGTGGCGATTCCGATTGTCGGCAGCGCAGAAAGCGTATTAGAGGAATTTTTATCATTATTAGAAGATGAAAACCTTGCGAAGTCTCAATCGGATTTAACGGATTGGTGGAAACAAATCGAACAATGGAAAGCCGTGAAATGCTTAGATTTCGATCATCACAGCGGCGTAATCAAACCTCAGCAAGTGATTGAAACCATCTATCGTTTAACTCAAGGTAATGCTTATGTGGCATCGGATGTAGGACAACACCAAATGTTTGCTGCATTACACTACCCGTTCGACAAACCACGTCGTTGGATCAACTCCGGTGGGCTTGGCACCATGGGCTTCGGTTTACCTGCAGCACTTGGCGTCAAACTGGCCGATCCAAAAGCAACGGTAGTTTGTATTACCGGTGATGGGAGTATTCAAATGAATATTCAAGAGCTTTCTACTGCGAAGCAATATGACATTCCTATCGTTATTATTTGTTTGAACAACCATTTCCTCGGCATGGTAAAACAATGGCAGGATTTGATTTATTCCGGTCGCCATTCGCAAACTTACATGAATTCATTGCCGGATTTCGTGAAATTAGCAGAAGCTTACGATCATGTGGGAATTCAAATCGCCAAACCGGAAGAATTGGAAGAAAAGCTTAAACAAGCGTTCAGCATTAAAAATAAACTGGTCTTTGTTGACATCAATGTTGATGCCAACGAACACGTTTACCCAATGCAAGTGCGTGGTGGCGCTATGAATGAAATGATTTTAACTAAACCGGAGAATGCATAATGCGTAGAATCTTATCCGTATTGCTCGAAAATGAATCAGGCGCGTTATCCCGCGTCGTCGCCTTATTCTCACAACGCGCTTTCAACATCGAAAGCCTGACCGTGGCCCCCACAGATGATCCAACGTTATCCCGTATGACTATTGAAACCTACGGCGATGAACAAGTGTTGGAGCAAATTGAAAAGCAATTGCACAAATTGGTGGATGTGTTCAAAGTGATTAATTTAAGCGACAGTGAACACGTTGAGCGTGAAGTGATGTTAATTAAAGTTCGTGCGCAAGGCGTTGCGCGGGAAGAACTGAAACGTTTGACGGATATTTTCCGTGCACAAATTGTGGACGTTACCACGAAGTCTTACATCATCCAACTCACCGGCACCAAAGACAAACTGGATGCCTTCGTGAGCACGCTGAAAGAAGAAGCTGTTGTCATCGAGATCGTCCGCTCCGGTTTAGTGAGCTTACCACGTGGAGAAAAAGGCTATTTATAGTCAATAAATAAACACAAAGTGCGGTCAAAATTCGGAATATTTTTTGCAAAAGAAATTTAATCTATTTTTAACCAAAAAAATTCTGAAAATAGCATAATCATACTTACTTAAGCCCCATTCACGGGGCTTAATAAGTTATAGCTTCTCTTGTTACATACAAACAAAAACTGACAAAACTTTAATAAATCTTTACACTGCCATCCATAATAATCATTGAGTCAATAAGTCATTAAGTATAGAATAAGGAAATTTTTTTACATTTCATTTACTTATGCTTAAAAAATTCTTTAATTATCTACATTCTCGTCTATTTTGGCTGTGGCTTTTTTGGCTTTCCTTTCTCACACAAACCATTTCTCCCGAAGATAGCATCTTTTACGGATTATTTGTTATATATATTCTCTACTACTTGATTTTTTCATTTAACCAAAAAGTATTTTGGTATTTTCTTACTTTTATTGTCATCACATTATCACTTTACTATCCTGTTTATTTATCCTATGGAAAATTAAATTCAGGCGTGGTCGCTGCATTTTTTGAAACGAATCCAGCTGAATCCTTTGAGTTTTTAGGAAAACTTAAGTTTGATCAATTTAATTTACCGCTATTATTTATATTCTCAACATTCATCTTATACAAACTAAGAAAATCTGTTAATCCACAAGATAAAACATCAGAAAAAGAAATAAAAGAAAAGAGAATATTAAACATTATTC
>NZ_CABFLM010000071.1 GCF_901873365.1 uncultured Aggregatibacter sp.
TGTTTTCTCTCATAAAGAGCCGGTAGCCTTACGCCCGATGTTAGCGCAAATGTCGCTGATTGCGTTACTGATCAATGGGCTATTTAGTTTGGGCTTGCTTCTAGGCTGAAACGGACTATACTAGCTCGCAGTATTTATCTTAAAAATAGGGTCTTTTATGTACATTGATACTTCTGAACTTTGCGATATTTATCTCGATCAAGTCGATGTTGTCGAACCTGTTTTCTCAAGTTTCGGCGGATTAAGTTCTTTTTATGGCAAAGTCACCACCGTAAAATGCTTTGAAAATAACGGGTTAATTGCTGAAATTTTAGAAGAAAACGGTGAAGGACGCGTGTTAGTCGTTGATGGCGGCGGTGCAGTACGTCGTGCATTAATTGATGCGGAACTCGCACAATTAGCCGCAGACAACCATTGGGAAGGCATCATTGTTTATGGTGCAGTTCGTCAAATCCAGCAGCTGGAAAATATCGATATTGGCATCCATGCGTTAGCCCCAATTCCGGTGGGCGCGGATGAAAGTAATCATGGCGAAACCGATGTTCCGGTCAACTTTGGTGGGGTAACCTTCTTTCCGGAAGATTATATTTATGCCGATTTAACCGGCATTATTCTGTCGCAAGAGCCGTTAGATTTAGACGATCCGGAACAAGAATAGACAGAAGCATTAAATTCTCCTCAGTGCGGTTGAAATTTTTATTATTTCAACCGCACTTTTTTTTGCGCTACTTCACAAATCCACAAAAAAGGCGTTGCTTTTTATTTATACAATGATAGTTTTCTAACATATTGTTTACATTATTAGGCAATATGTCGATCTTCTATTTTATTTAAAAGGATGAAACCATGAGCAACACAACACTAAATAAAAATGGGATCAATAAGCGCGTGATTATCTTGATTTCTGCAGTTATTCTCTTTTTTGTCTTACTCAATACACTGCCTTTTGATAAAAATGCCAATGGTGGGTTGGCATTATTAGCTTTAGTGGCCATTTTGTGGTTAACGGAAGCCTTACACGTTACGATCACGGCGTTAATTGTTCCGCTCCTTGCCATTTTCTTAGGATTAGTCAAAACCAGTACGGCACTGGCGACCTTTGCTGATCCAAATATTTTTCTATTCTTCGGAGGCTTTGCTTTAGCCACCGCACTTCACATTCAACAGTTAGATAAAATGATCGCTAACAAAATTATGGCGTTGGCAAAAGGCAATTTATTTGTCGCGGTCATGTATTTATTCTCCGTTACCGCATTTTTGTCTATGTGGGTCAGTAACACAGCAACAGCGGCAATGATGTTACCCCTTGCCATGGGCGTACTCAGCCGTTTAGATCGTAATGCAGAACATAACACCTATGTGTTCGTACTGTTAGGGATTGCCTATAGCGCCAGCATCGGCGGTATGGGAACCCTAGTGGGAAGCCCGCCAAACAACATCGTTGCAACGCAATTGCACCTCACCTTCGCTGATTGGTTATGGTATGGCTTGCCGATTATGTTAATTCTTATGCCACTGATGATTGGCACGCTTTATATCGTCTTCAAACCAAAACTCAATATTCGTTTTGACCAACAATTTGAAGCCATTCCAATGAATAAACAACGTTGGGTTACCTTAGCGATTTTCGTCTTTATTGCATTGAGCTGGGTTTTCAGTAGCCAAATCAACCCGATTCTTGCGGGTGCATTAGGATTGGAAGGTAAAATTGCCAGTTTTGATAGCGTTATTGCTTTATCTGCCGCCGTTATCCTTTGTGTTGCCGGCGTAACAAACTGGAAGCAAATTCAAGACAACACCGATTGGGGCGTATTAATGCTCTTCGGTGGCGGCTTAACCTTAAGTGCGGTATTAAAAAATTCCGGTGCAAGCAAAATCTTGGCTGACGGCATCGTATTCCTGATTGAAGGTGGTCACTTCTATCTCATCGGTTTATTGGTTGCTGCGTTCATTATTTTCTTAACAGAATTCACCTCCAATACTGCCAGTGCTGCGTTGTTAGTACCGATCTTCATTTCTATCGCACAATCTCTTGGTATGCCGGAAATCGGTTTAGCCTTAATCATCGGATTAGGGGCTTCCTGTGCCTTCATGTTGCCGGTGGCAACACCGCCGAATGCCATTGTGTTCGGTACCGGTGAAGTGAAACAAAGTGAAATGGTAAGAGCCGGTATTCTTTTAAATATCGTATGTATCTTTGTTATCGCGACCTTCGGTTATCTCTTCTGGTTGCAATAGTCAAAAGGACACTTTATCGCATACGCACGCCTATTTTGTCGGAAAAAACGACCGCACTTTATGCGCTTGGATGTTCCCCGTGTTCATCCAAGCGAAATTAGGGTAGAATTCGGCCTTTATTTTTCGTTTATTCTAGGATGTTGTGTATGCGATTGAATCAATCTTCTCTTTATAAACTTCTAGCGCTTTCCGTTGCGGTGATATTAGCCGGGTGTTCACCAACGGAACATCAAAATACTTCAAAACGCAGCGCTCAATCAACGAGCACGGATATTGATCCGCAAAAATTCGGCGCGATATACAAAGGACGGACCTATCAACAAGCCATTTTCAGTCCGGTATCCCATGTTGAAAACCAAAGTGCGGTCATAAATCAAGGCGATTTTTTGACACAACTTTCTAATGTCAATACGTACTCCGGCAAACTCAGCCGCAATTTTGCGCCGACCTATGAAAAAATCACCGCGTGGGTATTGGCCGGTGCCAATGTGAGTAAACTTACTGATTTCGGCATTAATCCGCAAGTGATGAAAGGCTTTGACGGCTATCAAAACGTGTTAATGACGGGCTATTATTCCCCGGTGATTCACGCTCGCCGCACACCGCAAGGCAAATATAACCAACCGATTTATGCGCTTCCGTCACAAAAGCGTTTTTCTCGTGCTGAAATTTATGCCGGCGCATTGAAAGGCAAAGGATTAGAACTGGCGTATAGTGATTCCATGATCGATAACTTCTTGCTTGGCGTACAAGGCAGTGGTTACGTCGATTTTGGTGAAGGCAATTTAAATTATTTTGCGTATGCCGGCCAAAATGGTTACCCGTACTCTGCCGTGGGACGTTTGTTGGTGGAAGACGGTGAGATTCCGAAAGAAAAAATGTCTATTCAGGCGATTCGTGATTGGGCGAATGCAAATCCGTCACGGGTTCAAGGTTTGCTTGAACGCAATCCGTCTTATGTCTTCTTTAAAAATGATCCGAATGGCAAAGTGAAAGGCGCGGCAGGTGTGCCATTAGTGCCAATGGCCTCGGTGGCTTCTGACCGTGGTGTGATTCCGTTAGGCAGTGTATTGCTCGTCGAAGTGCCACAAATTGACAATAGTGGGAACTGGACGGGAGAACATAAACTGCATTTGATGGTGGCATTAGATGTGGGCGGTGCGGTAAACGGACACCATTTCGATTTATATCGTGGTATCGGTGATCAGGCTGGTCATATTGCCGGTTTGTCAAAACATTATGGTCGCGTTTGGGTATTACGTTAATGGCCCGCGTGGATAATTACGAACAACGTTTCGGCGGTATCGGTCGTTTATATGGCACTGATGCCTTAACCCGTTTACGCCAAGCGCATATTTGTGTTATCGGCATCGGTGGCGTGGGCTCTTGGGCGGTGGAAGCACTTGCTCGGTCAGGCGTGGGAAAAATCACGATGATTGATATGGATGATATTTGTGTCACGAATATCAATCGCCAAATTCATGCCTTGACAGGCAATATCGGTCAGCTCAAAACAGAGGTCATGCAACAACGGGTGAAATTGATTAACCCCGAATGCGATGTCAATGTCATTGATGATTTTATTTCTGCGGAGAATTTATCCCAATACCTTCGTGCTGAGTATGATTATGTCATTGATGCTATTGATAATGTCAAAACAAAAGCGGCGTTAATTGCCTACTGTAAACGCCATAAAATCAAGATTATCACTGTGGGGGGCGCCGGCGGGCAAACGGATCCAAGCCAGATTCAAATTGCTGATTTAAGCCGCACCATTCAAGATCCGCTGTTGGCAAAAGTGCGGTCGGTTTTACGCAAGGATTACCATTTCACACAAAACCCAAAACGTAAGTTTGCCATCGAGGCGGTTTTTTCTACCCAACCATTGATTTTTCCTCAAATGGGGGAAAACTGCTCTACGTCTGCCACCATGAATTGCACCAATGGTTTTGGCGCGGCAACGATGATCACAGCGACCTTTGGATTTTTTGCGGTTTCTCGTGTCATTGATAAGTTATTACAGAAAAAAGACTGACTTATTTTTTTTCATAAAAAAAGATAGTCATCCAAATAAAAAAAGAGTAACCTAATCGCGTTTTATTCAACTTATCTGTCCCATTATAAAAGGAAATACAATGACTCAATTCGTACAAGGTTTGAAAAAAACGGCGATTGCCACAGCGATTCTTTCTTTCTCCGCGGTGGCTTCTGCAACCATCGTAACTTCTGTTAAACCCTTAGGTTTTATCGCCTCCTCTATTGCCGATGGTATCACCGACACGGAAGTGTTAGTCCCAGCCGGTGCGTCACCACATGATTACAGCTTAAAACCCTCTGATGTGCAAAAACTCAAATCTGCCGAAATGGTCGTTTGGATCGGCGAAGATGTGGATGCCTTTTTAGATAAATCCATTGATGATCTTGACTATAAAAAAGTCTTAACCATCAAAGACATTGCTGCCATTGAACCGTTTTTATTAAAAGGCGAACATCATCACCATCATCATGGCGAAGGCGAAGCGCATGGGGATCATGATCATGCCCACGAAGGTCATCACCACGATCACGAGAAACATGAGCATAAACACGAAGAACAGGATCACAAACATGAACATGCCGGACATCATCATGATCACGATCATGAAGACTTAGGCGTAAATTGGCACGTTTGGTACTCTCCGGACATCAGTAAATCCGTTGCGCAACGCATTGCGGCAAAACTGATCAAACAATATCCGGAGAAAAAAGAACAGATTGAAAAAAACGTGGCGGAATTTAACCGCACTTTAGATGAGCAAAGCGCGAAAATCAAAACACAATTGGAAAGCGTAAAAGATAAAGGTTTCTATGTGTTCCACGATGCTTACGGTTATTTCAACCAAGCCTATGGGTTGAACCAAACCGGTTATTTCACCATTAATCCATTGGTGGCACCGGGCGCAAAAACCTTAGCAAAAATTAAAGAAGAAATTGCCGAACACAAAGTCAACTGCTTATTTGCCGAACCGCAGTTCACGCCAAAAGTGATTGAAAGTTTAAGCAAAGGTACGCAAGTGAATGTCGGTCGTCTTGACCCGATGGGCGATGCCGTTAAACTGGGCGTTAATTCTTATGCCGCTTTCCTTCAATTTACCGCAGATAGCTATGCACAATGCTTAGCAAAATAATGCGCACTTTTCTTAACTAAACAGATGCCGCCCTCACATGGCAAACCAGATTGAGGGTGGCATTTTTGTTTAGGCACGTTCTGAATAACGGCGTTTAATCAGGCTACCGTATTTTCAATTTGATAGAGTCGATAACTCACTTGCCCGCTGTCTTTTTGTTTTAACACCATCCAGTTTTCCGGTACGTTCGGTTCCTTGCCTTTTTCCGTTTCCACATAAACCAAGGCTTGTAGGCGCAGCCAGTTGTTTTGCGCTAATAGAGCAATGGCTTGTTCGGCTAAATTAAAATGAAAGGGCGGATCGAGAAAGACCACATCAAAGTGCGGTTGATTTTGCGGCTGATTTAAAAAGTGCAGGCTATTTTGATTCACGACTTGCGCACGATCGGTACATTTCAAGGTTTGAATGTTTTTGTTTAATTGTTGCGCCACGACTTTTTCTAATTCCAAAAAAGTGACTTTTGCCGCTTGGCGCGAAAGCGCTTCAAAGCCAAGCGAACCGCTACCGGCGAAACAGTCTAAGCATTCACTGTCCACAATGTAAGGCATTAGCCAGTTAAATAGCGTTTCTTTTACACGATCTCCGGTAGGGCGCAAGCCTTGGGATGGCAGCACCGGTAATTTTCGTCCGCGCCATAAACCGGCGATAATGCGCACTTCGCCTTTCGTGCTGTGTTGTGTTGTTGCTTTTTTCATATAAATCGGCAGGAAAATGATGTGTTTTTTTGCTAGAATGAGCGGCATTTTATCAAGTTTAAACAAGAGTGGGCAATTTATGTCAGATGAAAAGAAAAAAGGCGGATTTTGGTCTTGGTTCGGATTAGGCAAAAATAAACAGGAAGCATCAACGGAACCGAAAGAACCGGAATCACAAAAACAGCTTTCTCATGAACCCGAAATACAAGACGCAGCACAAGAAACGGCGGAAAAAACAACCGCACTTTTAGATGAAACTGCGCGCGAAAATCCACCAACAGAAGAGACATTGATAGCGCAAGCGTCCACGCTTGTGCCTGAAAGCCATGACGTTCAAGTAGAGACCTCTCAAGAGGAAAACCTAGCGGCACAAGCGTGGACGCTTGCGCCATCCTCTGAGGAAGACAAAGAAAGCATCGAAAGTGCGGTGGACATTGAAGATGAATCTGTTGTTGAAACGGAAGAACACGAAAAAGAAAGCGCCGTTGCCGACATCGTAGAAACACAGGAAAAACCAAGCGAAGGTGGCTTTTTTAGCCGATTACTCAAAGGTTTGGTGAAAACCAAACAAAACATCGGGGCAGGCTTCCGCAGTTTCTTTCTTGGTAAAAAAATCGATGATGAATTGTTTGAAGAATTGGAAGAACAACTTCTTATTGCCGATATCGGTGTGCCAACAACCACAAAAATTATCAACAATTTAACGCAACATGCGACCCGTCAGCAGTTACAAAACGCCGATACCTTATACCAACAACTTAAACTGGAAATGGGCGAGATCTTAAAACCGGTGGCACAACCATTACGAATTGATGGCAGCAAAAAGCCTTATGTGATTTTAATGGTAGGGGTGAATGGCGTAGGTAAAACCACCACTATCGGCAAACTGGCGCGTAAATTCCAAATGGAAGGCAAATCTGTCATGTTGGCAGCGGGCGATACTTTCCGAGCCGCCGCAGTAGAGCAGTTGCAAGTATGGGGCGAGCGTAATCACATTCCGGTGGTGGCGCAAAGCACCGGTTCCGATTCTGCATCGGTGATTTTTGATGCGATGCAATCGGCGGCTGCGCGCAATATTGATGTACTCATTGCCGACACTGCCGGTCGTTTACAAAATAAAAATAACTTGATGGACGAGCTGAAGAAAATCGTGCGCGTGATGAAAAAATACGATGAAAGTGCACCACATGAAATTATGCTGACGTTGGATGCAGGCACCGGTCAAAATGCCATTAGCCAAGCCAAGTTATTTAACGAAGCCGTTGGGCTTACCGGCATCAGCTTAACCAAATTGGATGGCACCGCCAAAGGCGGCGTAATTTTTGCCATTGCCGACCAGTTTAATTTGCCGATCCGCTATATCGGCGTAGGCGAAAAAATTGAAGATTTACGCGAATTTAACGCAGAAGAATTTATTGACGCTTTATTTGCTCATGAAGAGGCATAAAGTGCGGTTCAAAAATGACGTGTTTTTTTAGAGAAGAAAAATGATTCGATTTGCAAATGTGAGTAAAGCGTATTTGGGCGGAAAACCGGCGCTACAAGGGTTAAGCTTTCATTTACCGGTAGGCAGTATGACCTACTTGGTGGGGCATTCCGGTGCGGGGAAAAGTACCCTGCTGAAATTAATTATGGGCATGGAACGCGCCAATGGCGGGCAAATTTGGTTTAACGGGCATGATATTACCCGCTTATCCCGCCATGAAGTGCCGTTTTTGCGCCGTCAAATCGGCATGGTGCATCAAGATTATCGCTTATTGTCCGATCGTTCCGTGTTGGATAACGTGGCGCTGCCGTTAATTATTGCCGGACAACATCCGAAAGATGCCAATAGTCGTGCGTTGGCGGCGTTAGATCGTGTGGGATTGCGTGATCGCGCGCATCATTCCACGGCGCATTTGTCGGGCGGCGAGCAACAACGGGTGGATATTGCCCGCGCTATCGTGCATAAACCGCAATTATTGTTAGCCGATGAACCCACCGGCAATTTAGACAGCGCACTGTCTTTTGAGATTTTCAATTTATTTGAAGAGTTTAATCGTCTTGGCATGACCGTCTTAATTGCCACGCACGACATTAGCATTGTTCAACAAAAACCTAAGCCTTGCCTTGTGCTTGAGCAAGGTTATTTGCGTTAGGAGGTAACATGAATTCTCGTCGTTTTAGTTTGCCTTTTGGCGCCCAAGCCCTGTATTCCCTGCGTGCCGTGTTTGCCGATTTATATCAACGTAAATTTGCCACGCTCATCACCGTGTTAGTGATCGCTGTGTCATTAACGATTCCAACTGTAAGCTACCTGCTTTGGAAAAATATTCATGACGCCACCACTCAGTTTTATCCGGAAAGTGAACTGACCGTGTATTTACATAAAAACTTGTCAGAAGACGATGCCAATTTGGTGGTGGAAAAAATCCGTCAGCAAGAGGGCGTAGAGTCGCTCAATTACATTTCTCGCAAGGAAAGCTTAAGCGAATTTCGTCAATGGTCGGGTTTTAACGAAGAACTGGATGTGTTAGATGACAATCCATTGCCGGCGGTGGTGATGATTAAACCAACTAAAGCCTTTAACGAATCGCAAAAACGCAATGAATTACGGGAAAACTTGGATAAAATCAAAGGTGTTCAAGAAGTGCGTTTAGATAACGATTGGTTAGAAAAACTGACCGCACTGACGTGGTTAGTGGCGCATGTGGCGATTTTCTGTACGCTGCTGATGGCAGTTGCCGTTTTCTTGGTGATCGGCAACAGTATTCGCGCAGATGTTTACAGCAATCAAGCAAACATTGAAGTGATGAAATTGCTCGGTGCGACCGATCAATTTATCCTCCGTCCATTTCTTTATACCGGCATGATTTATGCGGTGTTAGGTGGCATTTTGGCGGCGATTTTCAGTAGCTTGGTGATTGGCTATTTCACCGGTGCGGTGAAATATGTGACTGACATTTTCGCCGTGAGTTTTCATTTAAACGGCCTCAGTTTTGCCGAATTTCTTTTCTTGCTAATTGTTTGCATGATGATGGGCTATATCGGCGCATGGCTATCAGCAACACGTTATATTCGCTTGTTAGATAAGAAAGGTTAAAGGATCGTCAAAACATTCAGAAAAAAGACCGCACTTTAAGGCTGTAAAGTGCGGTCTTTTTTATGGTTATTTTCTCTGCGTGTCTCGCCGAATTTCTAGGGGAGGATATCGCATTAACAAATCACAAGATTGACGTTTTTATTTTTTAATAATTCATCAATGCCTGTTGGCACATCTGCGTCGGTGAACACGTATTCGACATCCGTAATCGAACCCAGTTTCACCATCGCGCGGCGACTAAATTTAGAGTGATCGGTGACTAATAAGGTGTTGCGTGAATTATCAATAATGGCACGTTTCACTTGCACTTCGTGATAATCATAGTCCAATAAGGTACCGTCTAAATCAATGGCGCTAATGCCTAACACACCAAAATCTAAGCGAAATTGTGATAAAAATTCCACGGTGGATTCTCCGATAATGCCTCCGTCTTGGCGTAGGGAGCCACTGGCGATGGTAATATCAAAGGAATCATTTTGCATCAGAATGTGTGCGGCATTAAGATTGTTGGTCACAATGCGTAATCGTTGATGCCCTAATAATGCAAAGGAAACGGCTTCGGAGGTGGTGCCGATGTCAATGAATAACGATGCACCGTTTGGGATGAGCTGCACAACCTGTCTTGCGATACGGTTTTTTTCTTGAGAAAAAAAGTGTTTGCGATCGTGATAATCGCTATTTTCCGCCGTAGAAGGCGAGGCTGCACCACCGTGATGACGGCGGATAAAGTTGGTTTCCGCCAGTTCGTTTAAATCTCGCCGAATGGTTTGCGGACTCACACCAAATAAAGCCACCAATTCCTCTGTGCTTAAATAGCCTTTTTGTTTGACCAGCTCAACAATTTTCTGATGACGAAGAGATTGTTTCATAATCACTTTTCCTTCTTTCGCAAGATTTTGCGTGCCAATGTAGCGTATTTAATGAGGGAAATCACGACTTAATGCGAATTTTTCGATCCATCCAAGCGAGTCCCATGCCCACCAATAATCCTGAAATATGTGCCGTATTGCCGATTTGAATGTCGATCAACGGGCCGGCAAAGCCCAGTAAAATCCCGATGAGTAACATATTGAAAAAGCCGTCCGGCAATGCAAAAACGGTTTGTTTATGGATTTTATCCAACACAAACACATAGCCTAACACCGCATAGACAACACCCGATAAGCCGAAAAATGCCGGACCGCTGACAAGATTTTGCGCTATGCCACTTATCACGCCGGCAAAGAAGTAAATTTGCAGCAGTTTTAAAGAACCTAATTGACGCTCAATGGCACCACCAAAAATCCACCACCAAGTAAGATTAAACAAAATGTGCATATTGGATAAATGCACTAAGGTGTGCGTGAAATAACGCCAAACTTCACTTTCTTGGGTCGTCTCTTCGGGGAAATGCGTTGCCAATAAAATGGGTTCGGCAAAACCGAAAAGCATAAAAAGATAAATGACGACACAAAGTGCGGTGATGATCACAGTGATTTTTTGTTGTTGAAGATAAGAGAAAATAGAAGCCTTATTTAAGTGAGAGGAGGGGAGGGATGCTGCATGAACGTGAGTGTTGTCGTTGCTTTGTTGCCACGCACGGGCGTTTTGTTGCGCCAACCATGCCTGTAAGAAGCTTTCGCTTTCCGCAATGATGGCGTCAAAGTGCGGTGAATTTTGTGGGAGAAATACATCATAAACCACATTGCCTTGTGCATCTTGAATTTCTTGAATGACGAGTTCAACGTGATATTTTTTTGCAATTTCATCACGGAAATGCTGTGCTAACGACGGGATTTCACTACCAAACAAATGCTGCATTTGCTATATTCCTGTTCCAAAATTTTACGTATGGAGAAAAAATGAGAAATCAAAATTTGCCATCAGGGTTCAGCCCCTTTACGTGGGCAATTGCGGCCTTTTGTTTCCCGATATTCTTGTGGCCGTTAGCGATGCTAATTTCACCGCACTTATTGAATAATACGCATCTCAGCGACAACCAAATCACTGCCATGTCCGTTTTTCTTTGGGTCTATCCTTTTCTCCTTGGCATCGTGGCGCGTGTTTTCTATAAACTCCATCAACGCCACCCGGCTTTTGCCCGCAGAGGTTTGGCGTTAAGTGCGGTCATTTTTTACGGCATTTTCTATTACATCACCTCTGTTGGGTTTAACGCATAACCAGTCTCTAACGGTAGGTTCGCCTTTTCCCACGCGGCGAAACCGCCCTGCAGACTATACACCTTTTCATAGCCGTTACGCAGCAAAAAGGCTGCCACGTTACGGCTACTAATACCATGATAGCAACTGAGAATGATCGGCTGATCGTAATCATACAACGCCTCAAAGTGTGGCCAAGTGGCTTCCGTTAAATTAAAAGCGCCTTTGGGATGGGCATAGCTAAAGGTTTGCGCATCACGCACATCGGCTAATACAGCCGCATCGTCATGTTGAAGCATTTCCCAAGCTTGTTGCGGCGTAATTTCAATACATTCCGTCATTCGTCTTACCATTTTTTTGATTTATTAATGTGATTTGTGGCTTGTACTATAAAGAATTTTATCCGTATATGCCATGGCAATCGCTGACGCCAAGAAACCTAAATGCAACAATAACTGCCACATCATCGTTTTTTCCGGCATATTCGTTGCGTTAACGAAGGTTTGTAACATATGAATAGATGAAATACTAATAATCGACATGGCTAATTTAACTTTCAACACGGAGGCGTTGACATGGCTCAACCATTCCGGCTGATCTGGGTGTCCACGTGTGCGGAGTTTGGAGACAAAGATTTCATAACCGCCGATAATCACCATGACTAACAAATTCGCAATCATCACCACATCAATCAGGTTTAACACCGCCAGCATGATGGTATTGGAATCCATTTCGTTCAGGTTGACAATCAACTCCCATAACGATTTCATGAATTTATACGCATAAATCCCCTGCACGATAATTAAGCCGAGGTAAATTGGTAGTTGTAACCAACGGCTGGCAAAAATAATTTTGCTGATTGCGGTTGGCTCATAATGTGGTTTGGTTTGTTGTGTATCTGTTTGTTTTATCGTGGTTTGTTGCATAATTTTTCCCCTAAAATAGAAATAAATTCAAAAGGGCGCAAAATTAACCGTTTTTTGTTAAGTTTTCAATATTTTTTGCGTTTTAAAATAAAAAAGAACCGCACTTTAAATTCAATTAACGGGCGGTTCTTTCGCGATTTTCTTTTAGTTAACGAGAATAAATTAATTCTTCGCGTTTGCTGCAGCTTTTACGATTGCGGCAAAGGCAGGGGCTTTTAAGGATGCGCCACCCACTAATGCGCCGTCAATATCCGGTTGGGTAAACAATTCTGCCGCATTCGCATCGTTTACAGATCCGCCGTATTGAATGATCACTTGATCAGCAACGGCTTGGGATTTTTTCGCAATGTGACCACGAATGAAGGCATGCACGGCTTGCGCCTGTGCCGGAGTGGCAGATTTGCCGGTACCGATAGCCCAAATTGGCTCATACGCAATCACCGCACCGTTGAAAGCTTCTACACCCAAGAGATTGATGACGGCATCAATTTGACGCGCACAGACTTCTTCGGTTTTGCCCGCTTCATTTTCCGCTTCAGATTCCCCGATACATAATACCGGCACTAAGCCGGCTTCTTTTAACGCACCGAATTTTTTCGCCACAAATTCATCGCTTTCTTTGTGATAAGTACGACGCTCGGAGTGACCGATAATGATGTATTTTGCACCAAAGTCTTTTAGCATTTCTGTGGAAATATCACCGGTGAAAGCACCTTTCACATTCACATCCACGTTTTGTGCGCCCAATTGGATGATATTTTGACCACCGCAACTGCAGCCACAGTTAGATAATAATTTTTCTGCTTCCGCTAAATACATGACCGGTGGGGCAATTGCCACATCACAGCCGGTCACATCGTGTAATGCTTCTTTTAAGCCGGTGATCAATTCACGAGTGAAGGCTTTGCTACCGTTTAATTTCCAGTTACCCATAACGAGAGGACGACGAGCCATTTTGTTTCTCCTTAATCTGATTGAATAAAAACTGTGGTTACTATAGCAAAAAATCCCTCTTTTTCGGTAAAAAAGAGCGTCGTTCTAAAAAATTTTCTTGGTAACAGATGATTCTTTTGCACTAAAAAGATACAATCTACTGTATAAATTTAACAAAAAATGACCGATTTTCTCATGATTAAAATTTTTAAAGCTGAACAATGGAACCTAGAAATTCTGCTGCCACTATTTGAAGAATATCGTCTTTCTCGGGGCATGGCGGAGAACCCGGAGCGCACACTCACCTTTCTTTCCAATCGTATTCGTTTTGGCGAAAGTATTTTTTTTCTCGCCCTCGATCAATCTCAACAAGCACTCGGTTTTATTCAGCTTTATCCTCGCCTTTCCTCGCTGCAATTACAACGTTATTGGCAATTAACGGATATTTTTGTTCGTCAGAGCGAGAAAACGAATGAAATTTACACCGCACTTATCGCCAAAGCCAAAGAATTCGTCAGCTACACGCAATCCACGCGCTTGGTCGTAGAACAAGATATTCAACAGCATCATTTGTTGGAAGATGAAGGGTTCAGGGCAATCCCACATAAAATGGTGTTTGAACTGGAAGTCGCGTTAGCATAAAGCATTCATTGATATTCAACGCAGTAACGCGATATTGAAAGGATGCACATCGTGCACTTTAGAAGAAAAATGATTCTCGTGCTACGTTCAACAAACGTAGCACGATTTTTTTATCTATTATCGGCGATTTAACCACGCCATATACTCCGCCACCCCTTCTGCGACGGTTTTAAACGGTTTGTCGTAGCCGGTAGCACGGAGTTTGGTTAAATCCGCTTGGGTGTATTCTTGGTAGCGGGATTTTAAATGTTCAGGGAATGGAATGGTTTCCACTTCGCCTTTGCCGTGGAATTTAATCACCGCTTTTGCCACTTCAGCAAAAGATTCTGCGTTTCCGGTACCACAGTTGAAAATACCGGAAATGCCGTTTTGCCAGCACCAAATGTTCACTGCGGCGACATCGCCTACATATACGAAATCACGGCGGAAATGTTCACTACCGGCGAAGAGTTTCGGGTTTTCACCTTTGAGAATTTGATTATTTAAGTGGAACGCGACGCTTGCCATAGAGCCTTTGTGGCCTTCACGTGGGCCGTACACGTTGAAATAACGGAAGCCGCACACCGGTGATTGGGCTTCAGGTAAAATAGCGCGCACATATTGGTCGAATAAGAATTTGGAATAGCCGTACACATTTAATGGGCCTTCAAATTCGCGTTCTTCGCGGAATTCGGTTTTGTCGCCGTAAGTGGCGGCACTGGACGCGTAGAGGAACGGAATTTGGCGATCTAAGCAGTAATGCAACAACTCTTTGGAATATTCGTAGTTGTTATGCATGATGTATTTACCGTCCCATTCGGTGGTGGCGGAACACGCACCTTCATGGAAAACGGCATCGATGTCACCTAAATCATCGCCGGCGATAATGGAGGCGATGAAGTCTTCTTTGTCGCAATAATCGGCGATGTCTAAATCCACTAAATTAATGAACTTTGTGCCGTCTTTTAAGTTATCTACCACTAAAATGTCTTTACGACCCATGTCATTTAATGCTTTGACGATATTGCTGCCGATAAAGCCTGCGCCGCCGGTTACGATAATCATAGTTGTGTCCTTTTACGAGATAAACATGGAACGAAAGGGAATCATTCCGCCCACTGAAATGAAAGTGCGGTAAAAATTTACCGTATTTTTTAACCGCACTTTTAAATTAAATATAGAAGCGATTTAGCCGACTTGCGATATCAATGGCAATACGCTGCTCACTATGTCTTCGCGTGTTCATGCCTCATACGCTGATGTACATAAAACGGTAACCTAACCTATTGTAACGAAAAAGAGAAAGGCGCTCAATGTGCCGACAAAAGTCACCGATAGCCCGCCCCTCAGCATACGCAACAAAAGTCTAAAGCATGAGGTTTAACGTGCTAAGCCCAATAATATCTCACCACATGGAAGAAAATCGGCGCAGCAAAGCAAAGGGAATCCATGCGATCCAACATACCGCCATGGCCACTAATCATATTCCCCCAGTCTTTTACGCCCATGCTTCGTTTCATCGCAGACATCACTAAGCCGCCTAAAAAGCCCATGAGGCAGATTAATAAGCTCATTAACACCGCTTGTACCGGGTCAAACGGAGTAAGCCAATAGAGCAATCCACCCAGCACACTGGCGCTGACGACACCTCCCACAAAACCTTCTACGGTTTTGGATGGTGAGAGTTTTGGCGCAATTTTGTGTTTGCCGAACAACTTGCCCCATACGTATTGCAACACATCACTGGATTGCACCACTAAAATCAAGAAAATCATCAATAGCAGTTTTTTCTCTTCAAAACCTTCAATGTCTAATGTCAGGATTGCCGGGATATGGGAAATGCAGAAGACGCTGATCATCAATGCCCATTGCACTTTGGTGGAACGATCTAAGAAATGCGCTGTGTCGCCCAACAAGGCGGAAAGGATTGGCAAAAACAGGAAGCCATACACCGGAATGAAGATGGTGAACATACTGAACCAGTCAATTGCCACTAAAAAATATTGAAGAGGCAGAATGACGTAAAAACAAGCGGCAAGTGCGAGATGATCGCCACGACGAATATAAAGCAATGATAAAAATTCACGCAATGCCATGAAAGAAATGACAAAAAATAATCCGATCACGCCATAAAAACCCAATGCCGCGGCGGCAAAGATAATTAAGATCATTACCCACCAGGCATTAATTCGTGCGTTAAGATTATCAATTACCGCATGAGGGATGGAAAAGCCGACTTTGAATTTCAATCCATAACCGATTGATGACGCAATAATTAAGGTGATGATTAACCCACCAAACAGTTGCCATATTTCCATTATGCTTTCCCTTTTTCGGTTAAATTTAAACTTAATAATGCCTGTTCAGCACGGATTAAGAAATCGGCCTTATTTTCCTCTTCACGGTAGAAGAGCGGCGTTCCCATATATAAATCGCACAACAGCGGAATCGGCACCACAAAGCCCTTCGGCAAAACATTATGCATATTACTAATCCATACCGGCACAAGTTCTAATTGCGGGTTTTGCTTTGCGACGTAATACAAACCGCTTTTGAAAGGTTGTAGCGCCACATCGTCGTCCATTTTACGGGTGCCTTCAGGGAAAATAATTAGAGAATGATGTTGCAAGGCATCACTAATTTGTTCGGTAATGGCTTGCGGGTTATCGCCGCCCCGTTCAATTAGCAACATATTGAACACGTTGTGCGCCAAGAAACGCCGAATCGGCCCTTTCGTCCAATAATCCGCACCGGCAACCGGGCGGGTGTTTTTGCGCACTTGATACGGCAAAGAGACCCACAACAAAATAAAATCACCGTGGCTGTTATGGTTGGCAAAATACAAACGATGTTTATCCGCGGATTGCTGTTCCACATTTTTTTGCGGGCGCACACCGGTGATAAAGGAGGTGAAGCGACACAAGAGAAAATCGATCAATTTGGCTAACATAATGATGCTCCTATTCATTACCCACTTCGGCCAAGCCAGACTTCACACGTTTGACACAAGTGGCAATTAACAGAATGATGGCAATCCAAACCAGCCAATAGAGAAAATCCGGTAAAACCGGGACGAAAACATAAACTAAGCCCAACACACCGAACAAAAACGCCCGATCGCTTTTGCCTAACGGGCCATCATAACGACGCGTTTTTCCTTGCACTTGTCCGAGCACACCACAAAATTCCGTCAATGCCGACAACCAAATGATCAAGCCGATTTGTAACGTATCAAAAGGAGAAATAAAAGCAAAAGGCAAATATAATGCGGCGTCAGACACGACATCAGTGATTTCATTCAGGTATCCGCCCAAACGGGATTTTTGGTTAAATTCACGCGCTAACATACCATCAATGGCATTCAGTGCCATGCGCACGAACAACCAAATAGGAATCAAAATAAAAAGCCAGTGATACCCGGAAAGTGCGGTCAAAATTAGCCCTAAAATAACAGAAATGGCACACGCGGTTAAGGTGACTTGATTGGCAGTTACACCACGTTGTTCCAGCTTTATCACGAGTGGACGTAACAAATTTTGGAACTTAGGTTTCAGATCATAAATACTCATTACATTCTCCTTAAACCTTAAAAAGGAAAGAGTAAAGGAATAAGAAACACGCTCACTAACATCACTAAAAGAGTGAACGGCACACCGACTTTGATAAAATCAGCAAATTTATAACCGCCGGGGCCGAAAACCATGGTATTCACCGGCGATGACACCGGCGTCATAAACGCGGCAGAAGCAGCGATGGCCACCACCATCGCAAATGGCATCGGGGATAAATTGAGTTGATGTGCCATTGTAATGGCGATTGGCGCAATCAAAATTGCAGTCGCTGTGTTAGAAATGAATAAACCGACAACGGCAGTGAGAATAAATAGGCTAATTAAAATCCAATGTTTGCCCATGCCGCCTACTAAGTTCAGCATTAACTCGACAATCACCGACACCCCGCCGGTTTTCTGTAAAGCTAACGAAAATGGCATCATCCCGACAATTAGTACAAGGCTTGACCAGTGAATGGACTCATAGGCACTTTTGCTATCTACGCAACGGAAGTAGCCTAGCATCAAGCAAGCAATGAGCGCAGCAACCACAT
This sequence comes from uncultured Aggregatibacter sp., assembly GCF_901873365.1. GTDB lineage: Bacteria > Pseudomonadota > Gammaproteobacteria > Enterobacterales > Pasteurellaceae > Aggregatibacter. The sequence continues at coordinate 17,905 of NZ_CABFLM010000071.1, forward strand.
TTGGCACGAGGCGGGTCACCATTAACAGCACCATCACTAAAATACTCAACAAGGCATAAGGGGCTTGGCTTTGCGCCGGCACGGCACGGGTGATTTCAGTCGGGTAATTCAACACAAAGAAATCTTTGCTGTGGCTACGCATTTGCTGGATGAGTTTCCAATCACCAATCACCAGCAATAAATCCCCGGCTTTATAGGGAGTTTCGACAAAATGCCCACCAAGCACTTCTCCGTCACGCTTAATGCCCACCACGTTCAAACCGTATTTGGAGCGAAAAGCAAGTTCCTCAGTCGATTTTCCGATACAGTCGGAATCCGGCACTAAAATCAATTCCGCCATGCCAATAGAACTGGCTTGTTCAGAAAAAGACTGTGCACGAATTTCCGCCCGTTCTAGATTATATTCCTGACAAAATGCTTTCAAATTGAGTTCAGGATCGCTGCTATCCATCAATAAAATGTCTTTTTCACGCACTTCTGAGGAACCAAGTGCCGAAATAAATATCGGGCGAAAACGCTTCCAACGTTCAATCGCCAACACGTTCAAACCAAATTTAGAACGTAAATGTAATTCATCCAGATTTTTACCAATAAGCGGGGAGCCTTTTCTCACCACAAAACGCTGTGTGCGTTGTTGCAAACCATATTCATGAATCAAATCAGTCATGGAACGTTTATCCATGCTGTTTGTTTCATTTTCTTTATCGGACTTTAACCAATGACGGGCAACCAGCATATAGCCGATCCCTATAAACAAAATCACTAAACCAATAGGCGTAAAATCGAAGAATTTCAAACGCATATCCGTTTTGCGTACCAACTCTGCATTCACCACGAGGTTGGGCGCTGTCGCAATCAACGTCAGCATACCGCTGATAAGCCCGGCAACGCTCAGTGGCATCATCAAACGTTTCGGAGAGATATTCATTTGGCGGCAAATCATCAGCACCACAGGAATGAAAATGGCCACGACCCCCGTGGAACTCATGAAAGCCCCCAGACCTGCCACGGCTAACATCATGAAAACTAATACACGTGCTTCACTGTTATGAGAGGCTTTTAACAGCCATTCACTCACTTGATACGCCACACCGGTGCGAACCAAGCCTTCCCCGACGATGAACAATAAGGCAATCAGAATAATATTGGGGTCACTAAAACCGGCAAACACTTCTTGTACGGTTAAAATGCCACTGAGGCTGAACGCCAACATCACCAAAATAGCGACGACGTCCATGCGAATGCGGTTATGAATGAAGAGAATCACGGAAGCAATGAGCAACAATAGCACCCATACCCAAGGTTCCGGACGGAAAGAATCAAGTAAGCTGGTGAATTGATTCATGGTGCCCTCCGTGCTCAAGTGTGCAAATACAAATTAAATTATAGCGATTCTAATAATTTTTAACAGGCGCAAAACTGCGACGGTACTGCGGTAAAAGGCCAAACTCAGCAATTTTTTCCAAATGCAATTTCGTTGGGTAGCCTTTGTGTTGCGCAAAGGCATATTGCGGATATTGTTGATCCAATTCCAACATTTCCTGATCCCGTGCGACTTTTGCTAAAATAGACGCTGCGCTAATTTCCGCCACTAAAGCATCCCCTTTAACAACGGCTTGAGCAGGTATCGACAAATTCGGCGGAATCCGATTGCCGTCTACCAACACAAAGTGCGGTTGAATTTTCAAGTGTTTTACCGCCCGTTCCATGGCAAGCATGGAAGCATGCAAAATATTCAACTCGTCGATCTCATGTGGTTCCGCTCGCCCAAGCGCCCACGCAAAGGCTTTTTGCTTAATTTCTTCCGCCAACAATACACGTTTTTTTTCCGACAGTTTTTTAGAGTCGGCAAGTCCCTCAATAGGCTTATTCGGATCCAAAATCACCGCTGCCGTCACCACGGCACCGACTAACGGCCCGCGTCCTACTTCATCTACACCGGCAATGAGTTCATAGCCCTGTGGGTACACAAACTTATCCATGAGATGGCTCCAATAAATCAATCACCGCCTGAGCAGCTTGTTGATCGGCATTGCATTGGATCATTTGGTGCAATTCAGCAAAACGCTGTAATAAAACGTGGCGATTTTGCACCGCACTTTTGTCCTCACTTAAATAGTGGGACAATTTTTCTGCCAAATTCGTTGGATTGCAGTCTTCTTGAATTAATTCCGGCACTAACATTTCGTCTGCCAGCAAATTTGGCAAAGAAACATACTTAGTTTTTACCAAGCGTTTGGCTAAGAAATAAGTGAACGGTTTCATGCGATACCCCACTACCATCGGGGATTTACATAACATGGCCTCTAACGCAGCCGTACCGGATGCGAGCAAGGTTGCCTCGGCTGTGATCATGGCGGCGCGAGCATTGCCGTCCAATAAAATCATATCCAATTCCGGCGCAACGCATTGTTTGATTTGTTCAAATTGCTGACGACGTTTCTGATTAATTAACGGCACAAGAAATTTAACATCCGGATAGCGTTGATGTAGCAGTTGCGCAGTTTGTAAGAAAGGTTCACTCAGAAATTCCACCTCTGAACCACGACTCCCCACCAGTATCGCCACATAACGCTGCGCAGGATCTAAATTCAGTAATTGGCAGGCGTCATCACGATTGGGTTTCAACGGAATAGCATCCGCCATAGTGTGCCCAATAAAACGACAAGGCACATTGAAGCGATCATAAAAGGCTTTTTCAAAAGGCAAAAAGGCAAGCACCAAATTGGTGGCCGCGGCAATTTTATATACCCGTCTCTGACGCCAAGCCCATACCGATGGGCTTACATAATGGATGGTTTTAATGCCTTGTTGTTTGAGTTTCAGTTCTACGTTCAAGTTAAAATCCGGCGCATCAATGCCAATGAAAATATCCGGTTTTAATGCCGATAATTGCTCAATGATACTGCGGCGAATTTTGAGTAAGCGTGGTAGATGTTTCAGCACTTCCACCAATCCCATCACGGATAACTCTTCCATATCAAACAGAGTTTCAAATCCTTCGGCAATCATGCGTTCACCGCCAATACCGATAAATTTAGCATTCGGGTAACGCGCTTTCAGGGCGTGAATTAAACCCGCACCGAGAATGTCACCGGAGACTTCGCCCGCGATGATTGCAATGGTTGGAGAATGATTGAGGGATATTGAATTTGGCATAGTCAAAACTCTGAAAAAAACGACCGCTCTTTTAGTCATAGAAAAGAGCGGTCGGCAATAAATGAATTTATTAAAAGAATTAACGGATAATGCCGCGGGTGGAACGCTTAAAGAAATCCAAGAAGAAACTGATCGCCGATTCAGTTGCGGCAATTTGTTCAATTTCCGGCATCACTTCATCTAATGTTTTACCGCTACGATAAATCATTTTATAAACGTTACGAATCGCATGCATCGTCGGTTTATCAAAACCGCGACGTTTTAACCCTTCAATGTTCACGCCGAACGGTTGAGCATGGTTGCCTTGCGCCATAACATAAGGAGGCACGTCTTGGCTGACCATGGAGCCGCCACCCAACATCACATGAGCGCCTACAACAACGAATTGGTGAATCGCAGACATTCCGCCGACAATGACGAAATCGTCCAATTCCACGTGTCCGGCAAGGGTAGCGTTATTGGCTAAAATACAGCGGTTTTTAATCACGCAGTCATGTGCAATATGGACGTTAATCATGAATAAGTTATCATCACCGATTTTCGTCACACCACCACCTTGTACAGTGCCACGGTGAATAGTCACACTTTCACGAATGCGGTTACGGTTACCGATCACAACACGTGTCGGCTCACCTTGATATTTAAGATCTTGGTTCACCTCACCGATGCTGGCAAATTGATAAATTTCATTATCTTCACCGATTCGTGTATGCCCATTAATCACAACATGGGAGTGGACTACGGTGCCTTTGCCGATCTCAACATCTTTGCCGATGATGGTAAACGGGCCGATAACCACGTTTTCACCAATTTTTGCACCTTCTTCAACAATCGCCTGCGGATGAACTTTGGCTGTTGGGTGAATCATATTTATCCCCTTGACTGAATTATGCTGCGCGACGAGCACACATTAGTTTCGCTTCACAGGCCACTTCACCATCAACGGTTGCTGTAGCGGTAAAGGCAGTAATACCACGGCGTTCTTTAATCACTTCAACGTGTAATACCATTTGATCGCCAGGAACAATCGGACGCTTAAAGCGGGCTTCATCAACACCGGCGAAATAGAAAATCTCACCACCGGCTAACTCATGGGTTTTGAAAGCTAAGATACCCATAGCCTGCGCCATGGCTTCAAGAATTAACACGCCTGGTAAAATGGGATTTCCCGGGAAATGGCCGGTAAAACAAGGCTCATTCACACTGATATTTTTAATCGCAGTCAACCATTTGCCTTCTTCAAAATTGATCACGCGATCCACTAACAAAAATGGATAACGATGTGGCAATAATTGCATAATTTCGTGAGATTCGATAATTCTTGAGGTTTGTTCAGTCACGGGATTACCTTTCAATATTAAATAAGAAACAAAAAATACGCATTAAATTATACGTTATTTAACGCATCAACACAAAATGAACGAAACATCACTCATCTGATTTCAATTTTTTCTCAAGGGCTTTAATGCGTTTATTTAAACCATCAATGCCAAGTGTCAATGCCGCCGTTTTGCGCCACTCTTTATTGGTTTGGAGCGGAATACCGGAAGAATACACACCCGGTTCGGTAATCGGACGCATGACCATCCCCATGCCGGTGACGGTCACTTGATCACAGATTTCCATATGCCCGTTAATCACGCTTGCGCCGCCAATTAAACAATAACGTCCCACGGTTAAACTGCCTGCCATAATCACCCCGCCGGCAACCGCAGTACCCGTGCCGATATGCACGTTATGAGCAATCTGACAAAGGTTGTCGATAATCACGTTATCTTCAATCACGGTTGCATCTAATGCGCCTCGGTCAATACAGGTACAAGCACCAATTTCCACGTGATTGCCGATAATCACTTGTCCTACTTGCGGAATTTTAATCCATTTACCGCGCTCATTGGCATAACCAAAGCCATCGCTACCGATAACTGCACCGGATTGAATTAAGCAATGTTGGCCAATTTCGACATCATGATATACAGACACATTCGCCCAAAGTTGGGTGTGCGCGCCAATTTTGGTGTTCTTACCAATAAAACAATTTGCGCCAATCACCACGTTGTCACCAAGCACAACGCCGGATTCAACGACACTGTTTGCACCAATAGAGACATTTTCACCTAACAAAACGTCGTCAGAAATGACCGCACTTTTTGCAATTCCACTTGCCGCTTTTGGTGTGGTATCCATATATTGCGCCAATTTTGCATAGGCAACATAAGGATCTTTCACGATAAGCAAATTACTTTCTGGTGAACAAAATTCCACATCCGCTTCAGATACGACTAAAATACCCGCCTTTGAGTGTGCCAGTTTTTCACGGAATTTGGCATTAGAAATGAATGTTAGTTGATGTTTTTCTGCTTTATCTAAGGGAGCGATATTACTCACAACAACATCGGCGTTACCACGAATGGTAGCGCCGATTTGTTGTGCTAATTCTGAAAGAGAATAGGATCTCATTATTTAGCCTTCGCAGCTGCTGCGGAAATCGCTTTTAGAACATCATCACTGATATTTTTACCGTCTGCCGCAAAGACAACGGAACGATCATCTAATACGATGGTGTAGTGTTTTTCTTTTGCTACGGCGTTAGTTGCGGCTTGAATGCTTTCAACCAATTTAGAGGTTTCTTGGTTTTCGCGTTTTGCATAGTTATCTTGATAGATACGAACTTGTTGATCGTGTTCTGCCACTAACTTATTGATTGTCGCTTGTTCGGTGCTGGCGAATTTATTAATTTCATCTTCACGTTTTTTGATGTCGGCAGCGCGCAATTTCGGTGCATCTTTTTGTAATGCAGCGACTTTTGCTTCTACTTTTTTCTGTACATCCGCAATTCTTGCATCGACCTTTTTCTTGTTTTCTGTCAATTTTTCCACAGTCGCTTTGAATTCTGTTTCTAATTTTGCTGCGATTGCTTTACGTTCAGGGTGATTTTGGAAGAGATAATCTGCACTCACAAATGCAATATTTTCTTCTGTCATGGCTAAACGAGAAGTGAAAATTAAAATGGCTGAAATAAGAACAAGTTTGATGACTTTTTTCATGAGTAAAATTTCCTTTTTTATAGATTAAAAAAATTAATTTGTGCCAATGCAACATTGGCACAAACAAGTGATTAGAGTTTATTAATTAACTTAAGTTCATTAAATTAGAATGAACCACCGACATTAAATTGGAATTGTTCAATGTCATCATTTTCGTATTTCTTAATCGGTTTAGCATAAGAGAAGATTAGCGGACCGATTGGTGATTGCCATTGGAAGGCAATACCGGCAGAAGAACGAATACGTGACGGATCGCCATAATCAGGTAGCTTGGTGCTTAAGTGAGCAAATTGATTTTTCTCAGCTTTCCAATGCGTATCCCATACACTTGCGGCATCAATAAATAATGATGTGCGCACGGAGTTTTGGCTTTTTTCCGAAACAAAAGGTGTTGGCATGATCAATTCTACACTGGCAGATGTCATTGCATTACCTCCAACGATATCGCCGTTAAGTAGGCTATAACACTCGGATTTTGTAGTTACGCTAGCCGGGTTACAAGCGCGCGGATTGATATAAATCGCTTGTGGACCTACTGCACCGTAAGCAAAACCACGTAAACTACCGATACCACCGGCAGTATAGGTTTGATAGAACGGTAAACGTTTACCGCTTAAGCCATTAGCATAGGATGCCCCTAAACGACCGGATAATACCCAAGTTTGATCGCGATTTAGCGGATAGAATCCTTGAACATCTGCATTGAGTTTATAGTATTTATTGTCAGCACCAGGAATGGTCACTCTTCCACCAAAGGTGGCTTTGACCCCTTCGGTCGGTAAGAAACCACGATTTAAGCTGTTGTAGTTCCAACCGAAAGAAAAATCATAGTCATGGGAGCGGAATGCCCAGTTATCATAATTCATTGAGGCTAGGTAGAGCGCGCGACTATATTCCGGCGTAATGTTTTTCAATTTATTATAAACATAGCCTAAACCCACATAATAGGAGTTATTTTCATTCACTGGGAAACCTAAAGTAACATTGCCACCGTAAGTTGTTCTTGTATAAGCAGCGGAATTACTATTTTTTGAGTTGTCATAGTTTTCAAAGAAGATATTTCCACCCAAGCTCACACCGTCTTTCGTGAAATACGGTTCGGTATAACCTAAGTTAACACTGGTTCCGTAGTCATTGCGGGAACCGGCAAGACTTAAGGATGATCCCATACCAAGGAAGTTCTCTTGTTTGATGCTAGCTTGATAGCTTAAACCGCTTTCCGTACCATAACCAACCCCGAAGTTAATGCTACCGGTGTTACGCTCTTTGACTTTGTACACCACGTCCACTTCATCACTGCTACCTTCAACCGGTTCGGTACGGCTTTCTACGGTTTCAAAAAATCCGGTACGATCTAACCGCACTTTACCGAGTTCGATTAAGTCGGTGGATAACCAACTGCCTTCTTGTTGACGCATTTCTTGGCGTAATGTGCTATCGGCAGTGACAGTATTTCCTTCAAAACGGATTTGGCGCACAGAATAACGTTTGCCGGCATCAACAACGAAACTTAAATTAACGCTTTTATCTTGATCGTCAAAATCCGGCTGTACACTCACTTGGGCACTACCATAGCCTTTTTCACCTAAAATAGATTTAATGCTGTCTTCAACAGCGTGTACATCACTGCCACGGAAATATTGATCAAGGTGAATTTGATTTAATGTTGGTGCCAACTGATCTTTCATACCGCCTAAATCACCGAGAATACGTGCGTTTTTCACCGTGTATTTATCACCTTCAGAAATATTAATGGTGACGCGGGCTTCTGTTTTCTTATCATTTAACTGCACGTCGGTGCCGGTTACTTTCGCTTTGGCATAGCCATGGTCAAAATAATAGTTTTGAATGGCTTCGAGATCTTTGTTGAATTGGCTCGGATCAAATTTATTACCGAAAAGTTTCCACCACGCATCCGGTTGTAATTCCATTTGATCTTGCAGTTTGCTTTTACTAAAAACGTGGTTGCCGACAAAATTGAGCTCTTTAAGCAACGCCACATCGTTTTCTTTAATTTGCAATTTAATTTCGGAACGATGATTCGGTAGCGGATTGACAATCGTATTTACTTGCGCATTATAACGACCAACACTGTGATAGTGATCTTCTAATGTTGCACGAAATGTTTCTAATTTTTCACGATTTAATATCTCCCCTTTTTGGAAGCCGTTAGCATCTAAATTTTGTTTTAGTGCTTCATCCGGAATGGTTTTATTTCCTTCTAAAATTACATCGGAAATAATGGATTTCGGTGTAACTGAAATGACAAGCGTATTGCCTTGTTGAGAAGCTCGAACATCATCATATTGACCACTTAAGAAAAGCGTACGTACGACATCGGCAATATTGGCGTCGTTGATTTTTTGCCCAACCTGTACCGGTAAACTGGCGATAATACTGTTTTCAGTAGTGGACTGAACGCCATCAACACGAATATCTTGTACGACAAAGGTGCCGGCTAAAACACTCGTCGAACCAAATAAGAGGCTTGCAATTAAGAGTTTTTTCATCGTAAATTTTATCCTGTATAAGATACGTAATTAGTTATAAACGTAAAAAATCATTAATCAGTCCAAGTCCCATTAACATCAATAACAAGACAGCACCAATTCGATAACTCACATTCTGCACATGCTCGGAAACTGGTTTTCCTTTCAACGCTTCCATCACCAAAAAGACAAGATGTCCCCCATCCAGTACTGGTAATGGAAATAAATTCATAACGCCCAAATTAACACTAATTAATGCCATAAAACTCAGGTAATAAATCAGGCCAATTTCAGAAGAGGCACCTGCCCCTTTGGCAATGGAAATTGGACCGCCTAAGTTATTCAAAGACAAATTGCCGGTGATTAATTTCCCGATGACTTTAATCGTTAACCAAGAGAGTTGAAAGGTCTTTTCTACCCCTTTTTGTAAGGCTTCAAGCATATCATACTTTAATTCAGTACGATATTCATTAGCCAAGGGGTAAAAAGTCGGGGAAATTCCCACAAACCAGCGTTTTTTTTCATTCAGTTCTGGTGTAAGTGTTTTATCAAACCACACACCATCACGTTCTACTTTTAGAGTTAATGGCTTGCCTTCTTGAACCTTTTCTAGAAACGTATGCCACTCAATTTTACTGTTATCCGACCAGTAGAGTTTATCGCCTTTTCGTAATCCTTCTTTTTCTGCCGGTGAATTTTCAGTAATCTTAGAGAGTATCATATCCACTTTACTTCTCACCGGTACAATACCGAGGGATCCGAATGCACTTTGTTTCTCAGGATCAAACGTCCAGTTGGATAAATCTAAAGTTTTATGCTGTTCAATGTTAGAACCAAATTCCACTAATGTCAGATCAACTTTGCTTTCCCCTAACTTGGTGGCTAACAACATATTAATGGTTTCCCAATCAGCGGTTGAAACGCCATCAATTTCCGTAATTTGGGTGTTCGGCTGTATTTGTGCCATTGCAGCAATCGATTGGGGACGAACTTCATCGATTACCGGCTTAATACTCGGAATGCCAATGGAATAAACGAGAAAATAAGCAAAAATGGCAAATAAGAAATTCGCAAGCGGACCTGCGGCAATAATAAATGCGCGCTGAGCGACCGTTGTATGATCAAAGGCCTGCGATTTTAAGGTATCAGGCACCTCTTCATTGCGTCCGTCCAGCATTTTGACATAGCCCCCAAGCGGAATGGCCGACACGGCAAATTCCGTGCCTTGTTTATCGGTACGCGACCAAATGACTTTGCCAAAACCAATAGAAAAACGATGGACTTTCACACCGCACTTTCGTGCCGCCCAGAAATGACCATATTCATGTACCGTCACTAAAACGGCAATCACAATCAGAAATGAAACGGTTGACCACAAAAATGACATATCGCCAATCCTATAGTACAAAGAAATAGAAGTAGGCAAAGAATGGAACCGCCGCGGTTAAGCTGTCAATGCGATCCAAAATACCACCATGTCCCGGAATTAAATGACTGCTATCTTTAATACCGCTTTGGCGTTTAAACATACTTTCCGTTAAATCGCCTAAAATAGAGATGGCAACCGTTGCCACAGACAAACCAATAAAGGCTCCGGATGAGACATTCGCGGTCAAACTTTGTTGCGCCACATTCACAAAAATGGCTGCAACAATGCCTGCCATCACCAAACCACCAATCGCCCCTTGCCAAGATTTTCCCGGAGAAACTTTCGGTGCCAATTTGTGTTTACCAAATTTACGACCGACAAAATAAGCGCCGGAATCCGCTACCCAAACCAAAATAAACACATACAACAACAGCATAATGCCGTGATAAGGCGCTGCCACATAATGATCTAAACGTAACAATAATACGCCGATTAAAAATGGGATAAGGGTAAAGAAACAGAAAAAGAATTGTAAAACGGAATGTTTGCCCCAAATGGCACTACTTTTCGGGTAAGTCACCACAAAAAATAAGGCCACCAGCCACCAAATAACCGCACCCAATAAAATCGGCTGAGCATACAGTTCAAATACACGTCCGGCATCTAAATAATTGCCTTCCCCATAGATCCAGAGGAATAAAAAGGCAGCACTTAAACCTGTGATGGCATAGCGCCAAAACGTGGGTTGCTTGAAATTAAAAAACTGCGTCCATTCCCAAACGCCTAACACCACAACCACCCCTAAGGCGAGAGCAAAATAATAAGGTGAAAATAAAAATAATGCGGTAAAGACAAGGGCAATTAACACAATTGCCGAAATAACTCGTTGTTTAAGCACAATATATTCCTCAATTATTCGGTCCCGCCAAAACGGCGATGACGTTGTTGATAAGATAAAATCGCCTGATGAAACTCGGCTTCATTAAAATCTGGCCACAGTACATCAGAAAAATACAATTCCGCGTAGGCTGTTTGCCACAATAAGAAATTGCTAATGCGTTGTTCACCACTGGTACGAATCAATAAATCCACTTCAGGCTCGTCTTTCGTCACCAAATGTTGTTGCAATAAAGCTTCATTAATGTCTGCGACGTTAAGCTGTTGCGCTTGAACCTGTTCTGCCAACTGCTGTGCCGCCTGAACGATATCCCAGCGCCCGCCATAATTTGCGGCAATATTTAACGTAAGTGCGGTGTTATTTTCCGTTAATTTTTCCGCTTTTTTGATTTTTTCCTGCAAACCTGCACTAAAGCGGGAAATGTCGCCTAAAATTTTCAAACGAATGTCATTTTTATGCAGTTTTTTCACTTCGAAATCAAGCGCTTGCATAAATAAACTCATCAATGCGCTCACTTCCTGCTCGGGGCGGTTCCAGTTTTCGCTGCTAAACGCATATAAGGTTAAATATTTCACCCCAATTTTGCGAGCATAAGACACAGCTTCACGTACTGCCGCCACGCCGTTTTTATGTCCAAAAACGCGCATTTTCCCTTGTTGCTTCGCCCAGCGCCCGTTGCCGTCCATGATAATCGCAACGTGTTGCGGAATATTATTCCGATCTAATTCTGTCATTATCCCTTCTCAATGCAAAATATCAGTGTGACCAATGAGCCAATTGTTGTCGTGCATATTCACGAGCAGCACGATCCACCTCCAACACATCATCAATCTGTTTGATTTGTTGCGACGGCATTTGTTCCACGACAGCCTGATTCAGTTTGGCAATATCCGTAAATTTAATTTGGCGATCTAAAAAGGCTTGCACGGCCACTTCATTCGCCGCATTCATGGCAGTGGTCGCATACTGTCCTGCCGCAAAAGCTTCTATCGCCAATTTCAAACAAGGATAACGTTGATAATCCGGCGCTAAAAAAGTCAGCCCATTTAATTGGTAAAAATCTAACGGCGCTACGCCGGAAAAAGTGCGGTGCGGATACGCCATAGTTTCGGCAATCGGTGTGCGCATATCAGGATTCCCCATTTGCGCAATAACGCTGCCATCAATGTAGCGTACCATAGAGTGAATAATGGATTGCGGGTGAATAATGACTTCCATTTCATCGGCTGTTGCATTAAACAACCAACGGGCCTCAATATACTCCAACCCCTTGTTCATCATCGTTGCGGAATCCACAGAGATCTTCTTGCCCATAGACCAGTTAGGATGTGCCACCGCCTGTTCCGGTGTAATACTGTCAAATTCGCTTAACTCCGTATAACGGAAAGGCCCACCCGAACCGGTCAGCACGATTTTACTGATACCCAAATCTGCCAACGGGCAAAATCCGATGTGTTGTTGAGCCTGCGGAGGCAAAGATTGGAAAATCGCATTATGTTCACTGTCTACCGGCAATAATTGCGCGCTATAGCGTTTCACCGCATCAATAAAAATCTGACCGCAAGTGACCAATGCTTCTTTATTTGCCAGTAGCACTTTTTTGCCGGCTTTCACTGCTGACAACGTTGGCAATAAACCTGCCGCACCAACAATCGCCGCCATGACCATATCCGCATCAGGATGTGCGCTTAATTCGCAAATCGCTTGTTGACCGGCAAATACTTGCGTCGGGAGCTGATGCGCAGCCACTTTCTCATGTAAATGTTTTGCTGCACGTTCATCCGCCAAGGCAACAAAGTGCGGTCGAAATTTCACGCATTTTTCAAACATGGCATCCACATTGGAACCCCCAACTAAAGCAAACGCTTCATACTTTTCCGGATTGTGTTCAATCACCGAAAGGGTGCTATTACCGATGGAACCTGTCGCGCCAAGAATCACGACCTTTTGTTTGTTTTGCATAAAATTTCGACCGCACTTTGTCAATTTTTCGGACGGGATGAAAGCCTCACGCGCCCATATAAGAAAAGACGCAGTAAGGCACTGCGTCTGATGTTAACCTGTTCTTATGATTAGAAATCGAGTAATTCTTTTTCTTTTTCCGCTAACACTTCATCGACTTTTTTGATGAATTTATCGGTAATTTGTTGAATTTCCGTTTCAGCTTTATGCTGATCGTTTTCACTGATTTCTTTATCTTTTAACAAGGCCTTGATTTTATCATTAGCATCACGGCGAACGTTACGAATCGCGACTTTGCCTTGCTCGCCTTCTGATTTCACAATTTTAATCAAATCACGGCGACGTTCTTCTGTTAATGGTGGAAGTGGCACGCGAATCGTTGTACCGGCAGAAGATGGGTTCAAGCCTAAGTCAGAGGTTAAAATGGCTTTTTCTACCGCTTGAATCAATGAACGATCAAACACAGTTACCGCTAAAGTACGGGCATCTTCTGCCACCACGTTGGCTAATTGACGTAATGGTGTCGCAGAGCCGTAATAATCCACTTGAATGGCATCCAACAAACTTGGTTGCGCACGGCCGGTACGAATTTTTGCAATATGGCCTTTTAACGCTTCAAGACTTTTTTCCATGCGGTCTTGCGCATCTTTTTTAATTTCGTTAATCACGATAATTCCTTCTCTATTAAATAAATCAAACCGTTAAACTAGTCTTTTGCACAAATGAGTGTGCCTTCTTGCTCGCCGGTAATCACGCGACGTAGCGCGCCCGGTTTACCCATATTGAACACGCGAATCGGCATACCGTGATCGCGAGCTAGGGTAAAGGCTGCTAAGTCCATGACTTGTAATTCTTTATCAATCACTTCGGCATAAGTAAGGTGCGGATAAAGCATGGCATTTGGATTTTTTGCCGGATCGCAATCATATACACCATCGACTTTGGTTGCTTTTAACACGACATCCGCCTCAATTTCGATACCACGTAAGCATGCGGCGGAATCCGTGGTAAAAAACGGGCTGCCTGTACCGCCGGAGAAAATGACAACGCGTTTTTCGCGCAACATTTTGATCGCTTCAGACCAATTGTAAGTGTCACAAATGCCGTTTAATTGAAAGGCCGACATTAATTTGGCATTCACATCCGCACGGAAAAGCGAATCACGCATTGCCAAACCGTTCATGACCGTAGCTAACATCCCCATATGGTCGCCGACCACACGGTTCATCCCTGCTTTAGCCAATTTAGCACCGCGGAATAAGTTGCCACCACCTAAGACGACACCCACTTCAACACCCATTTCAACCAGTTCCTTGATTTCTAATGCAACTCTATCAAGAATAGACGCATCAATGCCGAAACCTTCATCACCTTGCAAGGCTTCTCCGCTGAGTTTTAACAAAATTCTTTTATAAATAGGTAGGCTCATCTTTTTTCCTTTTGTATTAGCAAAAAATCGGCCCATTTTACTGGATCTTCCCTGTTCTGTGAAGTGAACGACCCAAAATCACCTAAAAAACAACCGTACTTTTGCCCCCCTAAAATCTTGTGAAATAAAGTGCGGTCATAAAAATGCGCGTTTCTCGTTATGTAAAACTCCACAGTAACAAGGCCAATAACTGCGGCGAAATGATCCGCAAGAACATCGCCAGCGGATACACGGTGGCATAAGATAACGCTGCGGCACCGCTGTCTTCTTTAATCGCATTCGCGAACGCTAATGCCGGAGGATCAGTCATGGAGCCGGCAAGCACGCCGCACAAAGAAAGGTAATTCAATTTGCTGTATAAACGGGCGATAACCGCAGTAATGAGTAATGGCACCAACGTAATAATGATGCCGTAACCCATCCATTCCAACCCGCTACCGTTTAATAAGGTGTCCATAAAACTGCCGCCGGATTTCAACCCAACCACGGCCAAGAACAAGACAATCCCCAACTCGCGTAATGCCAAGTTAGCACTTGGTGGCATAAACCAATATAGCTTACCAATCGTCCCGATACGCGCCAAAATCAGGGCAATCACTAATGGTCCGCCGGCTAAACCCAATTTTAACGCCACCGGAAAACCGGGAATATAAAAAGGAATAGAGCCGAAAAGCACACCCAAGCCAATGCCGATAAATACCGGTAGCATTTGGACTTGTTGTAATTTTTGTGCCGCATTGCCGATCACCGAAATGGCATTGTTCATCACATCGGTGCGCCCGACCATGTGTAATACGTCACCGAACTGCAAAGTCGTATTGGCGGTCGGCACCAATTCCACACCGGCACGGTTTAAACGGGAAATCACGACACCGTATTTTTGGTGAATACCAAGGGATTTGATTTTTTTCCCTAAGACTTTCTCGCTGGTCACTACCACCCGCTCGGAACGAATATCGCCACCGGCGGTCGTCATTTTAACGGAAAGCTCATCGCCAATAATTAATCGCATTTTTTGTAAGGCTTCATTTTCCCCTACCAAATGCAATACGTCATCTAAATGAATTTCCGTATCCGCTTTCGGGACACACATGCTGTCCCCACGTTTTAAACGGGAACAAACCACATCGCCGGCGCCAAATCCCGGCACGGCAATTAAACGCAAGCCATCCAAATTTTTATTTGTGACTTTAATGTCCATCGTGGTCAAGGTTTCTTTGTCTTGCCCGCTTTCACGCTGAAAATGTTGTTCTTCTTCATCAATTTTCACATGGAAACACAAACGCACTAACCACATGGTCAGCAAAATGCCGCAAATTCCGAAAGGGTACGCCATGGCATAGGCCATCCCCATGCTTGCCGTGGTGCTGTTGCCTCCAAGTTCCGACAAAATTTGCTGCCCTGCACCCAGAGAAGGCGTGTTAGTTACCGCACCGGAATAAATCCCCAAAATAATGTCTAACGGCACATTGGCGAATTTGTGGATACAGACCACGGTTAGCCCACCCAGCAAGACAATCAAAAAGGCAAAACCGTTCAGTTTTAACCCTGAACGGCGCAACGAGGAAAAAAATCCGGGGCCGACTTGAATCCCGATGGTGTAAACGAACAGGATTAAGCCGAATTCTTGCACGAAATGCAATGTGTGCGTATCCAACGCTAAGCCGTATTGTTGGGTAAAATGCGCCACAATAATGCCGCCGAATAACACGCCGCCGACCCCGAAACCGACGCCTCTGATCTTCCAATGGCCTATCCATAAACCGATCACGGCAACCAAGGCGAGTAGGCTAATGGTAATCGCAATATCGCTCATAACGACCTCAATGTAATATTAACTAAAAAGGATTATAGCAAGTCAGTTTTCGGGTTGCTGAGAAAAAGCTAAAAAATGTCGCCTCAATCACATTTTTCCTTGCCTAATAAGAAAATCTTTTTAAAATGAACCGCACTTTCATTTCGATAAATTTAAATATCATGGCCAAAAAATCCCCTCCTCAAGATCCGAATTATGCAAAAGAATTAGCCAAATACGACAACCCCATTCCCAGTCGGGAATTTATTTTGCAGACAATCCGTACGCATAATGCGCCCATGACCAAAGAGGAAGTTTTTATTGCGTTGGGCATCACGGATGAAACGCAACAAGACGCTATGCGCCGTCGTTTACGCGCCATGGAAAATGACGGTCAGCTAGTCTTTACCAAACGTAAATGCTATGCCTTACCGGAAAAACTGGATTTGCTTAAAGGTATGGTGATTGGGCATCGAGAAGGCTTCGGTTTTTTACAAGTGGAAGGGAAAAAAGACGACTTTTTCATTCCCAACGTACAAATGCAAAAAGTCATGCACGGCGATTATGTGTTGGCGCAACCTAACGGATTTGACCGAAAAGGTCGTCCGGAAGTGCGCATCGTGCGGGTGTTGGAAGCGAATAAAAAACAAATTGTCGGTCGTTTTTTTATCGAACAAGGCATTGGCTATGTGATGCCGGACGACAGCCGTATTACCCGCGATATTTTAATCCCCGATAACGCCCGTCTTGGTGCACGTATGGGGCAAGTTGTTGTGGTGGAACTCCATCCGCGCACAGCGCCGTTCTTCCAGCCTATCGGCAAAATTACCGAGGTACTGGGTGACAATATGGCGAAGGGCATGGAAGTGGAAATTGCCATTCGTAAACATGATATTCCCCACAGTTTTCCAAGTGCGGTGGAAAAACAACTTAAAAAATGGTCTGAAGACGTGCCTGAAGAGGCTAAACGTGGTCGTGTAGATTTGCGTAACTTGCCGTTAGTGACCATCGATGGTGAAGATGCGCGTGATTTTGACGATGCGGTATTTTGCCAAAAACAAGGCAAAGGCTGGAAGCTTTGGGTAGCCATTGCCGATGTGAGCTATTATGTTCGACCGAAAAGCGCATTGGACACGGAAGCCTATAATCGAGGCAATTCCGTCTATTTCCCAAATCGCGTCGTGCCAATGTTGCCGGAAAAACTCTCCAATGGTTTATGTTCGTTAAATCCGCAAGTGGATCGCCTGTGTATGGTGTGTGAAATTACGATCTCTGCCAAAGGCAAAATGACAGACTATCAATTTTACGAAGCAGTGATGAACTCCCACGCCCGTTTAACCTATAACAAAGTGGCAAAAATACTGGAAAAAGACACCGCACTTTGTGAACGTTATGCATCCTTAGTACCTCACTTACAAGACCTGCATGAAATGTATCAGGCGTTGGTAAAAGCTCGCCAACAGCGCGGCGCCATCGAATTTGAAACCATTGAAAGCAAATTTATTTTCAATGCGTTGGGACGTATTGAGCGGATTGAGCCAGTCGTGCGTAACGATGCCCATAAAATCATTGAAGAATGCATGATTTTAGCGAATATTGCGTCTGCCAACTTCATGGAAAAACATCAAGAACCGGCGCTTTACCGCATTCATGCCGTACCAAGTGAAGAAAAACTCACGGCATTTCGTAGTTTCTTGGCGGAATGTGGCTTGAGTCTATCCGGTGGGAATAAACCGACACCGACCGATTATGCGCAGCTACTTGAACAGATTAAACCACGCCCGGATCACGAATTGATCCAAACCATGTTGCTACGTTCTATGAGCCAAGCGGTTTATAGCGCCGACAACATCGGTCACTTCGGTTTGGCATTAGAAGAATATGCCCATTTCACCTCGCCGATTCGTCGTTATCCGGATTTGACGTTACATCGTGGCATCAAATACTTATTGGCGAAACAAAAGGGCTCTAAACGTAAAACGACCGACACCGGTGGATATCATTATCCACTTGAAGAAATGGATCTCTTTGGCGCGCATTGTTCCTCCACAGAACGCCGCGCCGACGATGCCACCCGTGAAGTCGCCGATTGGCTGAAATGTGAATATATGCAGGATCATGTGGGCGAAGAATTTGACGGTGTCATTTCTTCCGTGACAGGTTTCGGCTTCTTTGTCCGCTTGAATGATCTGTTTATCGATGGCTTAGTGCATATTTCCGGTTTGGCGAATGACTACTACTTATTCGATATGCCGAAACAACGTCTGATCGGTGAAAACAGTGGCATGATTTTCCGTCTCGGTGATGCGGTGAAAGTGCGTGTAGAAGCCGTGAGTTTAGAGCAAAAACAAATTGATTTTTCTTTAATTTCAAGTGAACGCAAGCCTAAACGTAGTGGTAAAACAGCGCGAACAAAGGCGAAAAAAGCGGAAGTCAAAGCGCCTAAGAAAACAACGACAAACAAAAAGGCAAAAATAAACAAAAGTGCGGTCAAAAAAGGTAATGTTTCTAATATGAAATCCAATGCCGCATCCAAAACGAAAAAGGTAAAGAAAAAACATGAGTGAAACAATTTATGGCATCCACGCAGTAAAAGCATTTGTCTCTAACCATCCGGAACGTTTAATTGAAGTTTTGGCGTTAAAAGGCCGAGATGATCAACGCTTACAACCTTTGATTAATGAAATTCAACGACTTGGCATTTCCGTTCAATTTTTAAATCGCCAAACCTTGGATAAAAAAGCGGAAGGCGAAGTGCACCAAGGCATTATTGCGCGAGTGCACCCGTTACCGGAATTAAATGAGCATGATTTGGATCGTTTACTCGAAATACGCAACGCGCCTTTATTATTGGTTTTAGATGGCGTCACCGATCCACATAACCTTGGCGCTTGTTTGCGAACGGCAGATGCAGCAGGCGTAACTGCAGTGATTGTGCCAAAAGATAAATCTGCCCAACTCAATTCGACCGCGCGAAAAGTGGCGTGTGGCGCAGCAGAAAATATCCCGCTTATTCGAGTGACTAACCTTGTCCGTACCCTGCGTGATCTACAAGAGCGACACAATGTATGGGTTGTTGGCACCGCCGGTGAAGCCACCGAAACTCTCTATCAAACCAAGCTCACAGGGGCGTTGGCGTTGGTCATGGGAGCAGAAGGCGAAGGCATGCGCCGCTTAACTCGAGAGCATTGTGATCAACTCATCAGCATTCCAATGGCAGGTTCGGTTTCTTCCCTCAATGTCTCCGTGGCAACCGGTGTTTGTTTGTTTGAAATCGTCCGCCAACGGTTAGTAGTGTGAACAAGCGGAAGAGATTAATTGCCTCAATTTTGGGTTAGTCTTCCCAGTATCGAGGCGTTTCATGCCGACTAAGTGCCTGTCAAGGTGAGGCGCGAAAAGTGCGGTCATTTTGACGGGCGTTTTTCAGATTGTCTCAGCAACGTTTCGTAGCGTTCATCTGTTAAGGTTTTCAAAAAGGCTTCAAGGTCGTCCAGTTGTTCATCGCTTAATGCTGGCGCCTTAAGATCTTCCTGATTCATTGTGGTGGCATATTCCGATGCGTCCCAAGGTTGTTGGGTTTCAGGGTTGAGTTTACGTGCCGGGTTGTTGAAATGATCGAAATATTCCAACACAGTACGTAAATGTTTAAACACGCCGTTATGCATATAAGGTGCGGTGACGGCAATGTTGCGCAGGGTTGGTACTTTGAATTTGCCTTTTTGGCGTTGATCGCCTTTGACCATTGGGTTATCCAACAAGCCGTTATCGATAAAATCTTCGCTGAGCTGATTATGCGCGATTAACCGCTGATTTTTCGGCACACCCATGTTGTAATAGCGATAATTCGTGAAAGTTTCTTCTTTATGTTCAGCTGGTTGCGCTTGGTGGCAGTTGCTGCAGTTGGTTTTGGTGTTATCAAAGAATAACTGCTGACCGCGCTTTTCTTGCGCAGTCATCGCGTATTTGCCCTGCAAAGATTTATCGTATTTGCTATCAAAAGGATGTAATAAGCGTTTTTCT
Organism: uncultured Aggregatibacter sp.; assembly: GCF_901873365.1. Taxonomy (GTDB): domain Bacteria; phylum Pseudomonadota; class Gammaproteobacteria; order Enterobacterales; family Pasteurellaceae; genus Aggregatibacter. The sequence goes on from NZ_CABFLM010000071.1 coordinate 38,073, forward strand.
TTTTGGAATACGGCAAGGGCATCTTCCATCGCGGCATAAACGCTATCTACGCTGTCCCATGTGGCTTCGCCATAATGTTGGGTTAAGAGCATGAAATACATCGGCGTATTGTAGATCCGTTTAGCCACAGAAAGTTTGTCCGGCATCCCCATTTCCACCGGATTGATAGGGGGGCCACCGGCTTGTTCGGCAACGTTCTTGGCACGCCCATCCCAGAATTGACCGCCTACATAATCTTGAATTTTTTCATCATAATGAAATTCGGGCGCGTAGCTGGCATAAAGCATGGTTGGTGCATTGCGTGTGCCGAACAGTTTGGGATCATCGCCTTGGGAGACCATTTTGTCTGCACTGTTTTCCCGTAAGTCAACAAAGGCGGTATCCGGGCTGTGGCAACTGGAGCAGCTTTGATTGCCATGAAAAGAAAGGTTATTGTCAAAAAATAAAATTTGTCCCAATAGAGCTTTATCAATTCCGCCTTTCGGCATTTCACGAGCTTCTTTTTCTAAGGCAAGGGTTGAAAGAGGTAGCCAGACGGCAAATAGCGTGGTCAATAAACGGTTCATGGTGTTTCCTTGTAAAGTGATGCTATTTAGGATACCGCTTTTCGACTTTTTCCGTCTTCCCATTTTAAGGTATGACCTTTGACCTGAATCATATAAAACAAATTTTTTTAAAAAAGCCCTTTATCTTTTTAGAGAATAGTTTACTATTTTGCTAGGTTTTTTATTATTAACACATTATGGGGGAAATTAGAATGTCTTTTGCCGATAAGAAATTAAGTGAAATTGCGATTTCAATTCCGGGATCAACCGCACTTTTACGTGAATATGATTTAGATTTTTGTTGTGGTGGTGCGGATACCTTGGGTGCTGCGGTTGCCGAGAAAAATTTAAATTTAGCGGAAATCGAAGCACGTTTAACCGAACTACAAGAGAGTAAACAGCAAGATGATGAGCAACGTTGGTTGACTGCACCTTATGCCGAGATCATCGATCATATTATTCATCGTTATCATGAGCGTCATCGTGCTCAGCTGCAAGAGCTTATTGTACTGGCTGAACGCGTAGAATCTGTACATGGCGATCGTGATGATTGCCCGGTCGGTGTGGCAGCTGAATTACACAATGTTTATGCCGATTTAAGCAGCCATATGATGAAAGAAGAGCAAATTTTATTTCCAATGATCAAAATGGGCAATTACGCCATGGCAAGAATGCCGATTCAAGTAATGGAACATGAACATGCCGAACATGGAGAACATTTAGAGGTGCTAAAAGCCTTGACCAATAACTTAACGCCACCGGCAGATGCTTGCAATACTTGGCGCGCACTCTATAGCGGCATTAAAGAATTTATGGATGATTTAATGATGCACATTCATACGGAAAATAATATTCTATTTCCTCGTGTGATTGAAGAAGGCAGCCGATAAGCGCAAACTCCAAAATTCAACATTAATAAGCCATTAATACAGTATTAATGGCTTTTTTATTTACCCCTCGTAGCGTGCAACTTGTTGCACGAATGATTAAAACATTAACCTCGATGCGTAATTCACGATTTCGTGCAACAAGTTGCACGCTACGATTCACTAAAATAGTGATATGAAAATAAACACGGCTGTCAGTTTTCACAAGCCCCTTGAGAGGCTTGTGAAGTATAGACCCTTATAGGGGAGCCTAAAAACCGCACGTTTTACGTGCGGATTGTTATTGTTCCTTGACTTGGCGTAAAATACGTCAGAAATCGACCGCACTTTTTCCTTTTCCTTGTTTCCCTTTTCCCAAAAAAGAAAAAACCGCTATCCAATTTCTGAATAGCGGGGAGGTCTTAAATATAAGAAAACGTTAAAAGACGACTGCATTTGCAGCGCACTAGCATTTGTTAAGACTGAACATCTGAAAAATAGTTCAACGAAAAGTGAAAATTTCTTTGCTTTTTTTAATAGCGACCAAAAAGAAAAACGACAGAGGTTGAATCCTCTGTCGTTTTTGATTGAGAGTGCTATTTCTCAGCCAGAAAATCCACGATTTGGTGTTCAATGCCTGCAGCATCCAATTTTAAATCAGTGAGCGTTTCTGCTTGCGATCCTTGAGGGATAAAGAAATCCGGTAGACCTAATTGCAACAATTTCACTTGGTGTTGCTGCTGATTCAATACTTCCGCCACGGCACTTCCGGCACCGCCTTGAATCGCATTTTCTTCTAATGTCACAAGGAGTTCATGGCTGTTGGCAATCTCGTTAATACGAGTTGCATCTAATGGTTTTACAAACCGCATATCAATTACGGTTGCATCCAGTTTTTCCGCGGCAATCAAGGCATTTGGTAAAAGCGCACCAAAATTTAAAATGGCGATTTTTTTACCTTCACGAACAAGTTTTGATTTCCCCAATTCCAATGGTTGTAAAGGTTCTAAGGTGACACCCATGGCATTTCCGCGTGGATAACGCACGGCAGCAGGTTTGCCACAATGATAGCCGGTATAAAGCATTTGGCGGCATTCATTTTCATCGCTTGGTGTCATGATGATCAGGTTTGGAATACAGCGCATGAAACTGATATCAAATGCACCTTGGTGAGTTTGACCATCGGCACCGACAATGCCTGCACGGTCAATGGCGAAGAGAACCGGCAGATCTTGAATGGCGACATCATGAATGAGTTGGTCATAAGCACGTTGCAAGAAAGTTGAATAAATAGCAACCACAGGCTTGTATCCACCAATTGCCAAACCGGCTGCAAAGGTTACCGCGTGTTGTTCAGCAATCGCCACATCAAAATACTGTTGTGGGAAACGTTGAGAAAATTCCACCATGCCGGAACCTTCGCGCATTGCCGGGGTGATGCCGATAAGTTTTGGATCTCGTTCTGCCATTTCACACAACCAATCGCCGAAAATTTTGGAATAGGTTGGAGTGGCATTGGATTTGGGTAACTGACCGCTTAAATGGTCGAATTTTGGCACGCCATGGAAACCGATAGGATCTTTTTCTGCCGGTGTATAGCCTTTACCCTTCTTGGTTTTTATGTGGAGTAATTGAGGGCCTTTTAGATCGCGCATATTGCTCAATGTCGCGATTAATTCATCAATATTGTGTCCGTCGATAGGGCCAATATAGTTGAAACCCAATTCTTCGAATAAGGTACTTTCCGGTGAGAACATCACGCCTTTCATGTGCTCTTCGGTTTTTTTCATAAAGTTTTTTACCGTTGGCACTTTATCGAGAATTTTTTTGCTACCGTCGCGCACGGTAGAGTAGAACGAACCGGAGAAAATTCGGGCAAGGTGGTTGTTTAACGCGCCGACATTTTCCGAAATAGACATTTCGTTATCATTTAAAATCACCAACATATTGGTGTGCAATGCACCGGCATGATTTAATGCCTCAAATGCCATACCTGCCGTAATGGCGCCGTCACCGATGACACAAACCGTTTGCCTTCCGGCATTTTCCCGTTCTGCGGCAATGGCAATGCCTAATCCTGCACTGATCGAGGTGGAAGAGTGTCCTACGCTTAAGACGTCAAATTCGCTTTCACCACGCCAAGGGAAGGGGTGTAACCCGCCTTTTTGTCGAATAGTCGACATTTGGTCACGACGACCTGTTAAGATTTTATGCGGATAGGCTTGATGGCCTACATCCCAAATTAACTGATCGAAAGGCGTTTTAAAGACATAATGCAGCGCAACGGTCAGTTCCACCGTGCCTAAACCGGACGCTAAATGTCCGCTACTTTGGCTCACCGATTCCAGCAAATATTCGCGTAGCTCTCGACACACTTGAGGGAGTTGTTCTTTGTTTAACAAGCGTAAATCTTCAGGCGAATTAATCAATGATAAAAGGGGGTAGTTTTGCATAAGGGTTAATCAATCCAACGTTAAAATTTATCTATCACTACGTTAAAAACAGGTCTAATTTCCACCGCACTTTGGGGGAGATTAGCTTTTTCGTTTAATGATAAATTCCGCCAACGCATAAAGTGCGGTGGTATCAAAAGGTAAATCTCTCAGTTCGGCTAATGCCATTTCGTAAAGTTCTTGTGCTTTTTGTTTGGCACCTTCCAGCCCCAATAATTTCGGATAAGTGCTTTTATCAGCCGTCAAGTCGGAGCCGACCGTTTTGCCGATGGTTTCGCTGTCGCCCTCAATGTCTAAAATATCATCTTGTACTTGGAAGGCGAGTCCAATTGCCGTGGCATAGCGTTCCAGCGGTTGTGCTAAAGCCTTGTCTGCAAAATGAGGCGAGCAAATAAAGCCCATCGTGAGCGCTGCCGTGAGCAAGGCACCGGTTTTATTTAAGTGGATATGTTCTAATTCTTGCAGGCTGATGACTTTGTGTTCTGATATTAAATCCAGACTTTGTCCCAAGCACATGCCTTTGACACCGGAAGCGGCACTTAAGGTTTTAATGAGCGCTAGCTTTTGTTCCGCTGATAGCGTTGGAATATCCGTTAAGATTTCAAAGGCAAAGGCTTGCAATGCATCACCGGCTAAAATTGCGGTGGCTTCGTCAAATGCAATGTGGCAAGTTTTGTGGCCGCGACGCAATTCATCGTCGTCCATGGCAGGCAAATCATCATGAATCAAAGAATAAGCATGAATGGCTTCAATGGCGGCTGCCGCATAATCAAGCTGCGCTAAATCGGCACCAAGCATTCTGCCGGTGGCATAAACTAAAAAGGGGCGAATGCGTTTTCCACCTAATAACAAGCCATATTTCATGGCGTCAGCTAAAGGCGCGGGCGCGCTATCAAGGTGGGCAAATTGATCGGCTAAAAAATGATTAATTCGCTGCTGAACTTGCTGTAAATCTTCTGAGAACTGATACATTACCGCCCCGTTATTCTTCCGCTTGATAATCACTGAGTTTGGCACTTTCGTTTTTTTGTAACAAAATTTGGATGTGCTGTTCCGCTTGCTGTAAGCGTTCTTGACCTAACTGAGCCAGCTTGATGCCTTGTTCAAAATCTTTTAATGCTTCTTCAAGAGAAAGGTCGTTATTTTCCAAACGGGAGACGATTTCTTCCAGTTGTTTTAAGGTATTTTCAAAATCCGGTTCGTTTTTTTCAGCCGGTTTGCGCGCCATGGTCTTATCCTTTTTTGCAGCAAAATAGAATTGTCGTATTGTACTTGATTTTTATCGCTATTGTTAGGAAGAATTGCGTGAAGTGGGCGCAAAAGTGCGGTCGAAATATACGGTGTTTTTTGACCGCACTTTCGTGCAGTAAGAAAACTTTTCCGTGTAAATGGCGCAATTCAGGTACAATGCACATTATTTTTTGTTATGGATTCTTATGAAAAAAATCAAACATTTTGGCAGTTTTGCCCATCGCTATGTAGAGTGGGTCGTTCGTTTAGGAAAAATCCGTTTCTCGCTGTTAGGCGTGATGATCTTGGCGATTTTGGCATTATGCACCCAAATGGTGCTCAGCCTGATTTTTGTGGGAAAAATCTACTGGCAGGATTTGCTCCGTTCGATCGTATTTGGAATGATTTCAGCACCTTTTGTGATTTATTTTTTTACGTTATTGGTGGAAAAGCTGGAATATTCTCGCCAGGCACTTTCCCATTCTGTTTCAGAACTGAAAAGCGAAGTAAAAGAGCGACTTTTAGTCGAAAGTCGTTTGTCGGCAGCGTTAGACAAAGTGGAGAAAATTAGCCGAGACAAAACCACCTTAATGACAACGATCAGCCACGAGTTGCGCACCCCGTTAAACGGCATTATCGGATTAAGCCGCATTTTGTTGGAAGAGCACCCCACCGAACGCCAACGCAATTATTTAAAAACCATCAATAGCAGTGCGATTTCTTTGTCGCATATTTTCAGCGACATTATTGATTTAGAAAAAATTGATGCCCGCCGTATTGAATTGCATTGCAAAGAAACGGATTTTTATGCCTTGCTCAATGACATTAGCAATTTCGCTGTATTAATGGCGGAAGAAAAACGTCTTGAATTTCACTTAGATTGCCCGCCAACCTTGCCAAACTGGCTGATGTTGGATGGCGTGCGGTTGAATCAGATCTTATGGAACTTGATTACCAATGCGGTGAAATTTACGCAACAAGGCAGCGTAACCTTATCGGTTGAGCAAATCGCTAACAATGAATTTGCGATTCGCGTGACGGATACGGGCATTGGCATTGGTGAAGCCGATTTAGAAAAAATCTTTGAGCTATATTATCAAGTGAGTTCTAACCGTAATAAATCCTTGGGGAGCGGCATTGGGTTATCGGTGTCCAAAGCCATAGCTAAATTAATGGGGGGTGATTTAACCGTTACCAGCAAAATGGGGCAGGGTTCCACCTTTTTGTTAACGTTTAAGGCAGAAGAGGCTTTTCGTCCGTCAGAAAACGACAGCAAGTTGCCATTAAAGCTTAATATCTTGTTGGTGGAAGATATTGAAGTGAATGTGGTGGTCGCGAAATCCTTGCTGGAAAAATTGGGTTACCAAATTGATGTCGCGATGACCGGTGCGCAGGCCATCGAAAAATTTGAGCAAAATTATTATGATTTGGTGTTTTTGGATATTCAGTTGCCGGATATGTCAGGCTTTGATATTGCCCATCACTTACGCCAAAACTATGAAAATGGCACTTATGATTTCCTGCCACCGCTCATTGCCTTGACGGCAAATGTCGTGCAGAAAAAAGAAGAATATCTCGCGCAAGGCATGGATGATGTCATTCACAAACCGCTGTCGTTGGATGAGTTGAATCAGTGTCTGTTCGATTATTTCGGCGAAGAAATCACGCAATTTGAACTCACCGACACCAAGCAACTCCAAGCCTCTGCCGATTTTGATACGAAAATGTTGGGCGAATTGGTGGAAATGCTGGGGGTAAAATTTGTGCAAGATAATCTCACCTTATTTGAACAAACTATGGCAGGGTACGCCATTGAATTACAGCAGGCCTATCAAGCCTATTTGCAGGATCCGGCACGGCAAGCCAATGTGCTTGCCTTAGCGCATAAAATTAAAGGGGCGTTGGCTTCTGTTGGTTTAAAACGCTTGCAGGAAATCGCGTCACGGTCACAAAATGCCGAGACAGAACAATGGCAAGAGAATATTGCCCTTTGGTGCCGACAACTGACTGAAGAATGGCGAGAAGAAGTGGAAAAACTGAGAGCGTGGCTAAAACAGTATGCATAATATTATCGTTATGTGATCTTGCCCATAGAAATATAAAAACGTTCAAGCTATGATAATAGCGGTTTTTTTCTATTCAATGATGAAGGAGTGATGTATGCAATCTTGGACACCGGAGATGTGGCGAGCCGCTTTACTTGGCTTAGTTGTGGGATTGGCGCTGGGTTATTTTTTATTGCGTTTTACCAAAGCCTCCGTAAAAAAACAGGTGAAAACCGAAACGGAGTTGCGCGTGTTGAAAGAACAGCTGGAAAATCAAAAACAGCAACTGGAAAAGCATTTTGCGGAAAGCGCAAATCTCTTAAAAACGCTAGCGCAGGATTATCAACATTTATATCAGCATTTTGCCGGCGCTTCCGTTCAATTATTGCCTGAATTAAATGACAAAGCCTTATTCCAAGAGCAGCAGCTTGATGTGACCGGCGAGGTTTCACCGACAACGCCGGACGATCAGCCGAAAGATTATTCGGAAGGTTCTTCCGGGTTATTAAAGGCCGAAAGATAAGGATTTTTCCTTAGAGTAAAGTGCGGTGGATTTTTCAGTTGTTTTAAACAGGATGAAAATCTACCGCACTTTTCAAATAATCTACTACATATGATGTACGACCAGTCTTTTCCTCTGATGGGTCAACACTTCCGCCTCTAAATTAAATACCGTTTTTAAATTTTCTTGGGTAATGATTTCTTCCGGTGTGCCGATCATGGCAATTTCACCGTTTTTCATGGCGACAATGGTGTCGGCGTAGGCGGCAGCCATATTGATGTCATGCACCACCATTACCGTTGTCAGTGCCAGTTCATCGGTCAGTTGGCGTAGCAAGCGCATGAGCTCGCGGGCGTGGAACATATCAAGATTATTTAAAGGTTCATCAAGCAGTACATGATCGGTTTTTTGACAGAAGGTCATGGCAATCAGGGCGCGTTGACGTTGACCGCCGGAAAGTTCGCTAAGAAAACGATTAGCTAAGGGTGCTAATTCAAAACGTTGTAAGGCATCGCGGATAATGGCATTGTCTTCTTCCGTCGGACGCCCCTGATGGTGCGGATAACGGCCGAAAATCAACAAATCTTTTACCGTAATGCGACTATGAATCACGTTATCTTGGGTCAGAATTGCCAGGTTTTGCGCAATTGTGCGTGATGGCGTGGTGCCAATATCCATATCATTTAGCCAAATTTGCCCTTGTTGAATCGGATTTAAGCGCGCAACCAAAGAGAGTAGCGTGGATTTACCAGCACCATTAGCGCCGATCAATGCGGTAATACCACCGTTTGGGATGGTGAGATTAATGTTATTTAAAATCGTCGCCTGATTAATTTTATAGGTTATATTTTCAATTTTTATCACAATACATTCCTTTATTTTGCCCGTCTTAACATCAAATAGATAAACACCAATCCACCGACAAATTCGACAACTACGCTAAGCACACCTTGCATCTTCATCACTTGTTCGAAGATGGCTTGCCCGCTCACCAACGTGATGGCTGACACCATAAACGTCATTGGGATGCGAATGCTGTGGTGCATAGTCGGGCTGATGGCATTGACAATGGCACACACCAATAAGCCTAAAAACAGAATTGGCCCGACAAGTGCGGTGGAAATTGACACCAAAAATGCGCAGCAAATGAGTAATTGGCGGCTGAACTGATGATATTCCAAGCCTAATCCGATAGCGCGTTCACGCCCCAGTAGGAGTACATCTAATTTAAAACGTTGTTGCCAAATCCACAGAGCGCTGACCAATGTAATGACAGTACCAATCCATAATAAGGTTGGGTTCACCGTGTTAAAACTGGCAAAGGAAGATCCTTGTGCAACGGCGAATTCATTGGGATCGATCATGCGCTGTAGCAGGTTATTTACACTGCGGAAAAGCACACCGAAAATAATCCCCACCAAAATCATGCGGGCGAGATCGCTGTTGTTTTTGCTGAGTGTACGGAATAACAGGAGTGCACCAAGCAACATAAGCAAGGTTTCAAAGGCAAATTTGCCGGCCACATTGAGTTGTGTAAATCCAATTCCGCCGAAGAGAAACACTAAAATGCTTTGCACCAATAAATATAAGGAGTCAAAGCCTAAAATGCTGGGGGTTAGAATCGGGTTATTGGTTAAGGTTTGGAATAGCAATGTAGATATGCCAATGGTGTAGGCCATCATCAGCAATAACAACAGTTTCTTTCCACGAAACGGCAAAATGAAATCCCAGTTACCATTGGCGTGATAGGTCATAAAAAAGACGCAAGCAAACGTGAGTAGGGCACCGAGTAATAACATAACGCGATTATTTTGCATTGGCTTTCCCCTTAAATAACAAATAGAGGAAAATCAATGTGCCGACAATGCCGAAAATGGTCGAAATCGGGACTTCATAAGGTGCGTTAATGACTCGACCTATAATGTCACAAACCAAGACCAAATTGGCGCCGAGCAATACAACCGAAGGCAGATTTTGGCGTAATCGGTCACCGGCTAAGCGGGAAATAATATTTGGTACAACCAGGCCGATAAAGGGAATTTGCCCAACGGTGACGACGACTACCGCAGTAATCATCGCCACCACAATTAACGCAAACCACGTCATTTGACGATAATTAATCCCTAAGCCGGTACTGATATTTTTCCCCAGTCCGGTGATGCTCAGACGATCGGCCATAATATAAACCACTACGGCAAGGGCGGCAGTGAGCCATAATAATTCATAACGTCCTGCCAAGATGCCGGAAAAATCGCCGGAAAACCAAATGGACAAGGTTTGTAAGCTGTCTGTTTCGTAGGCAAGAAAGGTGGTCATCGCCTCAATAATATTGCCGAACACAATCCCCACCAACGGCACCATGAGACGTTGATGTGGCGGTAATTGCTGTAACAATAAGGTAAAAATGCCCATGCCAATGAGTGCGGAGACGGTGGCGACGGACATTTTGAGAAGCAAGGCGGCGCTTGGAAATAACAGGCTGGTGAATAAAATCCCGAATGCCGCGCTTTGACTGGCGCCGATCATGCCCGGCTCAATAAAGCGATTTTTTAAGACAATTTGTAACACCATGCCTGCCACGCCAAGGGTCGCACCCACTAAAATGACGGCAAAGGTTCGAGGCAAGCGACTGATTAACAGAACTTGCATTTGTTCCGGTTGGGAAAAAAATTGAGACCAATGGAAATCGGCTACGCCCACGGTAATGCTTAATGCGGCGAGTAATACAAGAATGAAAAAATTTATCCGATTTAGGGTAAAAATATTCGACATAGCGTTTTTTAGGCAATAAAAAGTTCTCTTCATTATTGTCTTAGTTTGACACAATGAAGAGAACGATAAGCGTGATTATTTTTTCTCAAAAGCCGCTTTAATGGCGCTTAAGTCTGTTCTTAATTGTTCCGCACCGCCCGGCGCTAAGTAGGAAGCGCTACTGAGATAAACGACATTACCGTTTTTCCAGGCTTTAGTGCGACGAACCAATTCATTATCCAACACTTCTTTGGCGGTTTTACCTTCTTCGCCAATAGCAGAAATGCGATCTAATACAAACAACCAGTCAGGATTGGTTTTTTCAATAAACTCAAAGCTCGCCGGTTGGCCATGACCGGTACCTTTAATGCTTGGATCCGCCATTGGTACGCCAAGTTCATCATGAATAAAACTTAAACGATAACCGCTACCGAATGCGGAAATTTTGCCACCGTTGACTAAAATAATTAAACCGTTGCCTTTGTCTTTCACGGCGGCTTTAGTGTCTTTTAATAAGGTTTCCAATTCACCTTTTAACTTATCTGCTGCCGCTTGTTTATCAAATAAATGGCCGAAACTGTCAATGCGTTGAATGCCGCTTTCCACTAATTTATCGCCGTTATCGGTTAAATCGATCGTTTTTGCAATAGCGCTGACATCATCAAATTTTTTCGCCGTGCGAGTGCCGACAATAATTAAATCAGGTTTAAGTTCATTTAAGGCTTCAAGGTTTGGCTCAAAAATGGTACCGACATTTTTTGCCGAATCTAAGGTTGGTTTCAGATACGGAAGGAGTTTTGCCACATCCGCTGCGCCATCGACTTTCACACCCAAGGCTTGCAATGTATCCAAACTGCCGGTATCAAACACCGCTATTTTGGCGGGTGGTGCATTTAACGTAACATCGCCGCGCGCCGTGGGAATCGTAACTTCTTTTGCCAATGCGGACGTTGCCATCGCAATACAGGTGAGTGTTAACAATGCTTTTTTTAACATCATAAGTCTCCTTGGTATCTGTGATTGAAAACAATTCTCAACTATTTTAACGGAAGTGAGACAAAAAATGAATGGGGTTTTATAGCGAAATGACATAATAGAATGTGATTACAGAATATGATTTTAGAAAGTGTGAATAGGGGCAACTTATCATACTTGCCCCCAGATTATGACCGTACTTTTGTTTACTTCAAAATAAACATGGGTGTTTGGCTAATTGGATCGCGGTGAATCACTACTTCTAAATCAAACACCTCTTTTAACAGCCCTTCTGTCATCACTTCGTCAGGCGTTCCTTGAGCCATAAGGTTGCCGTCTTTGAGAACGATTAAATAATCACAATAACGACAAGCCTGATTTAAATCATGGAGTACCGTAATGACGGTTTTGCCGTTTTGTTGCATTTGACGCATCATGCCCATGAGTTCCGCCTGGCGGTTGAGATCCAAATAAGTGGTGGGTTCATCTAACAGAACAAGCTCTGCATCTTGCGCTAATGTCATGGCTAGGAAAACCCGTTGTTGTTGTCCGCCGGATAAATCCGATACCAAATGTTCTGCCAGTTCCGTGGTGTGGGTTTGTTCCATAGCCCAAGCCACTAATTGCTCATCTTTATCACTCAATTTGCCCCACAAATTCAAATAAGGCGAACGGCCGTAAGCAATTAATTCGCGTACTTTAATGCCTTCCGGCACCAAATGTTGTTGTGGCAAGAACGCTAATTGTTTGGCATATTCTTTCGGCGTGCTTTGCCAAATATCTTTGCCTTTGTGAGTAATTTTGCCTAGGCGAGGCTTGAGCAAACGGGCCACCGCTTTTAGTGTTGTGGATTTGCCACACCCGTTCGGGCCAATTAAGGCAATAATTTGGTTGCTAGGAAAGCTGAGAGATAAATCCCGTACGATAGTTTTATCTTGATAGCCTAATTGTAACTTATTGATCTCAATGCTCATTATTTCGTTCTCATCAATAAATAGAAGAAGTAAGGGGCGCCGATAATGGCGGTGAGAATACCGGCGGGCAGTTCTGTCGGCGGATCGATAACCCGCGCTAAAATATCGGAAATCTGTAACAACAACGTGCCGATTAGCATGGATGCCAGCAATAATGTGCGGTGACGTCCACCGACCAATTTGCGTGCTAAGTGCGGTGCAACTAAGCCGAGAAATGCGATGGGGCCGCAAATGGCGACGGCTGTGGTGGAAAGCGCAACAGCCAGCACTAATACCAAGATTTGCGTTTTATTTACGCTTACTCCCAAGGTGGCCGCTTTGTTTTCACCTAAACCTAAAGTGTCCAAATCTCGGCAGAAAATAAACGGTAACGGCAATAACACCAACAACCAAGGCAAAACGACATTGACATAAGCCCAACTTCTGCCCCACAAACTTCCGGTTAGCCAAAGCATAGCCGTGTTGATTTCTACCGGATTGGTTAGCATTAAATAATGGCTGATTGCCGCCCATAGGGCAGAAAGCGCTACGCCGATAATGGCCATTTTGATCGGGCGGAAGTTAAAACCACATATCATCCATAACAAAATGAAAGACAGGACACCGCCGATAAAGGCGAAAATCGGTAGCCAGTAAAAGGCTAAATTCGGTAGGAAAATTAATACGGTAACGGCGACTAAACCGGCAGCGTTATTGATTCCTAAAATATCAGGAGAGGCCAACGGATTACGCACGACACTTTGCACCAACACCCCGGAAATGGCCAATGCACCGCCGATAATAATGGCGAGTAGCGCGCGTGGCAGACGGTATTCCATTAACGTGAAATAGTTTTTATCGTCAGGGTGAAAAGCCTGGCTAATTTCATCAAAGGATAGCGTGTAAGTGCCGTAGCGAATGCTTAATACAAATAATAGCGAGACCGTACAGAGTGCCGATAAGTAAAAGCCGATTGCACGGAATCCTGAATGAGAACGGCGCATTAGTGTTTTCCTCTGGCAAATAATACAAAGATTGGCGCACCGATTAAGGCCAAAATGGCGCCGGCAGGCACTTCACTTGGGAAATCAACAGCACGGGCAATGGTATCCGCCGCCAACATTAAAATAGCGCCTAATAACATGGACATGGGTAATGATTTTCGTAAATCATAGCCGATCCAATAACGTGCTAAGTGTGGAATTAACAAACCGATAAAGGCGACCGGGCCGGCTACGCTAACGGCTGAACCCACAATTAATAATGCTATGATATTGGCATACCAACGCAGACGGAATAGGTTAATTCCCAAGGATTGAGCGGATTCGTCGCTTAAATTGAGTAAATTTAAGCGGCTGGCAAAGAAGAGGCAAAAGAGAGCGCTCGATAGCAGAAACGGCCAAATAGCGTGCCATTCGTTCCAACGGGCATGAGAAATACCGCCGGCAAGCCAACTCATTACGCCAAAGGCATGATCTTCTGACATAATTAACACTAATTTGGTGAGGGCAGTACACAATAACGACACGGCAATCCCCGCCAAAATCACGCGACTGCGATCGCCGCTACTGTCTTTCCACGCGTTGCTGATCAACATTACAACCAACCAGCTGATTCCACCGCCGATACTTGCCACCAAGGCAATGCTATAGCCTGATAATAAGGCCGGGCTAATGGCACTCGCCGTTACCATAGCCAAACTTGCGCCGGAATTGACGCTTAATAGCGTTGGTGAGGCTAGTGGGTTGCGGGTGATGGTTTGTAATAATGCCCCGGCTACCGCCAAATTGGCGCCTAATGCGATCGCGACTAAAGCTCTCGGAAAGCGTAAATCAACCACAGTGATCTTGGCCAATTCATCGCCATTGGGGAAAAAGGCGTTTAGCGCATCTAATGGTGAAATTTCAATAGGGTAGTATAAAAACAGGCTTCCCCATAACAGGAAAGCCAGTCCTAGCAGGGGCAAGCCCCAACGAAAAGCTGTGCCAAACATTATTTTTGATTAACGAATTGTTCAACTTGTTTTGCCATGATCTCGCTGGCCGTAATGCCGCGTCCGCGCGCCCACATATCGGCATTGACGCTAAATACATGTTTGGCTTTCACGGCAGGAATGGCTTGCCACAAAGGTTCTGCTTCCCATTTGCGGGCGATACTTTCTTGGCGATAGTGGGCTATAAACATATAGTCCGGTTTTTCCATCACTAGTTGCTCAAGATTAATTTCAGCAAAGGCTTGAGTGGCGTTTGGTAATTTTGGCGAGTTAAAACCCAGAACACCAAGGAAGCTGGCGACATAACCACTGTCATTTTGTAAATTGAATTTGTCTTCGCGGGAGGTGCCGAAAATCGCTTTTTTGCCTTTCACATTGATATTTTGCGCAATGTTTTCGATAATTTTATTGTGTTTATCAATTTGCAATTTCATTTCACTGCCTTTACCGACAACATCGCCGATTTTTTGTGCCGTATCAAGATTCTCCTGATAGCTTTCATGGCGGGAATCAAACATCATGGTCGGGGCGATTTTTTTTAATTCTTCATATACCGCTGTGTGACGAGAAGGATCAGCGATAATTAAATCGGGTTTTAATGCGGCAATGGCTTCAAGACTTGGTTGTGAACGGGTACCGACAGATTGCCAAGGTTGTATTTTATCTCGCACTTCCTGCAAAATGCGGGTTTTATCGTTGTCATCAGCAACGCCGACCGGGCTAACACCAACTTGAGCAAGGGCATCAACGAAAGAATATTCTAACGCGACAATGCGACTTGGGGTTTTATCTATAGTGAATTCACCTTTAGCATCGGTGACGGTCACAGCACTTGCCGTCACAGATGCCATAAGGAAAAGAGAAGTAAGAGTTGCGTTGACGAATTTTTTCATTTTCGAGTCCTCTATCATCATAAAAACATAAGTGTAATGGGTTAAATTATACACAGGGCTCGGTATTGAGAATAGTTCTTTTTTTAATGTCCGACCAGATCGATAATCATCACTTCCGACTGTGACCCTAATCGCATCGGCACGCCCCAAAAGCCATAACCTGATGTGACGAAAAAATGCCCTTGATTGATTTTTTCATAGCCGTAACTTAAGCGATAAATCAGTTTTACAATAAAATTTGCCGGGAAAATTTGTCCATTATGGGCGTGGCCGGAAAGCTGAATATCAATCGGCAAATTGGCGTGTTGTTCAATCTCTGTTGGACGATGATCCATTAAAATCACCGGTAATGCCGTATTGACACCTTTTAGTAATTGCGCTGCCGTTGGTCTGTTTTTAACGAGGTCGTCATTGCGCCCAATGAGGGTAAAACGTCCATCAATCACGACACTTTCATCCATCACGGGAATGATCCCCGCTTTGCGCATTTCTGCTTCAATGCGTTGTTGATCGCCAAAGAAATCATGGTTTCCCAGGGTGGCATACACGCCAAGTGGGGCTTGCAGGTTGGCAAAGTGCGGTTGCATTTTTTCTGCTAAATAGGCGTTGACGTTATCATCCATAATGTCGCCGGGGAGCAAAATAATATCTACTTTTTCCTGCCGCATGATGTCAGCCAAGGTATCTAACTGTGTTGAACCAAACAAACGCCCTAAATGCAAATCGCTTGCCATACCAATGCGTAAAGGTTGCATTGGTTTATCCAGCTTGACTTGATAATGACGTATCACCGGTGTATAAGCATTATATAAACCCAGTCCAATAAACCCTAAAAAGAGTATCGGATAGAGTAATTTTAGCGCGTTATCCCACGGTTTAAAAAAGCGATGCAGTATGCCTACGATGGCACTGCTAAACGTGGAAAAGAGCAACAAGGTGAGAAGCAAGGCACTGACGCGAAAACTTTCGGCATACAGACGCAAGGGGGCGGTTGCAATCAGAGCATTAAAGAGCAAAAAGAGGATGATGGTCAGCTTGGTGCGCATTTTTGGGCTGAGATTAAACAGCCAGCCGAGCGTACGACTAAAACCGAATAACATAAATTGTAAGACCAGCACGGCGATAGCCATGGTGATGTAGTGTCTTGCTTCCATAATGTTCCTTATGTTCCTTGAGAGTGGAAAGTGCGGTTGTTTTTTCGTGTATTTTTAAGGCAACGGATAATAATACGAATCATCTTGGGGCGCAATTTAATCCGAAATTGATCGTTTTCAAGTCAGAAATTTTTCGCTAAAATGCGACCACTTTTTTATGTAAATTAAAGGAAGAAAATCTATGTTCGGAAAAGGCGGTTTGGGCGGTTTAATGAAACAAGCTCAACAAATGCAAGAAAAAATGCAAAAAATGCGAGAAGAAATCGCACAACTAGAAGTAACCGGTGAAGCCGGTGCCGGCCTTGTGAAAATTACCATTAACGGGGCGCATAATTGCCGCCGTGTGGAAATTGACCCTTCCTTAATGGAAGACGATAAGGAAATGTTAGAGGATTTAATCGCTGCAGCGTACAACGATGCTGTACGTCGTGCGGATGATTTGCAAAAAGAAAAAATGGAATCTATCACCGCCGGTATGCCATTGCCGCCGGGCTTCAAAATGCCATTCTAAAAAACGTTCGTAAAACTTACCGCACTTTATCACTAAAGTGCGGTTTATTTTTTCAGTCAATTCACCGAGAACCTTATGCAAACCAGTCCCTTGTTAGAAAATTTGATCGAAAGCCTACGTGTATTACCGGGCGTTGGCCCTAAATCCGCACAACGTATGGCGTATCATTTATTGCAACGTAACCGTAGTGGCGGTATGCGTTTGGCACAAGGGCTGACGGAAGCCATGTCAAAAATTGGGCATTGTGAGCATTGTCGTACTTTCACGGAAGAAGAGGTTTGCCATATTTGCAACAACCCTCGTCGTCAAAATTCGGGGTTGCTTTGTGTGGTGGAAATGCCGGCAGATATTCTTGCCATTGAGCAAACCGGGCAATTTTCAGGGCGTTATTTTGTGCTTATGGGGCATTTGTCGCCATTGGACGGCATTGGCCCACGGGAGATCGGCTTGGATTTATTGCAAAAACGTTTACAAACAGAATCCTTCAAGGAAGTGATTTTGGCGACAAATCCCACTGTCGAAGGCGATGCTACGGCGAATTACATTGCAGAATTGTGTTTGCAACAAAACGTCAAAGTCAGCCGCATTGCCCACGGCATTCCGGTAGGCGGTGAATTGGAAATGGTGGATGGCACCACACTGACCCATTCTTTCTTAGGTCGCCGCGAAATCGGCTAACCTCTTTCTCTCATCTGCGTTTTCTTGTTTATGCGACTTTTTATAGCAGAAAAACCGAGCCTTGGACGCGCGATTGCGGATGTTTTGCCGAAACCGCACCAACGCGGTGACGGCTTTATTAAATGTGGTGATAACGACTGCGTGACGTGGTGCGTGGGGCATTTGCTGGAACAAGCAGAACCCGATGCCTATGATGCGCGTTTCAAACAATGGCGCTTAGAAGATTTGCCGATTTTGCCGCAAAAGTGGCAGTTAATTCCGAAAAAAGAAACCTATAAACAGCTAAAAACCGTTGAAAAGTTGGTGCAACAAGCGGACATCCTCGTTAACGCAGGTGACCCGGATCGTGAAGGGCAGTTGCTGGTGGACGAAGTATTCAGTTATCTCAATTTACCACCGGAAAAACGCAATGCGATTCAGCGCTGTTTAATCAGCGACTTGAACCCAAGTGCGGTGGAAAAAGCCATCAAAAAATTGCAACCTAACCGTGATTTTGTCCCCCTTGCCACCTCCGCGTTGGCACGTGCCCGAGCCGATTGGCTCTATGGTATTAACATGACCCGTGCTTATACCATTCGCGGCAGACAAGCAGGTTATAATGGTGTGCTTTCTGTTGGGCGAGTGCAAACGCCCGTACTTGGCCTTATCGTACGCCGTGACTTAGAAATCGAGCATTTCCAACCAAAGGATTTCTTTGAAGTGTTGGCTTGGTTGCGTGACCCAAAAGGGGAAGAAACACCGAAGAAAGCTACCGCACTTTTTTCTGCGTTATGGCAGCCGAGCAAAGCCTGTGA
Organism: uncultured Aggregatibacter sp.; assembly: GCF_901873365.1. Lineage (GTDB taxonomy): Bacteria > Pseudomonadota > Gammaproteobacteria > Enterobacterales > Pasteurellaceae > Aggregatibacter. The sequence goes on from NZ_CABFLM010000071.1 coordinate 56,416, forward strand.
AGATTATCAGGACGAGGATGGGCGCGTGTTATCTCATGCGCTGGCGGAAAATGTGGTAAAACGTATTGCCGATCAACCGGCGGAAGTGACGGATTATTCGGATAAACGGGAAAAAGAAACGGCACCGTTGCCCTATTCCTTGTCCGCATTGCAAATTGATGCAGCCAAGCGGTTCGGGATGTCCGCACAGGAAGTGCTGGATACCTGTCAACGTTTGTATGAAACCCATAAATTGATTACTTACCCGCGTTCCGATTGCCGTTATTTACCAAAAGAACATTTTGCAGATCGCATGGCGGTGATGAATGCTATTTCTACCCATTTAACTCAATTTCAACCTTTGCCGGAAATTATCGATCCTGAACAAAAAAATCGTTGTTGGAATGATAAAAAAGTCGAAGCGCACCATGCCATCATTCCGACGGCAAAGAACAGACCGGTGAGTTTGAGTCCGGCGGAACAACATATTTATTTTCTGATTGCCCGACAATACCTCATGCAGTTCTGCCCGGATGCAGAATACCGTAAATGTAAAATTACTTTGAATATTGCCGGTGGGACTTTTGTGGCGCATGCTCGCAATTTGCAAATTGCCGGTTGGAAACAGCTTTGGGGCAAAGAAGACAGCGACGATGAACAGCAAGATACGCTGCTGCCGGTCGTCAAAAAAGGGCAAATACTGCATTGTGAAAAGGGCGAAATCGTCAGTAAAAAAACGCAACCACCAAAACCCTTTACGGATGCGACCTTGCTTTCTGCCATGACGGGCATTGCTCGTTTCGTGCAAGACAAAGAATTGAAAAAAATTTTGCGGGAAACCGATGGTTTAGGCACGGAAGCGACGCGTGCGGGCATTATTGAATTGTTGTTTAAACGTGGTTTTCTCTATAAAAAAGGGCGTAATATTCACAGCACCGAGGCGGGACGAATCTTAATTAATGCATTGCCGGATGTGGCAACGCAGCCTGACATGACGGCACATTGGGAGTCACAGCTTGATGGCATTAGCCGTAAACAGGCGAGTTATCAGCAATTTATGCAAAACCTCACCCAGCTTTTGCCTGAATTATTGCACTACATTAATTTTTCTGCGTTACGCGAGTTAAGCCGGCATAATCAAAGCGTGAAAAAGGCTGCGCCGAGAACAAAGAAAAGTGAATGAGGGTTAAAAGTGCGGTCGTTTTTCAAAATGTTTTTACTGAGTGAATTTGCACCAAATAGCGTAAAAATACATAAAATAACTTGCGAAGTACTAAGATATTCGCTAATATCTGCGCCGTTATTTTTCATTAGAATTTGCTAAATCAGAGAAGATAAAATGTATTCAGCGTTGTTAATCCTTTATTTGGTTGTTTCCATTGCCCTTATCGCTTTTATCCTGTTACAACAAGGTAAAGGTGCGGATGCCGGTGCATCTTTTGGTGGTGGCGCATCCGGTACCGTGTTCGGTGCAGCCGGTGCAGGTAACTTCCTTTCTAGAACAACGGCAGTTTTAGCAACGATTTTCTTTATTATTAGTATTGTTATTGGTAACATCAACTCACACAAAAATAATGTGAAGCAAGGTGCATTTGATGATTTATCCGGCACGGCTGAACAAATTCAGCAACAACAGCAAAAAGCACCGGCTGTGTTAGATACAAAAAATAGCGATATTCCTCAGTAATAAAATTTATCGAATTAAGCTCTGGTGGTGGAATTGGTAGACACGCTATCTTGAGGGGGTAGTGACCGTAGGTCGTGCGAGTTCAAGTCTCGCCCAGAGCACCAACTTAGAAAGGCCGCAATTTTGCGGTCTTTTTTATTAACTTCGATCCGTAACGATTTCGTACGTAGCGTGCATCTTGATGCACGACCAACCAAGGACGGAACATTATTTATCCCTTTCAGACATTCACAATTTCGTGTGTAGCGTGCATCTTGATGCACGACCAAACCTAAAATAAAAATATGAAAATAGACATTTCCGGACGGAAGAATTTTTTGCCAACACAGTGAGTTATATCATTAAGCATAGAGAATAGATAAAAAAATCTGCGCATTAAGACGAGTGAATTAATGCGCAGATTTGTTTTATTTCTTAAATGGGGACGTTACTTCACCAATCCGCCACTGGCTTGCAAGTCGGCATGGTAGGAAGAACGGACGAACGGGCCGCAAGCAGCGTGTTCAAAGCCCATGGCTTGTGCTTTTTCGCGGAACATATCAAATTCTGCCGGAGGCACATAACGGGCAACCGGTAAATGGTGTCGGCTTGGTTGTAAATATTGACCGACAGTGAGCATCGTCACACCGTGATCACGCAAATCCTGCATAACTTCTAAGATTTCTTCGTTGGTTTCGCCTAAGCCTACCATTAGCCCGGATTTGGTTGGAATATGTGGGAACATGGCTTTAAATTCTTTCAGTAAGCGCAACGACCATTGATAATCTGCACCCGGACGAATTTCACGATATAAACGTGGTACATTTTCCAAATTATGGTTAAACACATCCGGCGGGTTGTCTTTTAATTTTTCCAACGCCAACTCAATGCGTCCACGGAAATCCGGCACTAAAATCTCAATTTTAATGTTCGGATTTAAGGCACGAATTTCGCGTACGCAATCGGCAAAGTGACCGGCACCGCGATCAGGTAAGTCGTCACGATCAACGGAAGTGATCACCACATAACGTAACTTCATATCCTGAATGGTTTCCGCTAATTTGCGTGGTTCTTCCGGATCCGGTGTAAGCGGTTTGCCGTGTGCCACATCACAGAACGGACAACGGCGAGTACAAATCGCCCCAAGAATCATAAAGGTTGCCGTGCCGTGATTAAAACATTCATGCAGGTTCGGGCAAGAGGCCTCTTCACAGACAGAATGCAATCCGTGGCGGCGCATACCGGATTTAATACTTTGAATTCGCGCGCCATTGGCGGGAATTTTGATTTTCATCCATTCCGGTTTTTTCAGTAATTCCTGATTAGGATCGATATTTTTTACCGGAATAATAGAGGTTTTGGCGGCATCACGATATTTAACGCCGCGCTCCATCTTAAAAGGTGTTCCCATTGAAATTCCTTATATTGCGAGTAAATGGCAAGGGTAACGAGATTAAACGGTAATTCACTAAGACTGTTAATGATTTGTTACATTATACCCTAACAGCGTGGAAAAATGCTTAACTAATTGGAGGGAAACTTGGTGGCAATCCGCCCGCTCACTGCCAATGAAATCCGCCAGTTGACACATTTCTAATCCGGCATAACCACAAGGATTAATTTGATGGAAAGGCGTTAAATCCATATTGATATTAAACGCTAAGCCGTGAAAAGAACGACCATGACGAATGCGCAAACCGAGAGAACAAATTTTTTTGCCATCAATATACACACCGGGCGCATCCGGTTTTGGGTAGCCTTCAATGCCATAATCCGCCAATGTTTTCACCACCGATTGTTCAAGTGCGGTCACTAATTGACGCACATTTAAATTCTCATGGCGCTTAATATCAATCAGCACATACATAATTTGTTGCCCTAAGCCGTGATAAGTGATTTGCCCGCCACGATCTGATTGTACCACCGGAATTTCCGTACGTTGCAATAGATGCTCCGGTTTGCCGGCTTGACCTTGAGTAAAGACGGAGGGATGTTGCACTAACCAAATTTCATCAGGCGTATCTGCCGTGCGATTATCGGTAAACGCCTGCATGTTATGCCATACATGTTGATAATCTTGGATACCGAGATTTCTTACAATTAAAGTAGGTTGCATAATTTTTCCTTTGCGTTGGAAATGAAATTAAAATCCGATTCATTTATTTTGAAACGTGCTTTATGCCTTTCTTTGGTGGTTTCGGCAAGCGGACAAGTCAAAAAAAGATTATTTTTCTTCTAATCGGATGACTTGGCTGATGATATCGCCATCGGGTAGTCGGGTTTTGATTTGTTCACCGACATTCACCTCTTTCATCGAACGAATCGTGAAATTTTGTTGATTTTGTGTAATAGAGTAGCCGCGTGCCAACACTTTTAACGGACTTAAACTATCCAGCTTGCCACACAAATGTGCTAACTGTTTTTGCTGAAGACTGAACGTTAAATTCATGTGAGAATTTAACCGCACTTTTAGCTGCGCAAGCTGCTGTTCATATTGTTGTAGGCGTAATGGAAGCGGGTTTTTATACAATCGCATTGAAAGTGCGGTCAGATTTTCCGCTGTTTTTTGCCAGTGGTGGCGTAGTGTTTGTTGCAGCCGATGGCTTAACTGCGTGATGAGCTGTTGTTGAATGCGTAGTTGTGCCTGTGGGTGTTGATTGTGTAATCGCAAAGACAGATGTTTTAGCTTTTGTTGCTTTTCTGCAAAGAGACGATCTAGGGCAATTTCAAGACGTTGCCGGCGGTATTGGAGTTGTTGCAATAATTCCGTTTGATTCCGACTGACTAATTCTGCCGCGGCAGAGGGCGTTGGTGCGCGTAAATCGGCAACAAAATCCGCAATGGTGACATCGGTTTCATGCCCTACAGCACTGATCACCGGAAGATGAGAATGAAAAATGGCACGCGCCACCATTTCTTCATTAAAACACCATAAATCTTCTAAGGAGCCGCCACCACGGCCGACAATCAGAACATCCACTTCTTGCCGTTGATTCGCCAGTTCAATCATTTGCGCAATCTCAGTGGCGGCATCTTTGCCTTGAACAGCTGTCGGATAAATGATGATTTTTAAGCTGGGATCGCGGCGTTGCAAAATGTGTAGTATATCCTGCAATGCCGCGCCGGTTTTTGACGTGATAATCCCTACCGCCTTGCTAAAGTGCGGTAGGTTTTTTTTGAGATGTTGGGCAAATAACCCTTCTGCCGCTAACTTCAGTTTTAATGCTTCAAATTGTTGCATTAATAATCCTTCACCGGCTAAATGCATGCTTTCAATAATGAGTTGATAATCGCCGCGAGGCTCATACAAACTCACATTGGCACGCACCAAGACTTGCATTCCATTGGTCGGACGAAAGCTCACACGCAGATTTTTCATGCGGAACATCGCGCAACGCACCTGAGCGTTTTCGTCCTTCAAACTTAAATACCAGTGACCGGAAACCGGTTGGCTAAAGTTAGAAATTTCACCGGTAAGCCAAACGGCACCCAGCTGATTTTCCAACATCAATCGCACAGATTGATTGAGTTGGCTGACAGAATAAATGTTATCGGCCATGAGTGATTATTCGTATAACAACGCCCAGCCGTCATCCAACCAGTTGCAGATGCTGTCAAATAATACGTCAAGCGACACGGTATTATCGGCGTCGGCTAATTGACACAAGAAAGCATAATCAACGGCTTTACCATCGGCGAGATGTTTTAGAATCTCTGCTTCGGCAGGGCTTAATTCATCTAACCATTCGCCATTAGCATAAAGACGAAGAGGGCTTGTGGTATAAACTAACTTACAGTTATTGTCTTGCAGCAATTTTCCGCCTTGCTCAAAGGTTTCTCGAACATCATCAAGATCGGCAATGTCTTCCGTGGCAAGCAATTCATAACGTCTGCGGCTGACGGTAGTTGCCAAGGCGTGTTGGAATAAGTGATCGAATTGTGTTGACTGTGCAAGTTGTTGCAAGAATTGCTGTTTTAATTCTTTTACGGAATCAGCGGTTAATTCGCCGGTATTTTGCACAGGTGGCGCAAGTCGGAACGGAATGGCTAATTCGCTGACATCCAAATCTGTATGGCAAAGGCTTTGTTCAATGTTTTCAAACAAATCGGCACTATTCGGATAGCGTAAACCAAAAGAAACGGTTAAGCAGTCATCTTGTGCAACGCCATAATGAGATAAGCGAGAAGGCACATAAAGCACATCACCCGGTGCTAAAACTTCATCAAAAATGATATCGCCCATATCATCGAAAATACGAATCGGTTGATCGGCTTTGAATTCGGTGGTCGGGTCACACCATTTACCTAACTGCCAGCGTCGGTGACCATAGGCCTGAACGAGGAAAACATCATATTCGTCATAGTGTTTTCCAACAGAACCGCCTTGTGGCGCGAAAGAGACCATAATATCATCACGTTGCCATTGTGGAATAAAGCTAAATTTATTCCAAAGACCACCTAAAGTCGGCGACCATTGTTCTAAATTTTGCACTAAAACAGACCATTTCTCAGGCAAATTTTCAAAATCTTGTGCGGATAATGGAGCTTTACGCAGTTCCCAGTGATCTTCAGCGTGTTGTTTTACTAAACGCGCAACAACTTCATCTGTTTGGGCGAGCTCTAAAATATCATCGGGCAGAAGTTGACCGATAATTTCCGGTAGTCCGTTACGAATTAAGAGCGGTTTTTTTTGCCAGTAATCACGTAAAAAGATTTCTGGCGTAATATCGAATGGAAGGCAGTTCTTGTTCATTTTGAATCCCTTATTAAGCTGTGAAATAACAGGTTTGATTCACTGGCTCATCGGCTAATCATCGGCGAATCGTTGACAAGCGCGGATAAGCAAGAATTGAATCAAGGTTGCGGTCAAATCGTTTGCCCGAATAATTATGGGTTAGGCTTGCGACTTGAACCTTATAGGATGGCACCCAAATAACTCGCTTAAAATTGGGGAGATTTGCGATCTTTCCCAATCAGGATGATTTATTTTTCTTTCCTTGTTCTTCAGCGCGTTTACGCCGAATTTCTTTCGGATCGGCAAGGAGTGGGCGATAAATCTCAATACGATCGCCTTCTTTGAGCAAATCCGTCAATTTCACGGGGCGACTAAAAATACCCACCTTATTGTTGCGTAAATCAATGTCGGTGAATTGTGTTAGGATTCCCGATTGCAAAATTGCTGTTTGAACCATTGTGCCGTCATCTACCGTAAAGGCTTTTAAATAATAATGATTTGGCAGGGCATAAGCAATTTGAATTTTAATTTTGTGATTCATGAATCCGTTTATCCGTAGTGAATACGGCGTGATCAATTCCTGTTTACATCACAAGAAAGGATCAATGCCGCACAACATTGTGTGATAAAATGCCTAGGCTATAGGGCAAAAGCCTGGTTAAAAAGGCAGGCACATTATACTGGAAAATAGATAGAAACTTTAGAGGAAAAACATGAATTGGGTAGGGTTTGCGATCGGTTCCGCATTTTTTGCCGGTTTAACGGCAATTTTAGGCAAGTTAGGCGTAGAAGGGTTAAACAGCAATCTTGCAACATTTATCCGCACTGTCGTCATTTTATTTGTTGTGATAGCGATTATTACAATGCGAAATGAATGGCAACTGCCACAGCATATTGCTGCCAAACCGGTCGTTTTTTTGGTTCTGTCCGGTGTGGCAACAGGGCTTTCATGGTTATGTTACTACCGCGCCTTACAATTAGCGCCTGCCTCTTGGGTGGCGCCGATTGATAAGCTCAGTGTGGTGATTGCGATTATTCTTGGGGTGGTTGTTTTAGGCGAACCTATCAGTATGAAATTAATTCTAGGCGCAGGGTTAATTTTATCGGGAGTCCTTGTTTTAGCCCTATAATATTGCCATAGGCTGCGTTTTGCGCCGCCTACCCATTATGAATGTTGAATATCATGCGGCTTCTTTTCTGGTTTCTCGGGATCTTCATCAAACTTCACCACAGGCACGCAGCCACGGCAAGTCCCTTGATCAATACCGGCTTCTTTACAGAAATCAGAATAGGCTTCCCAGGCACGTTTCACCCAACTTTTTTTGCCTTCTTCGCTCATTTTTGTCTCCTTGGTTTTTGTTTTCTTTTAAATTGTTAAGGGATTGTTATCATAAAAGGACGGCATTTTTTTGCAACCATTTCTTCACTTCCAAGCGACAATTTTCTAACCACGTTTTTTTATTCGGTCTTTTTTCCGGCTGTTTGCAATAATCTGTCAACAAAGGAAAAGGTGCTTCACCTGCCGATGTAATTAAACGCCGAATGGACGGCAAGGCAGAAGATAAGGGCAGGAAAAAATCGGCAAAATCGTTTAACAATTGCCAATCCGAGCTATCCAGCGTCCAATCTATTTCTGTTCGAGTAAACTGTGTTGCCAACGGATGTAAAGAAAGAGGCAAATTGCGCTGAAATTGTTTTTCTGCTCGTTGCACGAATGCTCGCCCTTCCTCACTCAACGGACACAACGCCACCACCGAATAACAGCCGCTGCTGGCTTCTTTGCTTTCGCTAAAATGCACCAAAATAAAACCGCACTTTTGCCAGAATGCCAACAGTTCCGGGGTGTAACCAAAACTGACGGAAAGAAAATCCACTGCGCTCTGTTGTTTTATCTGTTGTTGTTTCATCTTGGCTATTAAACGTTGTCCAAGCCCCTGTTGTTGCCAGTTGGGTTGCACGGTGATACGGGAAATGCGCAGAGAGCGCAATGCGCACGCCTCTTCCCATCCGGCTTGGAAACACAACATTTGCGCCACTAAATTGCCACGCGGGCGACGTTCGCCACGTCGAATTTGGCGAATTAACGTGTTGTCCTCCATCCCGCCTTCCGGCACCGCCCATACGCAACCAAGCAAGGCATCGTGCGCTTGAGCAAGATAAAATTGCTGCTGTGGCGCATCCAATAAGCGGCGTAAATCCAAAGGCGAAGTTCGATAATGCGCCAAGGTCAGCAAGCCGTAAACAGATTCAATTTGATCATGAGGAATCCGTTCACAATGAGAAATTTGGATCTGCTCCGCAAGCGCCTCATTATAAGGCAGTTGTAGCAGACGATCTTCGCAATCGCACAGCGACAGGTCGTCAATAAACGCTTCCAGTTTGTCATCTGCCTGCCAGCGTAACGGCGTAAACAGTTCAAAATGACGCAAAGTGCGGTCGGTTTTCGCCATGAATTTTAATAAGAAGCCTCTGCCCGTGCCTTCATAGCTGTGAATGGTAGTCGTCAACACAATCCGTTTAAAAGCCTTAGTTAGACGAAATAAGATGTCTAGCGGAATCATCGCCGCTTCGTCCACAAACAACCAATGGTTGGCAAATTGTTGTGGCGCGTCGCTGAGGTTTTGACTGAGTTCATCAGGCGGCATAAAGGTGATGTCCGCCCCGGCAAATTCATTGAAAATATTGACCGCACTTTTATTCGGCGCAGTGAGAATCACTGGTTGGTTTTGTGCCAGTTGCTGTTTGGCAAAGAGTCCCGCCAATGCCGATTTTCCACGCCCACGTTTTGCCGTCACGATTAAAATCGTTTCCTCAGCTTCCGCCATTTGTTGCAATAAACGGGCTTGTTCTAAGGTTGGCTGACAATGGATTGAACGGTCTTTTTGAGGTATCGGCGAGGCAAGTGTTAAGGGCGTGCTTTGATAAACAGGAAAACCGTATTTTGCGATTTTTTCCTGCAAAAAGGCGATAAAGTGCGGTGTGTTTATGGCGTATTTTTCACCCGACCAACGCAGGCTGTCACTGTCGGGTTGGTTGGCTAAATCTGCCCAATGATTCAACAACAATAACAGCTGACCGCCGTCCTGCAATGTGCCTGCCGCAATGGCGAGAGCATCCAAGTGAATGCCTTGTCGTGCGTCATAAATGATGGCAGGCAATTCACTTCCGAGCAGATTTTTCGTTTTGCTAAAAGGAAAATAAGATTGGGAATTAAAGTGCGGCGAAACATCACCAATCCAGACCGCACTTTTAAGTGAAAGGTTGTGGTTTAATTGGTGGGCAAGAAAATCATCCTCGCCCACTAAAATGAGGAGTGCTCGACTCATTTCTCGCTCAAATACGGATCCGCAAAGCCTAGCCCCGTCATGATTTGGGTTTCCAAGCTTTCCATTTCTTCCGCTTCGTCATCTTCAATGTGATCGTAGCCAAGCAAATGTAAACTGCCGTGTACCACCATGTGCGCCCAATGCGCTATGACGGGTTTGTCTTGTTCCTGCGCTTCACGCTCTACCACTTGGCGGCAAATCACCAAATCGCCGAGTAACGGCAGCTCCACTTCATCAGGGCATTCAAAAGGGAAAGACAACACATTGGTCGGGCGATCTTTACCGCGATAATTCAAATTCAAGGCATGGCTTTCCGCTTCATCCACAATCCGCACGGTCATTTCCACTTCATCACTTTGCGGTTGCACCGCGGCTGTCGCCCATTGTTCGATTTGTTCTGCGGTTGGCAAGCCGGTTTCTTGTTCACAAGCGATTTGTAAATCAATGATCATCTTACCCATTCTACTCTCCTAAATTCATTGTGATTTCTGACCGCACTTTTCTTTCTGCGTTTTGGCGCAATATGGATTGTTCAGCTTGATTCAAGCGTAGCGTGCCGCCAAAAGCTGCGTCAATATAGCATGAACGCGAATAAAACTCAGTGAGTTTTTATGTTTGAGTTGCTGGTTTTTTATGCACAAAAACATCATTTTTTATCTATAAACGTAATGAAATATTAGAATTGTAAATTTTATGTAAAACATGGCAAATGTTATGTTTTGATGTGTATAAGATACCATTTAACCATTTGATTTTGTTATGTATTATAGAGATTTTACGGTTTAACGACAACGTTTGCATTTTATTTTTGAATCACTATAATAGGCCTCGTTCAGTTAATTAGGTAGGCTGGTTAAGTGAACTGGAATTGATTAATAATTCAAACAGACTTGTTCATTTTAAATCTAAAATCTCACATTAGGAGTATTAAAAATGTTAAACGCATTAACTACTAAAGCATACGTTAAAGTTACCGAAGCAATCCGTTCTTTCAAAGAAAATAACGAAGGTGTAACTGCAATTGAATACGGTCTAATCGCAGTAGCAATCGCAGTATTAATCGTTGCTGTATTCTACAACAAAGGCGGCTTCATCGATGCATTAAAAGCTAAATTCTCAACCTTAACAACTAAAGTTAACGGTGCTGTAATCAATTAGTAGAAATATTTAGTTTATATAAAGGCCTCCTAATAGAGGCCTTTTTAATAACTTGATTTAGTGAGGAGATATTTTGACGTGAATCTTTTTTTTATAAAATTAAAAAGTATATTTAACGAATTTAAGTCTTCAGAAAAAGGGGTAACTGCGACTGAGTATGGTCTTATTGCGGTTGCCGTTGCGGCAATGATTGTTGCAACTTTTTATACGTATCCTAGTTTAGTATCAACCATTAGAAATGACCTGATAGCTGTGGCGACCATCGTGATGGGGCAGACATTCTAATAATTTCTTAAATTAGAAGATGTTGAATATTTTCAACGAAGTAATGATCACTATTTACTCACTTAAAGTAAGCGCCTGACACAATGAATTATCTAATTATTGCTTTACACATTGTCTTAGTTTGTCTCCTTCTCAGATTGAGTTATACGGATGTTCGAGACCGAGTTATCAGTAATCGTGTTGTTGCGCTATTGTTTTTTATTGTTGTTCCTCTCAGTTTATTACAATACCAATCTGTTTTTCTTGTTCCAGCACTTGTGGCGCTTGTGGTCGGGTTTGTTCTTTTTATGTTGCATGTGATGGGCGCAGGTGATATAAAGCTTATAGCCGTGTTGATGCTTATGATTCCTTATGAGCAGATAATTTTCTTCTTCTTCTTTACAGCCATTGCCGGATTATTTCTTATTATTATCGGCTGGCTTTTTTACCGTAAATCAATAAAAGTGCGTGGATTGCCTTATGGGGTGGCGATTAGTCTGGGATTTCTAACGAATTTGGCATTATCAAGCGTGCCTAGTGCTTGATAATGCTTTTTATTAAAACAAAAAGGGTAAAAAAATGAACTATAGAACTCTCTTAATTATTTCATTGCTCATACTGTTTGTGGGTATAGCAGGTATTATGTTTTTGCCTAGTGGCGATGAAACACCGGCTCAGCAAGTGGCAGAGCAAGTAGAGCCAGAAAAGAAAGTTGAAGAAAAGCTAATTTTAGTTGCTCAGCTGAAACGCGATGTGAACAAAGGTCGCTTATTACAAGCAGAGGATTATGCACTCAACGAAATGACAGTTACTGTTGATAGCCCGTTAGTCAGTAATGATGTGCGTGATTTAGCGATTAATAATAGTCTGCAAGGATTTTTAGTCGCTGAGAACTTGGTTTCCGGCTCTTTCCTATCACCTAAGACCCTCCTTTCACCAAATGATTCCGGGTTTTATACGGCAAGTTTAAATCCGAATCAGGAAGTGGCCTATCGCGTTTATATTCGACCTGAAGATGCTTATATTCTTACCACGGTAAGTGGTGGTGATTATGTGTCAGTGTTTAACCAACAGCTTGCAAGAGATTCTCGAAATTCAAACGAACGAAAAAATCTTATTAAGGTGGCGCCAAGAGTTTTAGTGTTACAGTCAAAAACGTTCCCATTACCAAAAACAGATGATGATGAAGGGAATGTGAGAAAGCCGGATGATGGTTTTGCTTCTGACATGGAATATGTCGGATTTATTGCACTAAAAGTTACAGGTGCACAGGCAAAGAATTTTTATTCTCTAGACAAAGACTCTAAACTCGTCGTCTTACCTGCTGAGAATACGTCTCAGTATATTGATTCCCGTGGCACATTCATCAGAAAATTAAGAGGTCTATAAAATGCCGACTTTGAATTCTATTTTTAGAAAAAAACACATCATTTCAGGGTTGATCTTTTGTGCTTTTGCTTCTTTTCAAGTTTCTGCGCAAACGTTTCCTATGGAAAAAGGTGCAACGCGTCTTGTTCAAACTAAAGAAAAAATAGACACCATTTTTGTTTCTTCACCCAATGTGGCTGATTATGAAATTTTAGACGATAACACCTTTATTATTTATGCCAAAGATGAAGGACGCGCTGAAGTGACGTCTTTTGGTGCAGATGGTCGTCCTTTGACATCAGACACTGTAAATGTGGATTCGGTTGTAAGTAGTATCACTGATACAAATAACCAACTTAAGGCTCGTTTCCCGAATTCTAATCTTTCTGTTAAAAAGGTTGGTAAAGCCTATGTAATTGAGGGTAAAGCAAAAACACAGGAAGAAAGCGATGAAGTTCACCGTATTGTTGGTGAGGCTATGGGAGGAACAAGAAATGTTACCCAGACTAAGTTAGGTAATGAAACGTTCCCATTTTTAGATAAATATAGCTATGACAATGTTGTTGATAATTCCAATGTTGGTGATGCCACACAAATTAATGTGAAACTCACAGTTGTTGAGGTAAATAAAAAAGTATCTGAAGCATTGGGGATTAATTGGAGACACTTACAAGGAGCAGGGCCGTTTAGTGGAAATGGAAGTGCGGTCTTTGGCGGAAGCTTTGGTTTTGGCGGTGGATATACTGGTGCTCAAGGGGGGCTTACAATTACGGCACCAGGTCTTTCAGCTTTTATAAATGCTTTAGATGATCAGTCAAATGGTAAGATTTTGGCCGAACCAAATATTTCCATGCTTTCAGGTGAGACTGCGGATATTTTGATTGGTGGTGAAGTCCCATTTGTACAGCGTGATAATAATGGTCATGCAACAATCATATACAAGGAGTTTGGGGTTAAATTGTTAGTGGCGGCGAAAGTACAGAAAAATAATCGAATTCGGTTGGTTCTTGATCAAAGTGTAAGTTCCATTGCCGGTAATTATAATTTTGGTGGCGATGCAAGCAATATTCCTTATTTTAATACAAGAAAATCAAAATCTTTATTTGAAGTAGCCGATGGAGAAAGTTTCATTATTGGTGGATTGTTTAGTACTACAGATCTTGAGGGGATTAATAAAATCCCTGTATTAGGTGATATTCCAATTCTTGGTTCGTTCTTCCGCAGCGCAACAACAAGTCGAGATAAGAAAGAATTGATTATTGTGGCGACAGTGAACACTGTCAGACCGGTTGATGGGAAAGATGTGGTATATCCAACATTTGAACAAACCGGCACAATGGAGCGCTATTTCCATACAACGCCATTAAAAGATGGCTATCATAATACGTTAACAACCAATTTCTTAAAGAATAGTGGGTTCATCCAATGAGTAAGTTAACTTTTAATACATTTTTAGCATTGATTGGTGTTTCTGTATCTCTGCATACTTTTGCATCAAGCGAATTAGTTCAAGATGCTTCCGTTGCACAAGCAACGCAAAATAGTGAGTTTAATCGGGTTGAGTTGATTAATCGATATCCTTTAGCAACGATTACCGAGCGTGATTATACGATTCTCTTAGATACCATTATTCGTGATATTGGTAGTAATAAAAAGAAGAAGGTAAAAATTATTTGGCACACTTCCCCAGCTAAAACGAAAGCGGAAGCACTACATACTGATTTAGTTAAAGCCGGTATTTCTAAGAATGCTATTCAGATTGTGGGTGGAAAGTATAAAAATACAACTTATCCTCTTTATGTTGAAGTGAGCCAGTATGCTGCGAAGAAAGCAACTTGTCGCGCTCGCTATGGAGAGTCTGTATTTTGGAATCCGAATGAAACGTCTTGTGCATTAAAAAGCAATGAACGTATTCAATTAAAGTATTAAAGTATTAAAGTAGGTATTTATATGTTATTACTGGATCAAGAAACAGTTTCGTTTGATAACGCAAGAATTATTGCTGTCGTTTCTCAGCGTGAAAATATTTTAAGTGAAGTTGCTCAAGTACTACGTACAAGAGGCTTGGAAAATATTGAAATTGTTAAACGGGATGTTTTTGTTTCTTCTGAAGGCTTGTCTTTTGCTACGGAAAATTATGTAGGCGTGATTATTGATGCCGGCAATGAATCAAATAATAAAACAATTATTGATCATGTCTTTAGTATTGTTCCCCAAAATGTTTGGTGTTGCGTTATTGGTGATAGTGATTCTATTTCGCTGTCTCAAAAATTATTAGGCGAAGGTGTCTTATACTTTAACTCTCACACGCAATTAATCCAGATGGCTGATAAAATTGTCTCTGGCGTCAATATTCCAAGAGTAAGAGATACTGTAAAAATTGCCGTTTTAGGTTGTAAAGGGGGAATTGGTACAAGTTTAATTAGTGCGCATATCGCTAATGAAATAGCTCGAAATAAAGCGGTTCCTACTTTGTTAGCTCAAGGGCTAAACGGTTCTCATGATCTTGATCTTTTATTTGATAAGCGGCTATCTAATAGTGTTGTTGAAGGAGTGTCTCACCTTGATTTATTTGATGGGAATTTAGAACAACTTTCTAAAGCAGTTTTAGATAAATATAACTTTATTATTTACGATCAAGCACTCTACAATGTTCATAAGGATGATTTTTCTCATTTTTTAAATGAGTACAGCAATTTTGTATTAGTTGTAGAGCGTAGAATTAGTTCTTTGAGAGTAGCTAAGCAGTTTTTAGATGAATGCGAACGTATCCGTATTTCACAAGGGAAGCCTATTAGAACATTTGTCTGTATATCAGATAGCCGCCTTGAAACCTCTAAGTTAATGGCGAAAAGTGATATTCAAGTGTTATTAGGAACACAAATTGATGGTGTAATACCGTTTATTAAAAATACCAATACAAAAACGGTATTAGATATTAATCTTGGTAAAGAGGGGAAAAAAGAAATGAACTCTTTAGCTATGAAAATTATAGGTGCCGTTTCACGTAATAGTAAATTAGGTGAGAAAGAAAAGAAAAGTCTATTTTCTCAAATCCTTGAAAAACTTATTAACAAGTAGAACAATCAAGTATGTTAACTAAAGAACAGCAGATATTTTTTAGAAGTGAAGTTTTAAGTAATCTTGATATTGAAAAGATTGATCAGCTTCAAACTGACAGAAACTTATTAGTAAATGAGTTAATTCAAATAGTTAACCGAGTTGCTAATAAGAGTTCTGTGTATGTTTCATCAGCAGATGCTCTCGCTATGGCAGAAATGGTGGCGGATGAAATCGGTGGTTATGGGCCACTGAGAGAGTTAATGTCAGATGATACAGTAAATGATATTTTAGTTAACGGTCCTAATGATATTTGGGTAGAGCGTGCAGGTATTCTTGAAAAAACAGATAAAACATTTATCAATAATGAGCAGTTAACAGATATTGCAAAACGTTTGGTTGCGCGAGTAGGTCGTCGTATTGATGATAGTAGTCCTCTGGTAGACTCTCGCTTACCGGACGGTAGCCGTTTAAATGTCGTTATTGCACCTATTGCATTAGATGGTACGTCTATTTCTATTCGTAAATTCAGTAAGAATAAAAAGAGTTTACAGGAGTTGGTAAGCTTTGGTTCCATGACGCGTGATATGGCGAACTTTTTAATTATAGCAGCAAGATCTCGTGTCAATATCATTGTATCGGGGGGGACAGGTTCAGGTAAAACAACGTTATTAAATGCGTTATCTAACTATATTTCTCATACTGAGCGGGTTATTACCCTTGAGGATACGGCAGAGTTACGTTTAGAGCAACCTCATGTTGTACGTCTAGAAACACGTTTAGCCGGGGTGGAGCATACCGGTGAGGTGAGTATGCAGGATTTGGTGATTAATGCTTTGCGTATGCGGCCTGAACGTATCATTGTAGGGGAATGTCGTGGTGGAGAAGCATTCCAAATGTTGCAAGCAATGAATACCGGTCATGATGGCTCAATGTCTACTCTGCATGCGAATAGCCCGAGAGACGCAATATCACGTCTAGAAAGTATGGTAATGATGTCGAGTGCGGCATTACCTTTAGAGGCTATTCGGAGAAATATTTCATCTGCGGTAAATGTTATTGTGCAAGCTTCCCGACTCAATGATGGTTCAAGAAAAATTATGAACATCACAGAAGTGATGGGAATGGAAAATGGACAGGTTGTTCTACAGGATATTTTTAGTTATAAGGCAAGTAGATACCGTGATGCGAATGGGAAAATTATGGGTGAGTTTATCAATCATGGATTATTAAGTCGCTCTGTTGTTTTCCAAAATGCACAGGTGTTTAATCTTAGCAATGAATTGCAAAGTATTTTTGGAGAAGTGAACTAATGTCTTTACTTTATTATATTCTTTTAGCCTTCGGTGGATTGTTAGTCATTTATGTATTGACCAGTTGGTTTGTGACTAAGAAAAAAATTAATGAATATAATAGTACAGAGAACAAATTAGAAACCTTTGCTCAAGGTATTAAGTCTAAGTTGTCGCTATGGTTATTCTATTTTTCAGGTGGGCAACGAAAGAATATTCTGCGGAATAGTGTAATTAGCGTCTTATCATTCTTAGCTTTTTTTGCAATTAATGTGAGTTATATTCATATTGATAGACTAACCTTTAGTATTATTTTTGTTTTTGCTTTTGTTATGTTTATATGGAAGTTAGGCCAACGACGTAATAGAAAAGTATTTAATAATGTATTCCCAGAGGTTATTCAGATTTTGATAGCAGCATCTTCTTCCGGTGCAGGGTTATTACAAGGGCTGGAACGTTGTGGACAAGAATTGACAGGGCAGTTAGGTGCTGAGTTCAGAAATATTCATAGACGTTTGGCTATTGGTGAGGATCCAATTACGGTGTTTGATGAGAGCTATACACGTTATCCATATAAAGAATTTTACTTTTTTATTACGATTATCCGGACCAATCTGAGTAAAGGGGGACAGATAAAAGAAGTTATATCAAGATTAGGACGCGTTATTGCCGATAGTACTAAGATGGAAAAAAAGAAAAAAGCAATGACATCGGAAGCAAGAATGTCAGCAATGATTGTGGCTTGTTTCCCTATTGGGTTCTTTATTTTCATGAAATTTACAATGCCGGAGAATTTTGAGTTTATTACCACCGATCCTACAGGGCGATATATATTATATTATGTGTTTGGTAGTGTTGCGTTTGGTATGTTGATTATTTGGGGATTAATGAGGAAGTCAACATGACAGTAAAATTACTTCTAATTTACCTATTAGTTATTGCGTTTTCTCTTGTTCTACTGTTTATATCAATTTCGGGTGGTAAGAACCTTCGTCGTAATGAAGATATTCTGGCCGGTAGATTCTCTGAAGCTAATGAGTCTGATGCAGCGAATAAAAATAAGACAAAGCAGCAAATTGAACTTGAATTGTTATTAATTAATAATAATCCTTTATTAAAGGTTTTGGGAATTATTGATAAGAATATTAAGCTAAAATTAGCGATTATGACTTTAGTATTCTTTGTATATTACTTGTTTTTTGGTCGAGATGCTGAGGGTTTTTCTCTAATTATTAGTTGTTTATTGATTTTTATTGGTATTATCATTGTTCCTGGATTTCTTACCGGTTTTGTCTTAAAATCCAAAACTAAAAAAATAATGAATGATTTAACCAGTTTTATTGATCTTGTTGCAGTTAATGTGCAAACAGGGGTGAGTATTGAAGCGGCATTAAAACAGGTTGCAACAGATTTTAAAAAGCTAAATCCGGATTTATCTTATGTTATGTTGAGAGTCATTCGAAAATCTGAGCTGACAGGTATGTCGCAGGCTCTACAAGATTTGGCAATTTCATTACCGACTACTGAAATCAGAATGTTTTGTACAGTAATGCAACAAAGTTTAAATTTTGGTTCGTCTATCTATGATCAGCTCATCCAGCTTTCTAGTGATATTCGAGAGTTACAGTTATTAACGATAGAAGAAAAACTAGGGACTCTTTCTGCTAAAATGAGCGTTCCGTTGATTCTTTTTATCATGTTCCCGATTATTATATTAATTTTAGCTCCTGGCGTATTGAGGGTATTTCCAAATGTCTTTTAAACTTATCAAAAAAACTTTATTTTGTAGCGTTTTATTGTCTATTAGTGCTTGTTCATCTATGTTTGAGGGTGGTTCCACTGATGATGCTGGAGTTTATGCAGATGATGAAAGCATTACAACTAAAGAAACCTTGTATCAAAATACGCGAAATTATGATGCGTTGATTTCAATGTATCGTAGTATTCTAAAAAATGAAGATGATTTATTAACACGTTATAAATTATCTGAAGCTTACTACAAGAAAGGAGATAGTAGTTCATCTTTATTGTATTTGCAGCCTATCTTAAGTTCCGGCGGTTCTTTGGCTGAAAAGGCAAAGATTTTGCAGGCTAAGAATCTCAATATGCTAAAACGCTATAGAGAAGCATTGGATGTTGAAAATGCGGTGTTATCATCCTCTCCAACGAATGGTGAAGTTTATAATTTACGCGGTGTGACTTATGCGCATTTAAATGATTTAAATAGTGCAAGAGAGAATTTTGATAAAGCTCGCGAGTATTTTCTGAATGATGTTATTGCAATTAATAACCTAGCAATGTTAAGCATTATTAATGGTGATTATCGTAATGCAATTTCTTTATTATTGCCGCAATATTTGAATGGTATTAGAGAGCAACGTTTGGTTCATAATTTAGTTTTTGCTTTAGTGAAGAACAATGAACTTGATTATGCGAAAGATATTATCCTGAAAGAAAATTTGAATACCTCACCAGATTCGTTAATTGATGCACTTAGAAAAACAGAACGCATTTCAGATTATATTGCAAAATAATTTTCAGGAACGTTGATATGAAACTAAAGAAGTTTGTATTAGGTAATAGAGGTGCAGCCCCTGTTGAGTTCGTGTTAACAATTGCTTTTTATTTCCTTGCCGTATGTTTGATTCTAGAGTTCTGTCGGATTGCTATTACAACAAGCTATTGGGATTTAGCAGTGACGGAAAGTGTTAGAATTTCAAAGAATGAATATGATGGTAAAGGCAGTTATCTGAATGTCTTTAAAAATAATCTTCAGAAGCAACTTAACGCACAAGAGAAGTCAACATTAGGAAATTTCCTTCAGTTAGATAAAAACAACGGTTATGATGTTGATGTCAAATATGTTAATTGTTCTCAAGGGAAATCTTGTATCAATGCGTTGCTAAATAAAGACTTCAAAAAAATTCCATCATCGAGTGGAGCAACACAATATGATACAGATGGGAAAGGTTCGACATTAGCTTATTATACGGTCGTGTATAAGTATAAGTTTTTGGTTCCGGTGCCCTTTGTCCCGAATTCTTTAGTTCAACATGTTTTAACCAGAGAATTTGTTATGGTGCAGGAATGGCAACGTTCTCAATTTCCTGTTACGCCTTAATCATCCAGAGAGTTGGGTAGGTTTGTTTGCGACAAAATTATGGTAGACGGTATGAATAATAATTTTTTAAATCGAGTGAGTTCTTTTAGACAAAGTAAAAAAGGCTCAGTGACGATTGAATTTGCGCTTACGCTGATGATTTTAGTTATTGTTTTTGCGTTCCTAGCCGATTTAGTCGTTCAGCGTTCGACCCAAGCAAAGTTAGATAATACTTCTCTGTCTTTAGTGAGTATATTACGTGAAAGGGTTCAATTGTATAGTGACAACGGTAACGCAGTATTAACGGATGGTACAAAAGGTGCTGCCGGCGGTTTTAGCGTTGTTGGTAGCAGTGATGGTGATTTGAACCAATATATTCAGTTAGCAAACTTGATGTTATTTGGCGATCGAAATGCGAACAAAGCAAAAGTGACTTTGGAACGTTTTTCTCCTGACTCAAAGCAATATGATAAAGTGAGTAATTCGTCCGCTTGTGAGCCATATAAACCATTGAATACATTGGAGCATCTTTCTCCTCGTTCAGAAACGAATAATTTACGGAAGATCCCTCTTTACCAAGTTACATTGTGCGTAGAAGTGAATAGCTTTTTTCAGAGCATGATTGCGCAGAAGGGAACGGTTTCTAACGGTTTTCTACGTTCTTCAACATTTGCACCGGCTCGGGCGAAATAGTTGTTAGAGTATAATCCCGGCTTGATAAACCACTTGTCTTATATACTGCACCAAGATTAGGCATATTGTCCTAGTATGGTGCAGTTTCTTTATGGTAACTTAGCACCGGCAAATGCTTTATTAATGCCGATTCGTTAAGGAAATTTCTGATAATTCCTCGTCGATACCAAAAAATTTGAGCTGAAAAACGCAATAGTATTCAAATAAAGGAAAAGTTATGTCATTGGATTTGAGTGAAATTCGACAGCAGATTACCCAAATTGACCGCAGTTTATTAAAGTTACTTTCCGAGCGTCATCGTCTTGCGTTTGATGTGGCGCGTAGTAAAGAAATGACACAGAAGCCATTACGTGATGTGGTGCGTGAAGAACAGCTGTTACAAGAGTTAGTGCAATTTTCTGAAAATGAAAATTATCAACTTGAGCCACAATATATTACTGCAATTTTCCAAAAAATTATTGAAGATTCGGTGCTGACGCAACAAGTTTATTTACAGAAAAAGTTGAATTCACAACGCGAGGAGAACATCCACATTGCCTTTCTCGGCAAGCGAGGATCTTATTCTCATTTGGCGGCACGAAATTATGCCGCTCGATACCAAGAAGAATTGGTGGAAATAAGTTGTGCCAGTTTTGATCAGGTTTTTGCTAAAGTGCAAAACGGTGAAGCAGATTATGGTGTTCTCCCATTGGAAAATACCACATCCGGCACGATTAACGAAGTTTATGATCTGTTGCAACACACTGATTTGTCTTTGGTGGGGGAATTGGCTTATCCTATTCAGCACTGCGTTTTAGTCAATGGGCAGCATGAGTTAAGCCAAATTGATACCCTATATAGCCATCCTCAAGTGATCCAGCAATGTAGTCAATTTATCCATGGTTTAGATCGCGTGCATATTGAATATTGTGAAAGCAGTTCTCATGCTATGCAGTTGGTTGCCGGATTGAACAAACCCAATATTGCTGCCTTGGGCAGCGAAGAGGGAGGAAAGTTATACGGTTTGACTGTGCTGAAACGCAGTATTGCCAACCAAGAAAACAATATCACTCGCTTTATTGTTATCGCGAAAGAATCGCATAATGTTTCGCCACAAATTCATGCAAAAACACTCTTGTTAATGAGTACGGGGCAGCAGGCTGGTGCTTTGGTGGAGGCGTTATGGGTGTTTAAAAAACACAATATCAACATGACAAAATTAGCTTCCCGTCCGATTTATGGGAAACCATGGCAGGAAATGTTTTATTTGGAAATTGAGGCGAATATTCATCATCCTGACACGCAGGCTGCATTGGAAGAATTAAAACAAGTTAGCCACCAGTTGAAAATTTTAGGATGTTATCCAAGTGAAATTGTTACACCCACTAAAATTTTACCTGACTCCCAATAATGTGATGGCATAACACAATCAAAAGTGCGGTCGAAATTTTAACTGTTTATATGGATTAAGCTAAATTGTTCAAAGCCAAGCGCATGAAGACATTCTGATAAGTCGTCTTCAATGATAAATGGCTTTGTATAAAACACTTGAGAAATCATATGATTTTTTGACCGCACTTTGACTTCATTTAGTAAAAAGGCTATTCGTTTAGCGATTGCTTCCCCTGAATCAATGAAATGGCTCACTTGTGGTAAGCATTGCTGAATTTCCGATTTTATGAGCGGAAAATGTGTACAACCCAGCACAATCGCGTCTAAATCGGGCATCATTATCCATTCGCTTAACTCCGTTCTTATGTCATTTAAATCAACAGGATAACCACGTAATTTACGTTCTGCCAGTTCGACAAGTTTGGTGCTGCCGATTTTTTCAACTCGACAAGATTGTGCATATTTTTCAATTAAATGATCGATATATTCTCGTTTAACAGTTCCTTTTGTGGCTAATAAACCAATATGCTTTGTCGAAGAGTACTCTGCCGCAGGCTTAATGGCGGGAACCGTGCCAACAATGGGAATAGAGAAATGTTGGCGTAATGAGGGTAATACGATGGTACTGGCCGTATTACAAGCAATAACAATGAGATCTAAGGCATATAAGCGATCAAGGTGCGTGCAAATTTTATTCACACGCTCAATAATGAGTGCTTCCGATTTTTCAGAATAGGGGAAAAATGCATTATCAAAACAATAGAGATAATGACAATCCGGGAGTCGTTTTTGGACTTCTTGGTAAACGCTTAACCCTCCGACGCCGGAATCAAAAAAGAGGATTCTAGGTTTGGATAATGCTGTCATAATTCACCTGTCAAATCAGCTTTTGTCTCTTAATACGTTGTTTCAAAATATGTCCATCATCTCAGCATTAAACATTACCGTAAATCTCTCGATTATTCAGCCAGCGGCGAATGAGCAAGTCTGCCTGCTGCGGATATTTTTGTACTAATTGTTTAGCATAAAATTGGACGGTTGGAAGCATTTTACGATCACGCATGAGGTTTGCCACTTTGAATTCGGTTATGCCGGTTTGTTTCGTACCAAGCATTTCACCCGGGCCACGAATTTCTAAATCTTTTTCCGAAATCACAAAGCCATCTTGCGTGTCACGCATGACCTGCAGGCGTTTTTGCGAAATTTTGCCAAGTGGCGGTTTATACATCAAGACACAAAAAGAGGCAGTACTTCCTCGCCCCACACGTCCGCGAAGCTGATGAAGTTGGGAAAGTCCTAAGCGCTCAGCATTTTCAATGATCATTAAACTGGCATTGGGCACATCCACGCCGACTTCAATCACTGTGGTGGCAACTAACAAATCTAGCTCGGCAAGCTTGAATTGCTCCATGACGGCTTGTTTTTCACTGGGTTTCATCCGCCCATGGACTAAGCCAATACGCAAGTGCGGTAAGATTTTATGGAGATCTTCTGCGACAGCTTCTGCTGCCTGCGCTTCTAGCACTTCCGATTCATCAATTAGGGTGCAAACCCAATAAGCCTGCCGTTTTTCTTGTGTACAGGCCACATTGACCCGTTCGATAATTTCTGCGCGACGCTCTTCAGAAATGGCAATGGTCGTAATCGGCGTACGGCCCGGCGGCATTTCGTCAATAATTGAGGTGTCCAAATCGGCATATACAGTCATGGCCAATGTGCGTGGAATCGGCGTGGCAGTCATAATAAGCTGATGAGGATAAACGCCTGCTTGGTTGCCTTTTTCACGCAACATTAAACGTTGGTGTACGCCAAAACGATGTTGCTCATCGACAATTACTAGACTCAGATTATGAAATTCGACTTCATCTTGGAATAGGGCGTGCGTCCCCACCACCATTTGAACTTCACCGTTTTTTATTTTTTGCAGCTCAGCAAAACGTTGTTTCCCTTTGACTTTGCCGGCTAACCAACCGACATCTATGCCAAGCGGCTCAAACCAACGGCGGAAATTCGTGGCATGCTGTTCCGCCAAAATTTCTGTTGGTGCCATTAACGCCACTTGTTTGCCATTATCAATGGCTGTCAACGCTGCCAGTGCTGCCACCAAGGTTTTACCGGATCCCACATCACCTTGCACCAAGCGCATCATGGGATAATTTTGTTGTAAATCCTGTTCAATCTCTTGGGTGACACGCAATTGCGCATGGGTCGGTGTGAAAGGTAATTGTGCTAAAAAGCGTTGTTTTAAATCTGATTGTGCACACAAGGGTTCCGCAAAATTCTCCTGAATTCCTGACCGCACTTTTTGCATCGCGAGATTGTATGCCAGCAATTCTTCAAAAATTAGGCGCTGTTGTGCAGGATGTTTGCCTTCTTCCAATATTGCCAAAGAAACATCCGGCGGCGGATTGTGTAAAAACTGAATTGCCGATTTTAAATCAAAAGGATGCGGATTAAACTCTGCAGGCAACAACTCAGCCAAAGGTGTTTTCTCTAATACCAACAACGCTTGCGCAATTAATTTACGCAATGACGTTTGTTTTAATCCTTCTGTAGCAGGATAAATAGGCGTTAGCGTTTCCGCCAAAACGAGCGGCTTATTATCATGAATAATTTGATATTCCGGATGATGAATCTCCGCCATAAAACGCCCACGGCGTACTTCGCCAAAGGCTTTCACGCGAGCACCTGGCTGTAAGCTATTTTTCATGCCGGCATTAAAATTGAAAAAACGTAATGCTAACTTGGATGTACCATCGGAGAGGTAAACTATCAGCATAGGGCGACGCCCAAATTGCACTTCTGCGCTCTGAACTACGCCCTCGATGGTAGCATATTGCTCGGGACGAAGATCAACAATGGGCGTAATTCGGGTACGATCTTCATAACGTAGAGGGAGATGAAAGAGAAGATCTTGCAGATTGAAAATGCCCAACTTACCTAATTTTTCTGCAATTGCAGCGCCGACACCGGAGATGGCGGTGAGTGGAATGGCATCTAATAATTGGGAGTGCATTATTGGTTGATATTACGTTCAATGTGAATCAGTTCAGGCATCTGCTTGATTTTACGGATAATATTTGCCAAATGTTTATTATCTTTTACCGTTAATAAGACGATGATTTGATATAAACGCCCTTCTTGCTCTTCTGTCCAAATGCTTTGAATATTGCTGTCCATGGAGGAGATCGTGGACATCAAATGCGGTAAAGTGCCTTGCTGATTGATCATCTCAATACGTAGTTCCGTCTCAAATTCAATTTGAGTATCACTTTTCTCCCAATCCACAGGCATATAATGTTTAGGATTGTCTTTACGATCTTTGAGATTTGAGCAAGCTTCATGATGAATCACTAAACCTTTCCCCGGACTTGCGTAAGCAATAATCGGATCACCCGGGACCGGATGGCAACACTGCGCAAAAGTAGTCAATAAACCACCATTGGCAGTAATTTCTAATGGCGTCGCATTATTATCCGGATTACCATCCGTATCAATTTCGATCGATTCTCCCAACAAACGATGGGCAATCACCGTACTCATTTGATTGCCCAAACCGATTTCCATAAAGACATCGTTCAGGCTGGTGAGTTTGAGATCCGCTAATACCTGTTGAATAAATTCTGGATTAAGTTCTTCCAGTTTTAACGGACTTAAGGCGTGTGCCAATTGACGCTTGCCCGACTCAATTGCTTCATCACGGCGTAAATCTTTTAAGGCATGGCGGATACTGGAACGGGCTTTAGCGGTAACGACAAAATTTAACCAAGCCACATTTGGACGTGCATTTGGTGAGGTTAAAATATCAATGGTCTGTCCGGACTCTAAAGGTTGGGATAATGGATACGGCTTGCGATCCACATTTGCGGCCACACAGTTTTTACCTATATCCGTATGTACTGCGTAGGCAAAATCGACCGGTGTTGCACCTTTCGGCAATTCAACAATCCGCCCTTTCGGGGTAAAAACATAAATTTCTTTTGGGAAGAATTCGGATTTTACACTTTCAATAAATTCAAACGAGTTCCCCGCACTTTGTTGCAGTTCCACCAAACTTTGCAGCCAACGTTGTGCGCGAATTTGCGCTGGCGTACTGTCATTTCTTCCGCCTTGTTTATACGCCCAATGTGCTGCCACGCCCATTTCTGCCATTTGATCCATTTCTTCTGTGCGAATCTGCACTTCAACAGGCACACCATGTGGACCGATCATCGACGTATGTAAAGACTGATAGCCATTGGCTTTTGGCACGGCAATGTAGTCTTTTACCCGACCCGGACGCGGTTTATAAAGACTATGCATTTGCCCCAATACGCGATAGCAGGTATCCACGTTCTCTACAACGGTTCGGAATGCATAAATATCCATAATGGAATGAAACTGCTGATCTTTTAAGCGCATTTTTTGGTAGATGGCATAGAGATGTTTCTCACGTCCAAATACGCGCGCTTGAATGCCCACATCGTCTAATCGACCTTTAATTTCGGCAGAAATACGCTCAATCATATCTTTACGATTGCCGCGTGCGATTTGCACAACCTTTTGCAGCACGGCATAACGCTGCGGATGCATGGCTTCAAAGCCAAGATCTTCCAGTTCATTTTTAATATGTTCAATGCCTAAACGATGAGCAAGCGGAGCGTAAATTTCAAGGGTTTCTTTGGCGATACGACGACGTTTATCAGGACGTAATGCGCTAAGTGTGCGCATATTATGGGTACGGTCGGCAAGTTTAATAAGAACAACGCGAATATCCTTAGTCATTGCCAGGATCATTTTGCGGAAGTTCGCCACTTCCGCTTCTTGACGTGTTCTGAATTTGAGTTTGTCTAACTTAGAGACGCCTTCCACGATTTCCGCGACACTGGCGCCGAATTCCTCTTTCAACTGTTCTTCGGTATAGGGCGTATCTTCAATGACATCATGTAATAATGCGGCCATGACGGCTTCATGATCTAATCGCATTTCAGCAATGATAGAAGCCACAGCAACAGGATGGGTGATATAAGGTTCGCCGCTTGAGCGAGACTGTCCTTCGTGCGCATCGCGAGCAATCACAAATGCACGTTTAACTAATTCAATTTGTTCAGGCGGTAAGTATTCCTGAATAATATGATTTAACCCTTCGAATAGATACAAAACACACCCAACCGATGAAAAACGTTGTAAATATTAACCGCACTTTATTCAGATAACAAAGACACAGCGCTGACTTCAACACGTTCATGTGCCAAATGATCTTGGCGTTCCTGCGCGTCTAAAATTTCATTGTTAATGAGACCTTTTTCAATTTCACGCAAGGCGATAACTGTCGGCTTATCGTTATCTTCCGGCACCAAGGGTTCGCGGGTATGTAACTGCAATTGTCTTGCACGACGAGCCGCAGTTAAAATCAAATCAAAACGGTTACCAATTTTTTCTACTGCATCTTGCACGGTGACACGAGCCATAAATTACTCCAGTTTGCTAAATCTAATGAATCTAAAGGGGCAATATGATACTAAAACTGCCTTTAGTTTGCCAGTAATTGTTCAATTAAGCCTTTGTTTTCTTGTTGTTGATGACGTGTTGTTAAACGCTCTGCGCGCAAAATAGCTTGTAAATCAACAAGTGCTTGTTCGAAATCATCGTTTACAATGACATAGTCATATTCGTCATAATGAGAGATTTCGCTCATGGCTTTTTCCATGCGGCCGGCAATGACTTCGGCAGAGTCTTGTCCACGTCCGATTAAGCGTTTTTCGAGTTCGCTTAATGAGGGCGGCAAAATAAAAATGCTTTTTACGTGAGGAACTTTTTCACGGATTTGTTGTGCCCCTTGCCAATCAATATCGAGAAACACATCAATGCCTTTCGCTAAATTTTCTTCAATGGCAAACAAAGAGGTGCCGTAATAATTGCCCCCAAACACTTTGGCATATTCTAAGAATGCGTTTTGTTCGATTAAATTTTCGAACTCATTATGTGAAACAAAATAATAATGCACGCCTTCTTGCTCACCAGGGCGGGGGAGCCGAGTAGTATGTGATACGGAAACCATCATTTTATGGCTGTTGACACGTTTCAATAATGCGCTAATTAATGAAGATTTACCGGCACCACTCGGTGCAGAAATAATGTATAAATTGCCTTGTAACATATTATTCTCTCATCGATAATTTAGCTTATTATGCCTCTAACCCAATAAAAAATCAGCAAAAGTGCGGTCGTTTTTAACAAAATTTTTGAGACGGCAGTCTTGTGTGTTTTTGAGAGGTACATTCTCAAATTCAAGAAAGTATGTTATAATCCCCCTCAAAATTGGTAGAGAGAAAACAAACCTCCATGCCTATTTAACCTTTTTGTTTAACTTAAAAATATAAGGTGAAAACTTATGGCTATTAAAATTGGTATCAATGGTTTCGGTCGTATCGGCCGCATCGTGTTCCGTGCAGCACAACATCGTGATGACATTGAAGTGGTCGGTATCAACGACTTAATCGACGTTGAATACATGGCTTACATGTTAAAATATGATTCAACTCACGGTCGCTTTGATGGCACTGTTGAAGTGAAAGACGGCAACCTTGTGGTCAACGGCAAAACTATCCGTGTGACATCTGAACGTGATCCGGCAAATCTTAACTGGGGCGCTATCGGTGTTGATGTTGCTGTTGAAGCCACCGGTTTATTCTTAACCGATGAGACTGCTCGTAAACACATCACTGCCGGTGCGAAAAAAGTAGTTTTAACCGGTCCATCTAAAGACAGCACACCAATGTTTGTACGTGGTGTAAACTTTGATGCGTATAAAGGTCAAGACATCGTGTCTAACGCGTCTTGTACAACGAACTGTTTAGCGCCATTAGCCAAAGTGATCAACGATAAATTCGGTATCAAAGATGGTTTAATGACCACGGTTCACGCAACCACAGCAACACAAAAAACCGTTGATGGTCCATCTGCAAAAGACTGGCGCGGTGGTCGTGGTGCTTCCCAAAATATCATCCCATCTTCTACCGGTGCAGCTAAAGCCGTAGGTAAAGTTATCCCTGCATTAAACGGCAAATTAACCGGTATGGCGTTCCGTGTGCCTACACCAAACGTATCTGTTGTTGACTTAACTGTTAACCTTGAAAAACCGGCAACTTACGCAGAAATCTGTGCGGAATTAAAACGTGCTTCAGAGAACGAAATGAAAGGCGTTTTAGGCTATACTGAAGATGCTGTAGTTTCTACTGACTTCAATGGTTGTTCACTCACTTCTGTGTTTGACGCCGCTGCAGGTATCGCATTAACCGACACCTTCGTGAAACTTGTTTCTTGGTATGACAACGAAACCGGTTATTCTCACAAAGTATTAGACTTAGTTGCGCACGTTCACAACTACAAAGGCTAATTCTTTATCCTCAACATAAAAATAGCTCCCAATGGGAGCTATTTTTTTATGAATCATGCTAAAAGTGCGGTCGTTTTTCTATGTGTTTTTTGCAAAACCAAATACGCGAGAGAAAATTACTCCAACGCTTAATGAACTGTCATCGTTAAGCGTGGTTGCAACAATGAATCTGAGAATCTGATTTACGACTGCGTTGCCGATAATCTTATTTGTAAACTCGCTTGCCAAAAATCGCTGTACCGACGCGTACCATCGTAGAACCACATTTAATCGCAGCTTGCATATCATCGGTCATGCCCATGGATAACGTGTCAATTTGGGCATGAGGCAGCGCCTGTTGCAAACGTTCAAACAAGGTTCGCATTTGACGAAACGTTTGTTCCTGTTGTGCCACATCATCGGTAGGTTCCGGAATCGCCATTAAACCACGCAAACGTAAGTGCGGTAGGTTTTCCACGTGTTTTGCTAAAGGCAAAATATCATCCGGTCGTACACCGGATTTACTGGTCTCATTGCTGATATTCACTTGAATTAATACATTAAGCGGCGCTTTATGCGGCGAGCGTTGTTCATTTAAACGATCGGCAATTTTGGCGCGTTCAAGGGTTTGCATCCAGTCAAAATACTCTGCCACCAAGCGGGTTTTATTCGATTGTAACGGCCCGATAAAATGCCATTCCAATTCAATCTGATGTTGTTGGCAAAATTGAATCTTTTCAATGCCCTCTTGCACATAGTTTTCTCCAAAGACCGTTTGGCCTGCTTCGTATGCGGCTAAAATAGCCTCAATCGGTTTCGTTTTAGAAACAGCAAGTAATTTGACCGCACTTTGCGTTTTGAACTGGCATTCGCATTGTTGTATTTGCGCCCGAATATGAGCAAGATTTTGCACAATCATAGGGTTTCCTTCTTATTAAAATAGCGATTTATTTTACACCAACTAAAAAAGTTAGAAAATAATGCAAAATTCTCTGAATTCCGTTTGACAAGGATATGAAATTTCGGTATTTCTATATCCAATTTTTCACCATGTAAAATAAATTATGCGTCAACTTAACCGCACTATTATTATGTCAACCACCATGATTACCATTACGATGATTAATGGGGCGGGCTAGTGCGTTAAGAATAAGATTCATCAACCCGCTTCTTCTATAAAGCGGGTTTTTTTATGCAAACATTTTTATATATCATACTCAGGAGAATATCATGCGTGTATTAAAATTTGGCGGCACATCACTCGCCAATCCGGAACGGTTTTTGCAGGCTGCCGAGCTTATTGAGAAAGCCCATTTAGAGGAGCAGGCGGCAGGCGTGCTATCGGCACCGGCCAAAATCACCAATCATCTTGTTGCCCTTTCCGAAAAAGCCAGCTTAAATCAACCTACCGATTCCCATTTCAACGAAGCATTAGATATTTTCTATACCATCATCAACGGCCTACATGCCAAAAACAATAAGTTTGACCTTGCCGGCACCAAACAACTGATTGATCAAGAATTCCAACAAATCGCCTCTTTATTAGAACAAATTCGTGAAGCCGGTAAAGTGGAAGATGCGGTAAAGGCGACCATTGATTGCCGCGGCGAAAAACTCTCTATTGCAATGATGAAAGCTTGGTTTGAAGCCAATGGATATAGCGTACACGTTGTTGACCCGGTTAAACAATTATTGGCTCAAGGCAGTTATTTGGAATCGTCAGTTGATATTGAAGAATCCACCAAACGTGTGAATGCCAAAGCCATTGAAAAAGATTGTGTAGTGTTAATGGCAGGCTTTACTGCCGGCAATGATAAAGGTGAGTTGGTCTTGTTAGGCCGTAATGGTTCCGACTATTCCGCTGCCTGTTTGGCGGCCTGTTTAGGCGCTAGCGTCTGTGAAATTTGGACCGATGTTGACGGCGTTTATACTTGCGACCCTCGTTTAGTATTGGATGCACGTTTGTTGCCAAGCCTGTCTTATCGCGAAGCCATGGAGCTTTCCTACTTTGGTGCAAAAGTGATTCATCCACGCACTATCGGTCCGTTGGTACGTCCGAATATTCCATGTTTAATTAAAAATACCGGCAATCCAAGCGCACCCGGTTCTGTTATCGCCGGTGATATTAAATCTGAAGGCTTGCAGGTCAAAGGCATTACGAACTTAGATAACGTTGCCATGTTCAACGTTTCCGGTCCGGGAATGCAAGGCATGGTTGGTATGGCATCACGCGTATTCTCTGCCATGTCTAACGCCAATGTATCGGTGATTTTAATCACTCAATCTTCTTCCGAATACAGCATCAGTTTCTGTGTGCCGGTAAAATCTTTGGAGGTTGCACTCAAAGCATTAGAAACGGAATTTGAGCAAGAATTAAACGCCCACCAATTAGATCCTATCGAAACGATTAAAGACCTTTCCATCATTTCAGTAGTGGGTGATGGAATGCGCCAAGCCAAAGGCATTGCTGCACGTTTCTTCTCTGCCTTAGCCCAAGCTAATATCAGTATTAATGCCATTGCACAAGGATCTTCTGAGCGTTCTATTTCCGCTGTGGTTGCTCAAAATAAAGCGATTGAAGCGGTAAAAGCAACACATCAAGCCTTATTTAATAACAAAAAAATCGTGGAAGTTTTTCTCGTGGGCGTTGGCGGTGTCGGCGGTGAATTAATCGAGCAAATCAAACATCAGAAAGAGTATTTAGCCAAAAAAGACATTGAAATTCGTGTCTGCGCCTTAGCCAACTCCAATAAAATGCTATTAAACGAAAATGGCTTAAACTTAGACCATTGGCAAAAAGATTTGGAAAATGCCACCCAACCGTCTGATTTTGACGTGTTGTTGTCTTTCATTAAGTTACATCATGTTGTGAATCCGGTCTTTGTGGATTGCACATCGGCAGAATCCTTGGCGAGTTTATATGAACGTGCCTTAGCGGAAGGTTTCCATGTGGTAACCCCAAATAAAAAAGCCAATACCCGTGACTTAACTTACTATCATAAACTGCGCGAACTGGCCCATAAAAACCAACGTAAATTCTTATACGAAACCAACGTAGGAGCAGGCTTACCGGTCATTGAGAACCTACAAAACTTATTGGCTGCCGGCGATGAAGTAGAACGTTTTGACGGGATTTTATCCGGTTCCCTTT
This sequence comes from uncultured Aggregatibacter sp., assembly GCF_901873365.1. Lineage (GTDB taxonomy): Bacteria > Pseudomonadota > Gammaproteobacteria > Enterobacterales > Pasteurellaceae > Aggregatibacter. Next base: position 88,936 of record NZ_CABFLM010000071.1, read on the forward strand.
CTTTTATTTTCGGTAAATTGGAAGAAGATTTAAGCCTTTCCCAAGCGACCGCACTTGCCCGCGAAAAAGGCTTCACCGAACCGGATCCACGTGATGACTTATCCGGTCAGGATGTTGCCCGTAAATTGTTAATTCTTGCTCGTGAAAGCGGCTTAGAACTGGAATTGTCAGATGTCGAAGTCGAAGGCGTTCTTCCAAAAGGTTTTGCCGAGGGTAAATCTACCGAAGAATTTATGGCGATGTTGCCGCAATTAGATACCGAATTTGCTGCACGTGTCGAAAAAGCCGAAGCGGAAGAAAAAGTTTTACGTTATGTTGGCCAAATTGAAAACGGCAAATGCAAAGTGTCTATTGTTGCCGTGGGCAAAGATGATCCGCTATACAAAGTAAAAAACGGTGAGAATGCGCTGGCATTTTACACTCGTTATTATCAACCGATTCCGCTATTATTACGCGGTTACGGTGCGGGCAATGCTGTCACTGCTGCCGGCATTTTTGCCGATATTTTAAGAACCTTAAAGCCCTAAACGGAGAATGTTATGCTAAGAGTCTATGCGCCGGCCTCCAGTGCCAATATCAGCGTCGGTTTCGATACCTTAGGTGCGGCAATTTCCCCAATTAACGGCTCATTATTAGGCGATGTGGTGCAAATCGAACCTATCGCCGCCGGCTTTGAGTTAGAAAGTGCGGGTTATTTTGTGCGTAAATTACCAAAAGAACCGCAAAAAAATATCGTTTATCAAGCCTATGTGTTATTCAGCGAACAGCTCAAACTACGTAACACAAAAGTCAAACCGCTACGCTTAACCTTAGAGAAAAATATGCCTATCGGTTCAGGCTTAGGATCCAGCGCCTGCTCTATCGTTGCCGCCTTGGTTGCGCTGAATAAATTCCATGACGAACCGTTTTCTAAAATGGAATTGTTAGAAATGATGGGCGAGTTGGAAGGACGCATTTCCGGCTCTATACACTACGACAATGTAGCGCCTTGCTACTTGGGTGGCGTGCAATTTATGGTGCAATCGCTTGGCAACATTTGCCAAACCTTACCGTTTTTTGACCATTGGTATTGGGTCTTGGCGTATCCGGGGATTGAAGTGTCTACGGCGGAAGCCCGAGCGATTTTACCGAAAAGCTATACGCGTCAAGATGTTATCGCACATGGTCGTCATCTCGGTGGTTTCGTGCACGCTTGCCACACACAACAGGAAAACTTAGCCGCCATGATGATGAAAGACGTCATTGCCGAACCTTATCGCGAAGCCTTGTTGCCTAACTTTGCCGAAGTGAAACAAGCGACGCGTGATTTAGGTGCGTTAGCTACCGGAATTTCAGGGTCCGGCCCGACGATCTTTTCCATCGTACCGGATTTACATATTGCCGGCAAACTTGCCACTTACCTTGAAAACCATTATTTACAAAACAACGAAGGCTTTGTGCACATTTGCAAAGTCGATAATGCCGGCGCAAGAGAACTCGATTAAAACACCGGAAAAAATCACCGCACTTTTGTCTTAAAGGTGCCAAACAAAAGAACAGGTTTCACATGAATTTATACAATATCAAACACCCCGAAGAACAGGTCAATTTTGCCCAAGCGGTACGCCAAGGTCTAGGCAAAGATCAGGGCTTATTTTTCCCTGAAAACATACCGCACTTAAGCAATATCGATGATCTATTGGCATTGCCGCTAGTTGAACGCAGCCAAAAAATCCTTAGTGCCTTAATCGGTGAGGAAATCCCGCAAGCACAGCTTGAACAAATGGTGCGCAACGCCTTCACTTTCCCGGCACCGGTTGCCAAAGTGGAAGACAATATTTATGCATTGGAATTGTTCCATGGTCCGACCCTTGCCTTTAAAGACTTCGGCGGACGCTTCATGGCGCAAGCCCTTGCGACCGTACGCGGTGACGGCAAAATCACGATTCTCACTGCAACGTCCGGTGACACCGGTGCGGCGGTCGCCCATGCATTCTATGGTTTAGAAAATATCGATGTGGTGATTTTATACCCGAAAGGTAAAATCAGCCCGTTGCAAGAAAAACTCTTCTGCACCCTTGGCGGCAATATTCGCACCATCGCGATCAATGCCGATTTCGATGCTTGCCAAGCTTTAGTCAAACAAGCCTTTGATGATGCAGAACTACGCCAAGCCATCGGCTTAAACTCGGCGAACTCCATCAATATCAGCCGTTTATTGGCGCAGGTGTGCTATTACTTTGAAGCGGCGGCACAATTACCAAAAGAACAACGTGAAAACTTGGTGGTTTCTGTGCCAAGCGGCAACTTCGGCAACCTCACAGCCGGATTAATCGCCAAAACCCTCGGCTTACCAATTAAACGTTTTATCGCGGCAACCAATGCTAACGACACTGTACCGCGTTACTTGCACAGTGGAAACTGGTCACCGAATGCGACCGTCGCTACGCTTTCCAACGCCATGGACGTTTCTCGACCGAACAACTGGCCTCGTGTGGAAGAATTGTTCAAACGTAACGGTTGGGCATTGACTGAGTTACATTCGGCTGCAATTTCCGATGCACAAACAGAAGACACTTTACGCGCCATGAACCAACTGGGTTATTTATGCGAACCACACGGCGCGGTAGCTTATGAAGTGTTAAAACAGGATTTACAACCAGGCGAAACCGGCTTATTCCTGTGCACTGCGCATCCGGCAAAATTTAAAGAATCCGTCGAACGTATTCTGGATTTAACGCTGCCGCTACCGGAAGCGTTGGATAAACACAACAAACTGCCGTTGTTATCCGATGAAATGGAAAACGATTTTGAGCAGTTAAGAGCTTATTTATTGAAATAAGGCGACAAAGTGCGGTGACAAAATTCAATGGATTTTGACCGCACTTTTCTTATCACGATGACAACGCTAATCACTTGGGGAAATATTCACACCGCCTTCCCTTTTCATGACATCCCAGCCGACCTGATTCCGGCAAATTTGCTGACGTTAAGCCACAACAGCCCGCGTATGCAACAACGTTGGCAATGTCGTCGTTTAGCGCATTTCTTGCTGTGGCAATTACTCAAAACAGCAGAAAAACCGACCGCACTTTTAGGTCAAATTTCGCGTACAGAAACCGATCGTCCGCAATTTTCCTCTTCTGAGCTTGATTTTAATATCAGCCATTCCGGTGATTGGGTGGCAGTGATTTTGCACATCAGCCAACCAGGCGAAAAAAGTGCGGTTGGAATCGACATTGAATCGCCTAGCAAAGAACGTCCTTATTTAGCCCTGTTGGAACACTTTGCAAGCACGGAAGAAATCGACTGGTTTCAACAACAAACTGAATCTCAATCTGCTTTTTACCGCATTTGGTGCCTGCGCGAAGCCGTGTTGAAATCTCAAGGCGTGGGCATCACAAAATTATCAGAAGTCACACATCAGCCGGAAACCTTACAAATCATCTCTGCCCATTGCCCCCGTGGACAATTGTTTTTTACCGATGAACTTCCTTTTTATCTCGCCTTTTTTGTGAATCAAGAAAGCTCGACATTGCCTCAATGTTTTGTTTGGTCTGAGCATGCATTTGTTTCTCAGCAGATGCCAGATAGCGTTTGCTATAAGGTAAATTCATCAAACAAAATAGAAAAAATCCGATCGAGATCGCATATTTCAAAGGTATAAATAGCAACAGCCTTGCATTTCTTTAACGATGTCATTTTCTGTCACAGGATCAAAAAATGACAACACCTTCGGCACTATTATTACGTTTATTACAGATCCCAAAATTCGGCCCGTCAGCGGTGAATAAAATCATTAGTCAAATCGATATAACGGATTTACTGGATTACGATGACGTCGCTTTCACACAAATTGGCTGGTCGCCTGCACAAATTCGCGCTTGGTTTCAACCGCAACAACGCTATATTGAACCTGCATTACAATGGGCGGAAGCTGAGGGCAACAGACTGTTAACCTGCCTCGAGCCGGATTATCCTTATCTCCTAAAACAAATCGAAAGCGCACCACCGATATTATTTGTCAAAGGAAATGTCGATAGCCTTGCGCAATCCCAAATTGCCATGGTCGGTAGTCGCCAATGTTCGCACTATGGTGAGTATTGGGCCAATTATTTTGCAACGGAATTAACCCTCAACGGTTTAACTATCACCAGTGGTTTAGCACTCGGGATTGACGGCATTTGCCATCAAGCGGCAGTAACCTTAAAACGCCCGACCATTGCCGTATTAGGCAGCGGATTAGATAAAATTTACCCGACCCGCCATCGAACACTGGCGCAACAAATTTTGGAATACCAGGGCGCATTAGTCTCCGAATTTCTGCCATCACAACCGCCGATTGCGGAAAATTTTCCACGAAGAAACCGCATTATTAGCGGATTATCGATTGCCACATTAATTATTGAAGCCACGGAAAAAAGCGGTTCCTTAATTACCGCCCGTTATGCCTTGGAACAAAATAGAGAGATTTTTGCGCTCCCCGGCAATATTCAAAATGAATTTAGTCATGGTTGCCACAAGCTCATCAAACAAGGCGCCATGTTGGTAGAAAATATTCATGATATTTTAGACAATTTGCCTTTGCATTCTTCGACACCTTATCAGCAGGCAGCGCTATTCAGCCACGAGATAGACACACCAAAAGCGCCGCTTGACAACACATACTTGCCTCCAGCAGAGCCCCCTGCACACCCTGCGTTGTACCAAGCGATTGGGCATACACCGATGAGCGCCGATGATCTTGCCACAAACTTAAAGATGCCTATAGAACAGGTGTTGATTCAGCTGATGGAACTGGAATTACAGGATTTAATTTCTCAAAACAACGGGTTATATCAGCGCAATTAGAAGAAAAGATCACAGTTCAGATTAGGATATTCGTTAAAAATAGCATCATTTTCCACCGCACTTTTCTTTTTTCCTGCTCTTGAAATTTCACCTTCCGCACTTATATCCATAACGTTTTCAATTTATTCAACATAGGTAGGAAGAATATGAGTACAAATCAAGAAACCCGTGGCTTCCAATCGGAAGTCAAACAACTTCTCCAATTAATGATTCATTCTTTATATTCCAATAAAGAAATTTTCTTGCGTGAGCTGATTTCAAATGCCTCTGATGCGGCGGATAAATTACGCTTTAAAGCCCTGTCTAATCCGGCTTTATATGAAGGTGACGGCGAATTGCGTGTGCGCGTCAGTTTTGATGCGGATAAAGGCACGCTTACCATCAGCGATAACGGGATTGGGATGACCCGTGAACAAGTGATCGATCATTTGGGCACAATTGCCAAATCCGGAACAAAAGAATTTTTGACCGCACTTGGGCAAGATCAAGCGAAAGATAGTCAGCTTATCGGTCAATTCGGTGTGGGTTTCTATTCGGCGTTTATTGTTGCCGATAAAGTGACGGTGAAAACCCGCGCGGCAGGCGAGGCTGCAGATAAAGGCGTGCTTTGGGAATCTGCCGGGGAAGGCGAGTATTCCGTGGCGGATATTGAGAAAAAATCCCGTGGCACTGACGTGATTTTACATTTACGTGAGGATGAAAAAGAATTCTTAAACGAATGGCGTTTGCGTGAAATTATCGGTAAATATTCTGATCATATCGGTCTGCCGGTGGAAATGCTTACCAAAGAATATGATGACGAAGGCAAAGAAACCGGTGAAAAATGGGAAAAAATCAATAAATCAGATGCCCTTTGGACACGTTCTAAAAACGACATCTCCGATGAGGAATACAAAGAGTTTTATAAACATTTAAGCCATGATTTTGCGGATCCGTTATTGTGGGCTCACAACAAAGTGGAAGGTAACCAAGAGTACACCAGTTTACTTTATGTGCCGTCTAAAGCGCCTTGGGATTTATTTAATCGTGAACACAAACACGGCTTGAAACTCTATGTCCAACGCGTGTTTATCATGGATGATGCGGAGCAATTCATGCCGAATTATCTGCGGTTCATGCGTGGGTTAATTGACAGTAATGACTTGCCGTTAAATGTGTCCCGTGAAATTTTGCAGGACAACAAAACCACGGCGGCGTTACGTAAAGCTTTAACCAAACGTTCGTTACAAATGCTGGATAAATTGGCGAAAGAGGATGCCGACAAATATCAGCAGTTCTGGAAAGAATTTGGCTTAGTGTTAAAAGAAGGTCCAGCAGAAGATTTTGCCAATAAAGAAGCCATTGCGAAATTATTGCGTTTTGCCTCTACCCACAACGACAGCAGTGAACAAACTGTGTCATTAGAAGACTATGTTGCCCGCATGAAAGAAGGGCAAAAAGCCATTTATTACATTACGGCAGACAGCTATGTGGCGGCAAAAAACAGCCCACACTTGGAATTGTTCAATAAAAAAGGCATTGAAGTCTTATTGCTTTCCGATCGTATTGATGAATGGATGTTAAGTTACTTAACCGAGTTTGACGGCAAAGCGCTCCAAACTATTACGAAAGCGGATTTGGATTTAGGCGATTTGGCGGATAAAGAAGAAAACGAAGCGCAAAAAGAACAAGACAAAGCTTTTGATAGCTTTATTGAACGCGTAAAAACCTTGCTGGGCGAACGCGTGAAAGAAGTGCGTTTAACTCACCGCTTAACAGACACGCCAGCAGTGGTTTCTACCGGTAATGACCAAATGACCACGCAAATGGCAAAACTTTTTGCTGCGGCAGGTCAACCCGTACCGGAAGTGAAATACACCTTTGAACTTAACCCAGAACATCACTTGGTGAAAAAAGTGGCTGACATTTCTGATGAAGCGGAATTTGCCGATTGGGTAGAATTGTTGCTAGAGCAAGCCATGCTTGCAGAGCGCGGTTCGTTAGAAAATCCGGCGGCGTTTATTAAGCGCATCAATAAGTTATTGGGTTAGTGATAAAAACGCCTTAGTGTCAAGCTGAGGCGTTTTTTTATATTAAAAATCCAGTTGTTCCGCTTTAATACCCAACGCCGTCGCGACTTTAGTTCGCATTGTTTGGGTTAATTGCTCCGCATTTTCATGTTGTGAGTAAGCGGATTGACTGATCCCCATTCGAGCAGCCACTTCTGATTGCGTTAATCCCAAATATTCACGCCATGCTCGTGCTGCAGAATAGTTATGATCAAAACTGAGATCGACGACTTCAGCCGGCACACCATCATCAAGGCTTAAATGAGGTTGCTCAAATTTCAGTTGAAATTCGTGGTAAGGGACGAGGACATAAGCCGGCATGCCTTGTAAGTCATTGATAATCTGATAATTAGTATGTATTTTCATCTCGTTTTTTCACCTCTTCAATATGAATAACATAAAGCTCACCATCGGCACCTGTATTAAAAAAGACACGATAATTGCCTACTCGCAGGCGGTATTGGTACGGGTGGTTGGTAAGCGATTTTATATTTTGGCAATTGGGGAAAGCGGATAACCCACGGCATTTCTCACGGATTTGTGTGGCCTGTTCCCGTTGAATTTTTTTGAGTTGTTTAATTGCCTTTGTTTTATAAATAACTTGATACATTTAAGAGTCCTTGCTTCAAGATTATAAGTATTTTATAAGTTATTTATAATTAAAGATAGTGTTTTTCAAGTTAAGATTTCGCTTGATTTACGCTACAATTTCTCAGCGATTAATTATTATTGAGGAAATTTTATGATCACCGTTTACGGCATTAAAAACTGCGATACCGTGAAGAAAGCATTGAAATGGCTTGCGGATCACAACATCGAACACAAACTCCATGATTATCGAGTGGACGGTTTGGATACTGCTTTTTTACAGCAAGCCGAAGCGCAATTCGGTTGGGAAAATTTGGTGAATAAACGTAGCACGACTTGGCGCAATCTCGATGAAAACGTGAAAAAAACGTTGTCAAAATCCACCGCACTTTCTGTCTTAGCTGACAATCCGACCTTAATTAAACGCCCGATGATTTTGCAAGAGGGGAAGGCATTGATTGGTTTTGATGAAAAAGAATATCAAGCTGTTTTTGCCTAAAGTGCGGTGATTTTTTTAGGAGTTTTTATGAATGAAAAAGTGATTTCTCTCGCGCAAGATTTAATCCGCCGTCCCTCTATCAGCCCGAATGACGAAGGCTGTCAGCAACTCATTGCCGAACGTTTAGAAAAATTAGGTTTTCAAATTGAATGGATGCCTTTTAATGACACCTTAAATTTATGGGCAAAGCATGGTGTAGGTGAGCCTGTGATTGCCTTTGCCGGGCATACGGATGTGGTGCCAACAGGGGATGAAAGCCAATGGACGCATCCGCCGTTTTCTGCCGAGATTGTGGATGGCATGCTTTACGGACGTGGCGCAGCGGATATGAAAGGATCGCTGGCAGCGATGATTGTGGCAGCGGAAGAATATGTGAAAGCCAACCCGAATCATGTCGGCACAATCGCTTTGTTGATTACATCCGATGAAGAAGCGGCTGCGAAAGATGGCACGGTGCGTGTGGTGGACACCTTGGTGGCGCGTGGTGAAAAAATCACTTATTGCATGGTGGGCGAGCCGTCCAGCTCAAAAACCTTGGGCGATGTGGTCAAAAATGGCCGTCGCGGTTCGATTACAGGCAACCTCTATATTCAAGGCGTTCAAGGCCATGTGGCCTATCCGCATTTAGCAGAAAATCCGATTCACAAAGCGGCTCCCTTCCTACAAGAGCTGACAACCTATCAGTGGGATAACGGCAATAAATTTTTCCCGCCGACCAGTTTGCAAATCGCCAATATTCATGCCGGTACGGGTAGCAATAACGTGATCCCGGGTGAGCTTTACGTGCAATTTAATTTGCGTTATTGCACGGAAGTGACCGATGAAATCATCAAGCAAAAAGTCGCTGAAATGCTGGAAAAACATGGATTGAAATACCGCATTGAGTGGAATCTTTCCGGCAAACCGTTTTTAACCAAACCGGGTAAATTATTAGATGCGCTAACTGCCGCTATCGAGCAAACCACAGGCATTACGCCACAAGCGGAAACTGGTGGCGGTACCTCTGATGGGCGCTTTATTGCACTCATGGGCGCAGAAGTGGTGGAATTTGGCCCGCTCAATGCGACTATTCATAAAGTCAATGAGTGTGTGAGCGTAGAGGATCTTACCAAGTGCGGTCAGATTTATCACCAAATGTTAGTCAATTTATTGGATAAATAAGATGAAATTAACCCCTGACATGTTGACCGGCAAATCGCGCGCGCATTTAATCCATTTACCGACACCGCATTCGCCAAACCATTTTTTACAGGCGGAAGCGGCAAAAGCCTTTCAAGGCTTACAGCAAAGTGCGGTCAAAAATGGCTTTAATTTACTGCCTGCGAGTAGCTTTCGTGATTTTGCCCGTCAGCAGCTTATTTGGAACGGTAAATTTAACGGTGAACGTAAAGTGCACGATGATGCAGGCAATGCGTTAGATTTGAGCCGGTTGGATGATTGGCAAAAAGCGCAAGCCATTTTACGCTGGTCAGCGCTACCGGGGGCGAGTCGTCACCATTGGGGCACGGAAATTGATATTTTCGATCCTGATCTTTTGCCTCAAGGCCAATCCTTACAGCTTGAGCCTTGGGAATATGAAAAAGGCGGTTATTTCTTTGAACTGAGTGAATTTCTCATTGAAAACCTACCGCACTTTGATTTTAGTTTGCCTTTTATGCAAATGCCGGTAGAGAAAAAAATCGGGCGTGAGCCTTGGCATATGAGTTACATACCGTTAGCAGAGCAGGCGGCAAACGTGTTTACCCCTGAAGTGCTATTGAAGGCGTGGGAAAATGAAGAAATTGCGGGGAAAAATGCGTTAACAGCACATTTACCAGAGATTTTTGCACAATTTTTTATTTAGCAATAAAGCTGATATTCATTGTTTTGATACCTCATTAGGCTTGAGAGATTGAAAATAATGTAGCTAAGTGGTAATAGGCTGAGCTGTTAGCCTTGTGGAAGTGCGGTGTGAATTCACCGCACTTTTATTATAGCTAGCCAAAGTCTGGCTATAAAAACCATACGCTATGCGTATGGAGCCAAATAGCTTAAGCGATGAACAAAAAAATCCTCGCTATATAATGAACAAGGCTGACAACCAAAATTCAACATATAGGAGAATTATTTACCCCTCGTAGCGTGCATCAAGATGCACGCTACGAG
>NZ_CABFLM010000072.1 GCF_901873365.1 uncultured Aggregatibacter sp.
ATTGCGATGGACCAAGGTTTACGTTTCGCTATCCGTGAAGGTGGCCGTACAGTAGGCGCTGGCGTGGTAGCTAAAATTATCAAGTAAGTATAATAAAAGGCCATATTGGCAAAATACTTGAAGTTTATAAAGAGTGAGTGTTGTTATGACAATGCTCACTTTTTTTATGGCTTTTATCAAGGAATCACATTTTCAAATCAATTTTGTATGATGGCATTTCTGGATAGATAAAATAGTCTTCTGTTCTTAACATGAATAATTGTTTTGTAGCTATGAACAGCCTTTTTATTCGGTTATAGTAGCATTCTTTCATTTTTAACTTTTAACAGGTGTTTATATGACACAAACTACACATAAACGAGAAACATTCTCTGGGCGGAGAGCCTTTATTTTTGCGGCGATCGGCTCCGCGGTCGGGTTGGGAAATATTTGGCGTTTCCCTTATGTTACTTACGAAAATGGCGGGGGAGCCTTTATTATTCCCTATATTGTTGCCCTATTAACTGCAGGTATTCCATTACTTTTCTTGGATTATGCGTTAGGTCATAAATTCCGTGCATCCCCGCCGCTGGCTTATCGTAAACTCAAAACTACGTTTGAAACCTTTGGTTGGTGGCAAGTAATGATCAACGTGATTATTGGTCTTTACTATGCAGTTATTCTTGGCTGGGCAGCAAGCTATGCTTATTATTCCTTTAGCTCCGCTTGGGGTAGCAACCCGGTAGATTTCTTCTTACATGAACACATTAAGATGGCAAGTGAGGTGGCATTAAGCTTGGATTTTGTTGATACTGTTGTCGGTCCGTTACTTGCCGTGTGGATTATCACGTTGTTGATTCTTTCTTTTGGCGTACAAAAAGGCGTGGCGCGTTCTTCCGTCATCTTTATGCCGATTTTGGTGATTATGTTTATTGCCTTGGTGGTCTATTCTTTATTTCTACCGGGTGCAGCAAAAGGTCTTGATGCTTTATTCTCACCAAACTGGGACAAATTAGCTGACCCAAGTGTTTGGATTGCCGCATACGGTCAAATCTTCTTCTCGCTTTCCATTTGCTTCGGCATCATGTTGACCTATGCCTCTTACTTGAAAAAAGAATCGGATTTAACCGGCGCAGGTTTAGTAGTTGGCTTTGCTAACAGTAGCTTTGAAGTCTTGGCAGGTATCGGTGTATTCTCTGCCTTAGGATTCATCGCTGTTGCGAACGGACAAGATGTCAGCGAGGTTGCCAAAGGCGGTATCGGCTTGGCGTTCTTTGCCTTCCCAACCATTATTAACCAAGCACCGTTAGGTCAATTATTGGGCGTATTATTCTTCGGTTCTTTAGTTTTCGCCGGGTTAACTTCTTTCATTTCCGTATTAGAAGTTATCATTGCGGCAGTACAAGATAAATTACGCTTACGTCGTGCACACGCCACGTTCTTGGTTGGCTTACCAATGATGGTTGCATCCACCTTATTGTTTGGTACGGCAGCCGGCTTGCCGATGCTTGATACCATGGACAACTTCGTCAACATGTTCGGTATCGTTGCCGTAGCGTTCTTCTCTTTACTCTCCATCATCGTGACCGGCAGATTAAAAGAACTTGGTGAACACTTAAATGAAACCAGTTCTTTCAAAGTTGGCGCAATCTGGAAAGCCTGCATTGTGGTTACCACCGGCGTATTAGCATTCATGCTTTACAAAGAAGCCACTAAAGTATTGGCAAACGGCTATGAAGGCTATCCTGAATGGTTCGTTAACATCTTCGGTTGGGGCATGGCAATCGGTTTAGTCATTATCAGTTTCTTACTTTCCCGTTTACCGTGGAAGCACTTGACACAAAAACAAGGAGAAAATCATGACAACTAATGCAATTATCATGATGGCCATCGCGCTCATCATCATCTGGGGCGGATTGTTACTTTCCGTTATACGTTTACCAAAAGAGTAACGGTACTCTCCAAACAGCATCTTAGTCTATTGATTGAGATGCTGTTTTTATTTGATTTTATAGAATGAAAATAAAGTGAATATTTAGGTATTTTATTTAGCTATGACCCAAATTTTATTATTCCTAAAAAGTTAATCGGTGATATTAAAAGGAAAAGAAAATGGCACGTTGTGCGTGGGCGGAGGGTTCGCCATTGTATCGGGATTATCATGATCACGAGTGGGGAAAGCCGCAATTTGATAGTCAGAAATTATTTGAGAAACTTTGTTTAGAAGGGCAGCAGGCGGGGTTGTCGTGGATTACGGTGTTACAAAAGCGGGAAAATTATCGGCAGGCGTTTTACCATTTTGATCCGCAAAAAATTGCACAAATGACAGATGAAGACATCAATCAGTGTATGCAAAATGCCGGTTTGATTCGGCATCGGGCAAAATTGGAGGCGATTGTGAAAAACGCCAAGGCGTATTTGGCGATGGAAAAGTGCGGTGAAAATTTTAGTCGTTTTATTTGGTCCTTTGTGGATGGGCAACCGCAGGTAAATGATGTGCCCAATTTAACCATGGTGCCAGCCCAGACGGCTGTTTCCGTGGTGTTATCCAAGGCATTAAAAAAGCGCGGTTTTGTGTTTGTCGGCCCGACCACCTGTTATGCGTTTATGCAATCGATGGGCTTGGTGAATGATCATTGGAATCAGTGTTGTTGCAAATAGGACACATAAATAACGCTGATTAACCCCTGTGATTTAGCCTGTTTTACAGTATAATCACGCTATCTTTGGTTGTAATGGTTGTCTACTCTCATGAAAAAGAATACTTACACGTTAATTTCGTTGTCAATTTTGACCGCACTTTATAGCGCCGATAGCGCGGCTGATTTAGCAAAGCAGTGTTTATACGGTGTGCCGCATTTTACCGGTGAAGTGGTGAGTGGAAATCCGAACGATTTGCCGGTGTATATTGAGGCGGATCAGGCGGAGATAACACAGCCTCGTAGCGGAATTTATAAAGGCAACGTAGATGTTAAACAAGGCAATCGTCATTTACAATCTGCGGAAGTTGAGGTGCAACAACAGGGAAGCGGTGATAACGTGCAGCGTTATGCGTTTGCCCGTGGTGGATTTGATTATCGAGACAACCAAATCAATTTGCTGGGCGATGATGCCAAAATTCATTTAAATACCAAAGATACGGATGTTCGCAACGCACATTATCAATTAGTGGATCGCCAAGGCCGTGGGTCGGCAGAAAGCGTGGAATTGCGCGATGACTATCGTGTGATGAAAAATGCGACATTTACCTCTTGTTTGCAAGATGATCATTCTTGGTCGATTTATGCCGATGAAATGCGTCAACACGTTAAAGAAGAGTATGCAGAAATGTGGCATGCCCGTTTTAAAGTACAGGGCGTGCCGGTGTTCTATACGCCGTATTTGCAGTTGCCGATTGGCGACCGCCGTCGTTCCGGGTTATTGATTCCAACCTTGGGACATGGCAGTCGGGATGGCTCTTTTTATGCTCAGCCGGTGTATTGGAATATTGCCCCGAATTTAGATGCCACGTTAACGCCGAAATATATGTCTCGTCGTGGTTGGCAGTTGAACAGTGAATTTCGCTATTTAACGACATTAGGCGAGGGGCAGATTGCCGGTGAATATTTGGGCGATGATCGATTAAAAGATTATGACAGCGAAAATCGTAAGCGTCATTTATTCTATTGGAAGCATAATGCGGCTTTTGCACGAGATTGGCGTTTGGATTTGAATTACACTAAGGTGAGTGATAAGCGTTATTTTAACGACTTTGATTCTGCTTATGGCAGCAGCACTGACGGGTATGCGGATCAAACTGGGCGAATTGCGTATTATCAACCCAATTACAATATTGCGATGTTCGTTAAGCAATTCCAAATTTTTGATGAAGTGGTTATTGGCCCTTATCGCGCTTTGCCTCAAATCGACTTTAATTATTATCAAAATGGATTATTCGGTAATAAAGTGGATTTTAAACTCTTTTCTCAAGCGGTCCGTTTTGATAATGATAGTGCGCAAATGCCGACGGCGTGGCGTTTCCATGGGGAACCGAGTGTCAATACAACCTTGTCAAATCGCTATGGCAGTATGAATTTGGAAGCGAAGCTTTATGCCACCCAGTATCAGCAAAAGAAAGGGCGGTCAGATAAGGCAGAGGACGTTGAATCGAGCGTCAATCGTATCTTGCCACAATTAAAAATTGATTTGCAGAGTGTTTTAGCCTCTAACCAAACCTTTATTTCGGGCTATACACAAACCCTTGAGCCGCGTGCGCAGTATTTGTTCCGCCCTTATAAAGATCAAAGCAATATCGGTTCTAAACTGAATTCGCAGTATTTAGGATTCGGTTACGATTCTTCGCTATTACAACAAGATTATTTTTCGCTGTTTAATTCACGTCGTTATAGCGGCTTGGATAGAATTGCGTCAGCCAATCAAGTGACGCTAGGGGGAACCAGTCGATTCTTTGATGAAAATAAAGAAGAGCGGTTTAATATCGCCGTTGGGCAAACTTATTACCTTGAACCGTCACGAATTGATGAGAACCGTGATAACCGAACCGAAGGATCGTCTTCTTCATGGGCGATTGAAGCGAACTGGAAAATCAATGATCTGATGCGTTGGCGGGGAGGTTATCAATACGATCCTCAGCTGGGGCAGGTTTCTCTGGCGAACACCGGAATGGAATATAACCCGACAAAAAATAACGTGGTGCAGTTAAATTATCGCTATGCCAGTAAAGAATATATTAACCAAAATTTAACGGCAGAAGCGAATCGCTATAATCAAGATATTAAACAACTTGGCGTTCAAGTCGGTTGGGAGTTAAGTGATCATTGGGCGATTGCAGGTCGTTATTATCAAGATTTAGCCCTTAAAAAACCGGTGGAGCAATACCTCGGCGTGCAGTATAACACCTGTTGCTGGAGTGTTGGTGTCGGCGCAAGACGTTATGTTACCAGTCGTCAGAATCAAAAAAATGATGACATCTTCTATGATCACGGTATTGGTGTCACCTTTGAACTACGTGGGTTTAGCCATGATCATAAAACCGGCATAGAGAATATGATGAAAAAAGGCAAATTGCCTTATTTGCAGGCGTTTAGCCTTTACTAATGATGAGAATGCCCTGACATGATCAGGGCATTTTTTGTTTGAGAGAGCGTTTAAGCGGCAAAGAAACGTCTGCGCATCATGAGGTAAAGCGTGCCTAGTATCAATAATCCAATCATGATGGAGGCAAACCAGAACAGGGATAAACCGAGCACGCTAAGCAGCATATCTGCCGTACCTTGGTATAAATGCAATCCCACGTTTGCCATGGATGCCAGTCCAAACGAGAATGCCCAAAATGAAACGGTGAAACCATTTTGAAAAATCCAAGGCAGTAAACGAATTAAGAACAATAATTGCAACACACCGTAACCGATAAGTAGCTTCACCAATAAATCGATTTCGCCACCATTTAACGCCAAATAAGTAGAACAACCCACGAATGCCGGCGCAAGCTGAATGCCAATAACCGGACGAACGGCAGGTGCGAGCGGCTCTAAATTGCGTAATCGTTGCAAAATTGCCGGTTCTAGACTGAGCCATGAAAATACACCGGCACCGAAAAAGAGCATACCAACTTCGTTGTAACCTAAATAGCCTAATGCCGTGCCACTGACAAAATTGGTTGCCACTGTTGGTAAGTACATAATCGGTGTGGCGGCTTCCGCTTTATGAATGCCGCGCCACAATCCTGCTGCACGGTAAGCAGCAAAAGCTAACTGCCCGATAATGCCCAATGTAATTAACCCAACAGACAAAGCGATTTCATACGGCAACGCCGCTAAGCCAATTAACATGGTCGTAATCGGAATTAAGCTGATAAAACAACACTGAATGACATGATGTAATTCTTCCTTAGCCTGATGTGGAAAACGCCACCATTTCACGCCATACGCGGTGATAAAAATCAACCAAATTATCGTGGCTAAACCAAGCAAGGTTTCACCGACCCATGCCGGCAGTGCCACAGTGTGAGCACCATAACGCCAAGCTAAGCCTAATGCGGCTAATCCTAAAACGATACTGAAATAATTGACCGGAATAGGAAAAGGTTTTTGCTGTTCCATTAATTTGCCTCAATTTGATAACACAAGTCTTGTTCAATTACGCGCAACAACAAATCAATATTGGGATGTTTTCCGACATTTTCGCGCGCATCTTGCGTATGTTCGGCGAAGAGTTGCAATCCTTTCTGTGCCGAAGTGCGGTCTAATTTTCCGTTAAATTCTTGGGCTAAGGCATTGTACACGCGCAGTGAACCTAATTTGCCGGCTACGGCAGGAATGTGATGAATCACCGTGCCGTTATCCAAGATAGTTAATCCGGAAAGATGATCAATAGAGGGTAGTGTCTCTAATATTGTTTTAAAATCCATAAAATTTCCTTCGATCATCGGTTAAAAAACTAACGAATGGCTTGTTGGCTATCGATTTCGCCCTGCTTGCCGATAAAGCGGACTTCCGGTTGCAAGTGAATATCAAAACGTAGCGCCACAAGCTGATAAATATGATGAGCAAGTTCCACGACATCAGATGCCGTGGCATTGCCTTGATTAATCAATACTAACGCTTGTTGCTGATGCACTGCGGCGCCGCCGATTTGGAAGCCTTTCAAGCCGCATTGATCGATAAGCCAACCTGCGGCTAATTTTATGCTGCCGTCCGCTTGAGGAAAATGTGGGATCGTCGCATAGTTTTGTTGTAATCGCTCAAATTGTTGGGCTGAAACCACGGGGTTCTTGAAGAAACTGCCTGCGTTGCCAAACACGTTCGGATCCGGCAATTTACTTTGACGCACGGCACAAATTTCGGCAAAAACATCCGCAGAAGTGACCGCACTTTTATCCAGATTGGCTAAATTGCCGTATTTCAACACCGGTTTCCACGCCTTCGCCAATTTTAAGCCAACGGCAGTTATCACATAACCTTGCGCATATTGATGCTTAAAGACGCTTTCCCGATAACCAAATTCGCATTCGGCATTGGTGAGGCGGAACAATTCGCCGGAGTGAAGATTCATCACCTCCACATAATCACATACATCTTTAAATTCCACGCCATAAGCGCCGATATTTTGAATCGGCGCCGATCCTGCACAGCCGGGAATGAGCGCTAGATTTTCCAAACCATAATACCCCTGCTCGATGCTCCATCTCACCAAGTCATGCCAGACTTCGCCGCCATTAACGTGTAAATAATGAAAATCTGCATCTTCCCGATGTTCAATGCCAAGTAGGCGATTTAGCAAGACAGCGCCATCAAAATCCTCTACAAAAAGCACATTGCTGCCTTGTCCTAAAAAAAGCACCGGTAACTGTTCCGCCAAGCAGTCTTGCCAAGCCTGTTGCAATGCCGGAATCGAGTGAATCTCGATGATTTTTTTAGCTTTTGCAGGAAGAGAAAACGTATGAAAAGGTTGTAAATTTTGCATGTATTCGTCCTTTTAAGATAAGGCGTGAGCCAGTGTGACTTTGACTTCTGTGCCGCCACTTGCTCGACGAGAAATTGTTAATTTGGCATTGAGTTGTGTACTGCGTTCTTGCATGATGTTTAAGCCGTAATGCCCGTCAGGTTCTTCCAAACTAGGAATGCCCACACCGTTGTCGCGCACAATGAGTTCGTATTCGCCATCTTCGTTTGTGTGCGCAATCACTTCAATTAACGTGCCTTGTGAATGTTTAATGGCATTTAATACCGCTTCACGCACAATTTGCAAGGCATTCACTAACTGTGGCGCATTAAAACTTTGCGATGGCAGGGTACAATCCACGCTCATTTGCATGTCGGTTTGATTGCGTAAAGAATCAATCACTTGCTCCAATGCCAGTTTTAAATTCGCTTCCTGAATGGTTAAACGGAAGGTTGCCAACAGCTCGCGCAATTGGCTATAACCATCGCTCAGGGCTTGTTCAAATTGCTGAATAATCGACAAGCTTTTCTTTTTGGAATCCGGTTCGTCTTTGTTCAAGTTGTGTTTTAACAGGGTTAATTGAATTTGTAAAAAAGCCAACACCTGCGCCAAAGAGTCATGTAGCTCGCGGGCGATAATCGAACGCTCTTCCATTAACAACAATTGCTCTTGCTGACGTTGGGTTTTGTGGAAGTAGAGCGAACGGCTAAGCATTTGCGCCAAGTTATTCATGGTGCGCAAATCCGGGCAAGGCAACCCTGCCTGCCAATGCAGAATTGCCAAAGTTTCCCCTTCCATGCTCACATCTGTTTGCTGACATTCGATTAACGGTTGTTTCGTACCAAGGCAAATGTTCCAATGTTCCGCATCCAACACTTTTAGTTCTAAATAACGCAAGTGTTCGCTGCTCATAATATTTTGCATCACCGTTTGCAAAATCTTGCCGTCAATATTGTTGGTGGTGACCAGTTGGGAACAGTGGTACAACGTGGTTAAAGAGCGGTTGGTTTGTTGCAACTTTTGTGTTTTTTCATTTACCGTTGCTTCAAGACTGGAATATAACTTACCCAATTCAGAGGACATCTTGGTGAATGTGCGCGCTAAATTGCCGATTTCATCTTCTTTATCTATATCTAATGGAATATGTTTAAATTGCCCCATTTGCACTTGGATACTGGCTTGTGTCAGCTGTTCCAATGGGCGCACAACTGCCTTACGGGTGTACCAATTCACATACGAAACCATCACAAAAATCAACAATAATGACAAAGCAATTACCCATACTGCCAAAATCCAACGCTGTTCGGCGGAATATTGCAATGCAGAGACAAATTGATCCACTTGCGCCACATAGTCGGCAATATCACGTTGATATTCAATGAAATTTTTTTGCCGCGCGAATGACTCCATTTTCTCCCAACGCATAATGAGATTGTCGTAAGAGGATTTCACGTCTTCAGATACAAAAAACTGGTGGTGGATATTCTGTAGCGATTGTGAATACAGACTTTCACGGTATTGCTGCAAGCCTTTTTCCACTAACTCCGGTTGATGCTCCATGTCGTACAATAGGCGATAACTTTGCATACGCAATGAGCCGGAGACATTAATGGCTTCGGCATACGATCTATTGCCCGCCATTAACGTAAAGCTTAAAGAGGCAATGACACCAACAAAGATAATAATTACAATGAGATAGTTGGCTATGCGGGTAGAAACGGAGTGTTTAATTTTAACCATAGAATATCTGTCTAAGTGCGTTGCGGGGTTTCGACTACACAGGCTCTCCCCATTTGGATAGGACGATGAGGAGAGCATGAAGTGCGGTCATTTTGGGCTGTCTTTTTAACGCAAGAAATAACGATAGGATTTACTGTCGGTAACATCTTGATAGACGTAACCTAAGGTTTTCAAAGCGTGTTCAAATTCGCCGGTATCGCATTGTTCCAATTGGAATCCGGCGAGGATATTGCCATAGTCGGCACCGTGAGCGCGGTAGTGAAAAAGAGAAATGTTCCAGCGACCACCCAACGTTTCAAGGAATTTTA
This sequence comes from uncultured Aggregatibacter sp., assembly GCF_901873365.1. GTDB lineage: Bacteria > Pseudomonadota > Gammaproteobacteria > Enterobacterales > Pasteurellaceae > Aggregatibacter. The sequence goes on from NZ_CABFLM010000072.1 coordinate 9,471, forward strand.
ATAATGCGCCTTTTTGCTCAGGGAATTCGAAGGTATAAAGGCGTTCGCCGTGATCAGCAACCCGTCCGCCCATTAAATAACGCACATGGGTTTTGGCGATGTCATCATCGGACATATCTTCTACATCGAAGCCATTTTGTGTTAACTCTGCGATAATTTCTGCTTTTTCGGCTTCATTCGCGGTGCGAACCCCAGCGAAAATACAGGCTTTTTGGTCATCTGCGTAGCGGTAGCTAAATTCGGTCACTGCACGCGCACCAAGCGTATGGACGAATTTTAAGAAGCTGCCCGGCTGTTCCGGCATGGTGACGGCAAGCAAGGCCTCGCGGTTTTCACCGATTTCGCAACGTTCGGATACATAGCGGAGCGTATGGAAATTCAAGTTGGCGCCGGATAAAATCGCCGCCATGTTTTTGCCCTGAATATTGTGCTGTTTGACGTATTTTTTCAGACCGGCTAAGCCTAATGCCCCTGATGGCTCAGAGACGGCACGGACGTTTTCAAACAAATCTTTCATCGCGGCACAGACTTCGTCGCTGTCCACCAGTACTATGTCGTCGAGATATTGTTGGCATAGGCGGAAGGTTTCATCACCGATACGTTTTACCGCTACGCCGTCGGCGAATAAGCCAACGTGTGCTAAATCCGTCGGTTTGCCGTTATCTAAGGCGGCTTTTAAGCAGGCAGAATCTTTGGATTCCACACCAATGACTTTAATTTCCGGCATAAATTGTTTGAGTAAAATCGCCACACCGGCAGCCAAACCGCCACCGCCCACTTGCACGAAGACATAATCCAAATCCGCCACTTGTTGTAACATTTCCATCGCTAATGTGCCTTGCCCGGCAATGACTAACGGATGGTCGAAAGGCGGAATAAACGTCATGTTTTTTTCTTTTGATAGCGCAATGGCTTTCGCTTTGGCTTCATCAAAATTCGCGCCGTGCAACAACACCTCACCACCAAAACCACGCACCGCATCTACTTTAATGCTGGGGGTATTTTGTGGCATTACGATAAGGGCTTTTAAGCCAAGCTGTTTTGCTGATAACGCCACGCCTTGTGCATGGTTGCCGGCAGAGGCGGCAATCACACCTGCGGCTTTTTGTTCCGCCGATAGACTGGAAATCATGGCATAAGCGCCACGCAGTTTGAAGCTGTTAACCGGCTGGCGATCTTCACGTTTGATCCAAATCGCATTATGCAGGCGCTCAGATAACTTATTCATTTTTTGTAATGGTGTTACCTGTGCCGCTTCGTAAACACGTGAGCCCAATTTGACGATGGCGTTAATATAATCGTTTTGGGTGGGATGAGGGGTGGTTAATAAGTTTTTCATGATGATGTTATATCGTAGATGTCGAGTATGATTGTGATGGCAAACAAGTGAAAGTGCGGTGGATTTTAGAAATGCTTTTAAAATTCACCGCACTTTTTGTTATTATCATTTTCCTTTTTTCACCCAGTAGCGATAGGGAAGTTGTTCGGTTTCGCTATGCAACAGGGTGTGATCCATAAATTGACAAAAACTGGGGATGTCTCGCGTTGTGGCCGGATCATCGGCTAACATTAAAAGCACATCGCCGTTTTCTAAATGGCGAATATGCTTGCGGATTAACATGACCGGTTCAGGGCATCGCAGCCCGATAGTATCCAGTGTTTGGGTGATTGTGATGTTCTTCATTTTAGCTATTTGTTATGAAAAATTGCAGGTTATAATACAATAAAACACAGTATAAAATCAGCAAAATTCCTTAATGGCATGATTGAATATAGCATTCCTAAAAGTGCGGTGGATTTTACCGAAGAAATTAAAAAAAGCCGTTTTATTACCTATTTGCGCCACACGGAAGGTTTGGCTGAGGCGAAAGCCTTTTGGCATGAAATCAAGGCATTACACCCGAATGCCCGGCATTGGTGTTGGGCAACGGTGGCGGGCAAGCCCAATGATTCACAACAGCTCGGCTTTTCGGATGACGGCGAACCGGCGGGAACGGCAGGAAAACCGATGTTGGCGGCTTTACAAGGAAGCGGATTAGGTGAAATTTGCGCAGTAACGGTTCGGTATTATGGTGGCATTTTGCTAGGGACCGGTGGCTTGGTCCGGGCTTATGGCGGCGGTGTTCAACAGGCGTTAAAGCGGTTAGACGTTACGACCAAAGTGGACTATTTGCGCTATCAAGTGCGGTGTGATTATAGCCAAATTCAGTGGCTACAAGCATTGTGCGAAAAATATGATGCGGCGGTTATCGAGCAAGATTTTCAGGTTGAAGTTACAGTAATGTTAGGGATTCGCTTAGATAAATTGCAGGCATTTGAACGGGAATTGACCGAAAAATCTGCCGGTAGATTATCTTTGGAACAGAGTGAGTAAGAGAGTTTTTAGTGCATTTTTTATCTATTTTACGCATTGTCGGCATTCTTGTGATGTGCTTTTCAGGCACAATGTTATTGCCGGCATTTGTCGCCCTGCTTTACGGAGACGGTGGCGGTAAAGCCTTTATTCAATCTTTTGTGATTAGCGCTATCGCCGGCGCCATTTTGTGGTGGGCGTGCCATCATCATAAAGAAGAATTGCGATCACGTGAGGGGTTTTTAATTGTTGTGGCCTTTTGGGTCGTCATGGGCAGTTTAGGGGCGATCCCATTTATTTTATTTGACGATCCTGATTTAACCATATCCTCTGCTTTTTTTGAATCTTTTTCCGGTTTAACGACCACCGGTGCGACGAATATCATCGGTTTGGATAAGTTGCCGAAAGCGATTTTATTTTACCGCCAATTTTTACAGTGGTTAGGTGGTATGGGGATCATTGTGTTGGCTGTGGCGATCATTCCATTATTGGGGATCGGCGGTATGTCATTATATCGCGCCGAGATTTCCGGGCCGGTCAAAGAAAATAAAATGCGCCCGAGAATTACCGAAACAGCGAAAACATTATGGTTTATTTATGCTTCATTAACGACACTGTGCGCAATGGCTTATTGGTTAGCCGGAATGTCGCCATTTGATGCAATTAGCCACAGTTTCTCAACCGTTTCTATTGGCGGCTTTTCTACGCATGATAGCAGTATCGCGTATTTTAATAGTTCTGCCGTTAATCTGATTACCATTGCATTTTTACTCATTTCAGCCTGTAACTATGCCTTGCATTTCAACGCCTTTTCTCAAATTGGCAAAGGCAATATCCTGTCAAGCTATTTTCGTGATCCGGAATTTCGCTTTTTTATTTTTATTCAATTGGTGCTTATTGCGGTATGTTTTGTGATGTTGCTTGGGCATCATCGTTTTAATGATGATTGGCTACAAAATCTTGAACAATCGGCATTCCAATCGGTTTCCATTTCGACAACCGCAGGTTATACCACCTCAAGTTTCGATCAGTGGCCATTATTTCTTCCGATCTTATTATTATTCGCCTCTTTTATCGGCGGTTGTGCAGGATCAACTGGTGGCGGATTGAAAGTCGTGCGCGTACTTGTGCTTTATTTGCAAGGTAAACGAGAGCTTAATCGCTTAATTCATCCGAATTTAGTCTATCCGATAAAATTGGGTAAACGTGTATTGGATGAAAGGGTGATTCAAAGTATTTGGGCGTTTTTTTCTGCCTATTTATTGGTCTTTGTCATTTGTTTACTTGGCGTGATTAGCTGTGGCGTTGAGACATTTGACGCATTCAATGCCGTCATTGCTTGTTTAAATAATCTTGGACCGGCACTGGGGTCGGTCAGCAGTAATTTTGTTGATATTCCCGACAGCGCCAAGTGGGTTCTCACGTTAGCGATGGTGTGCGGACGTTTAGAAATCTTCTCACTTTTAGTTCTATTTACACCGACATTTTGGAAATCTTAATGAAAACGCTCATTCTCTATTCCACACATGATGGACAAACCAAAAAAATAGCCAGTTTTATTGCAAATGTGATTAAAGAAAACGTGGAGGTTAAGTCAATTCATGATGAATTCGAGCTTCAAGCCTATGATCGTATTATGATTGGCGCCTCGATCCGCTACGGGCATTTCAATAAACAGCTGTATAAAATGTTAGAAAAACACACCGCACTTTTAAATCAGAAGACGACGGCATTTTTTGGCGTCAATTTAACGGCGCGAAAACCTGAAAAATCCACACCGGAAACTAATGTTTATGTACGCAAATTTTTGCAACGTATTACTTGGAAACCGACGATATCGGCAGTGTTTGCCGGCGCGCTGCTTTATCCGCGCTATAAGTTTTTCGATCGTATTATGATCCAATTGATTATGCGCATCACTGGCGGAGAAACAGATCCGACAAAAGAGATCGAATATACAGATTGGCAGAAAGTGCGGTCATTTTCTGAGGCGTTTTTGCAGATCAAATAAGCAAATTGTATTTTTTCTAACCTATCAAACATTTTTTTTTGAAAAAACACTTGATCCTCAGGATCGAATCTCTATAATACGCCTCCGCACCGCAAGGGTAGCAAATAAAAAGAAAAATTCTTGAAAAATTTTCTTGACGATAAAATAACGAGAAGTTAGAATTATCAACCTTGCTTAGTGCAAATGTTCTTTAACAATCAATCAG
>NZ_CABFLM010000073.1 GCF_901873365.1 uncultured Aggregatibacter sp.
AATAGAGTCTATTTTAATTAAACCTAGAAAGTGGCCTAATCGATTCTTAAATACAAGTAAGGATCATATTGCAATTACACGACCTGAAGATTTAAATGGTTATAGTTATGCTACCTCAATAAAGCCGAATCAAGAAGTTAATTTTGAGAAACTAGATATTCCCTGCTCAGATATAACCTGGGATGGCTGGAATTATCTTTTACCTCTAATGCAAATAAAATACTTTAATAATCTTCCTAAAGATTTAGAGGACTATCCAATGAAATTTTTTTGGTATCTTGCGGAAGATGGTAATCTTTCTAAATTTCTATACTTGTTTGATGAAGATGATTTAGATAGATTTAAAAACTGGATTTCCTTTATTTTGTTTTCTGGTCAAGATCCTTTTTCTTTTCTCTTAGAGGATGAATTACTTTCTATTTTGGAAAAAATTAACTCTTTCTCAAAGTAATATTCTCAGCCTAACAGAGTTAAATTTGCTTTTGATGCAAGAGAAAGAGTTTGATGATAAGCTCATTCAATATGCCTATGATAGGACAGATGACTGAAGTCCATCGTCAGCAAGGAACAGCAAATCACAGATATTGGACATAGAGTTAATAACTGTATGAGATATATGAGGTAACACCATGAAACACTTATTGAAATTAAAAAAACTTCCTCAACATTTTTTCAATTATAAAAGAGACTATGTCGCCATCACCCGACCTGAAGACATAGAAGAATATGATTATTTAGCTTCATTAAAGGAAGGGGAGAAGATCGATTTTTCTCAATTTCGAGGGTCTTCTAGTGATATTAGTTGGGAGGGATGGACATATTTGCTTCCCTATCTTCAACGGGAATGGTTATATCACTATTCTGATATTATAGATGACCGTTTAGATGAATTATTTTGGGCGTTTACTTCTAACAAAAGATTCGAAAATATTGTTAAATTGTTAGATCAAGAAGATAAATCTAACTTGCTTTCTTGGATGAAATATCTTCTTTTAGAGAAACAAGATCAGGTTTTTGTTAACTCTAATATAGATGAGCTACATGGGTTTATTGCTTTTTTGGAAAAAGAGATGGCAAACCAACCGGCTTAATTTTTGAGATAGTGCGTGAATTCTAACGCCTACAGATAAGCCTTTGAAAAAATAAGGAACGGTCACGTTGTCTGTGGGCGTTATGGTTAAAAACGTTTAGAAAATTGACCGCACTTTTTTAGTGAACTTGGGAGTGAAAAATCCTTTTTCTGGCTCTGTAGTAAACTCAAACATGAGGTTCATAATCATAAAAAATCTGCACCTTAATCAGTTGGAAATTTAGCTTCTTTGGGGTGCAGATCATTTCAATGCCGTTTTCTTTTGAAGTGCGGTCAAAAATTACAACACTTTGACAATGCTTTCGCAGAGGTAACGAATGTTGTCTTCGGTAATGCCGGCAACGTTGATACGGCCTGAGCGCACGGCATAAATGGCAAATTCTTCTTTCAAGCGGTCAACTTGTTCTGCGGTCAAGCCACTGAAAGAGAACATACCGTTTTGGTTGATGATGAAGCTAAAGTCTTGTTGAGCACCGTATTCTTTAAGTAACTCAACAAAACGGTGGCGCATTTTTTTGATGCGGTCGCGCATTTCGGTAAGCTCGTTTTCCCAGTCTTGGCGTAATTTTGCATCATTTAATACCAATGCAACGGTATTTGCCCCGTGAGAAGACGGGTTGGAGTAGAGGGTACGGATAATGACTTTCACTTGAGTTAATGCAGTCGCGGCAATATCTGAATTTTCTGCCACGACAGTGAATGCACCAACACGCTCGTTATATAAACCGAAGTTTTTAGAGAAGGAGCTTGCCACTAAAAGTTCTTTGTGGTTTTTGGCAAAGGCGCGTAAACCGTAAGCATCTTCTTCTAAGCCATGAGCAAAGCCTTGATAAGCGAAGTCGAATAATGGCAACCAGCCTTTTTGTGCAGACATTTCAGCCAGTTTGTCCCATTGTTCCGGTGTTGGGTCGATACCGGTCGGGTTGTGGCAGCAACCGTGAAGTAAAACCACATCGCCTTCACCGGCTTGGCTTAAATCCGCAATTAAGTTGTCCCAGTCTAAGGCTTTGCGTTCGGCATCGTAGTAACGATATTCGCGGATGTTAATGCCTACCGCTTTGAAAATTGCATTGTGGTTTGGCCAGGTTGGCGTGCTAATCCACACATTTTGGCTGTTAGTTTGGCGTTTAACGAACTCTGCAGCAATGCGGAGCGCGCCGGTGCCACCTAAACTTTGTGCGGTTCTGGCACGATTATTTTTTACGATATCGGAATTCGCACCAAACAATAATTCTTTGGTACGTGCGTTAAAATCAGCAACGCCATCAATCGGCAAGTAGTTTTTGGTATTTTCTTGTTCTAATAAACGTCTTTCTGCTTCTTTTACCGCTTTAACAATCGGGGTGTTGCCTTTGGCGTCTTTATAGACACCGATACCTAAATTAATCTTGTTACTGCGGGTTTCGGATTTAAATGCTTCGCCTAGACCTAAAATTGGATCCGCCGGTGCGGCAGTAATCTTTTCAAACATAGTGTTATCCTCGGATGGTGGGTGAAAATTGTTTTAGTTATACTGCTCGGTGTTCTTTTTGACAAGCAATATGTTTCAAATATGTTAACTATATCAACTTATTTTTTGCCCATTGCAAACCGGATTGATAATCTTCCGGCAATTCCGCTGCTAATTTGTCTAATTGCGCGATAATCACCTGTTTATCCGGATGGGAAAGGTTAATGTGTCCTACTTTACGTCCCGGGCGAACTTCTTTGCCATACCAGTGTAACTGCGCAAAGGCGGTGTTTAACCACTGTGGGTTGTGCTCAGTACCAATCAAATTGACCATCACGCTTGGCGCGGATACTTTTAATTGCGGCGTAGGCAAATCCAATAATGCCCGCAAATGCAATTCAAATTGACTCACAGCACAGCCAAGTTGTGTCCAGTGACCGCTGTTGTGTACGCGTGGCGCAAGCTCATTAATTAAAAGCTGATCGCCCACCACAAAACATTCCATCGCCATCACGCCCACATAATTGAGCTCATTCATGATTTTGCTTAACATCATTTCAGCTTGCTGTTGCTGTGTGGATTGCTGTGGAAAAGTGATATCCATGACACTGTAACGTAATATGCCATTTTGCTGTAAATTGTGAGTGACCGGATAAAAACGGGTGTCACCGTTACGGAAACGGGCGCCCACGAGAGACACTTCGTAATCAAACGGAATAAATTTTTCCGCAATGGTTTCCCCAAACAAGTCTTCCGTAATTTGCGCTTTGTTTTCATCAGACACAATCCACTGCCCACGTCCGTCATAACCACCCATACGACGTTTAACGACAACTTTCTCACCAATATGCTGAAATACTTCGTCCCATTGTGATGGTTCTTTCAATAGACACCAAGGCGAGGTTGGAAGATGTAATTTATCTAATAAGGATTTTTGGCTTAAGCGATCAGCTAATTGTGCGAAGACTTTTTGATTGACGAAATTGGCGTGATTGCCGAGGAGCGTGGTCAGCGGTGTTTTTTCCCAGCGTTCGATTTCTGCCGTAATAATGTCATTCGGCGACAACTCAAACACCGGCGCATCAAAAGGCAGCGGTTGAACGTGAATATCTAAAGGCGCACCGGCATAGCGTAACATTCTGCCGAGTTGTCCATTGCCAAGAACATAAATGGTTGGATAGAGGGCTGATTTTTGCATAGTTTTCTCATTGATTTTTAGGGATGTACAAACGCTCAGGCTTGCGCCACCTTCAGTGATTCATTAAAAAACACGGGAAAAAATGACCGCACTTTTTTATATTTGTCTGTTTAAAGTGCGGTGGAAATTTTAGCTGTTTTTAAATTCGAGGATCCGGATTGTCCAATACGCTTTGTGTTTGTGTCTGTCTGAACTGATGCAAGCGTTGCGCTAATTCTACATTATTCATCGCCAAAATTTGCGCGGCCAATAAGCCTGCGTTTGCTGCGCCGGCAGGTCCAATGGCTAAGGTGCCGACAGGAATCCCTTTGGGCATTTGCACAATGGAATAGAGGCTATCGACACCACTTAAAATTGAGCTTTTCACCGGCACGCCAAGCACGGGGACGATGGTTTTGGCTGCAATCATGCCCGGCAAATGTGCTGCACCGCCGGCACCGGCAATAATCACTTTATAACCGTTTTGTTGTGCGTTTTCGGCAAACTGGAAGAGTTTGTCAGGCGTACGATGTGCCGAAACAATTTCGACATGATAAGGAACATGTAATTGATCGAGGATTTGTGTGGCTTCTTGCATGGTTGCCCAATCACTTTGAGAACCCATCACAATGGCAATTTTAGGGGATGTTAAAGACATTTTTGCCTCATTCTTGGAGATAAAAAACGGCGCTAGAATAGCATAATGCGCAAACGTTTGCGATAACTTTGCCAAAGAAAATCCATTTGCAACTTAATGCTAAAAATCATATCCTTAACGGCACTTTTTAGCCCTTAGAATTAGGTTGTTTTATGCTCGCTAAAGCCAAATATAGAAAAGATTATCAAACCCCCGATTTCACGGTAACCGATATCCATCTCGATTTTCAATTAGAGCCGGAAAAGACCGTGGTGGTTGCCACAAGCCAATATCAACGTCTTAATCCAAACAGCACCACCTTGCGCCTAGACGGACAGGATTTTCAATTTTCTTCCATTAAATTAAATGGAACACCTTTTACACAATATCAACAAGATCCGGAAAGTTTGACGCTAAATCTTGAGCAAATCGATGCAAATCAGTTTGAACTGGAAATCACGACGATTTTAAATCCGGCAGCCAATACATCACTACAAGGTTTGTATCAATCCGGTGACGCTTTTTGTACACAGTGTGAAGCGGAGGGCTTTCGTCAAATTACTTACATGCTAGATCGACCGGATGTCTTAGCACGTTACACCACGAAAATCACCGCCGATAAAGCGAAATATCCTTTTTTACTTTCTAATGGCAATCGCATTAACAGCGGCGATTTAGACGATGGTCGTCATTGGGTGGAATGGCATGATCCGTTCCCGAAACCAAGCTATTTATTTGCGTTAGTGGCAGGCGATTTTGATGTGCTGAAAGATCAATTCATCACGAAAAGTGGTCGTGAAGTAGCATTAGAATTGTATGTGAATCGTGGCAATTTAGATCGTGCCGATTGGGCAATGCAAAGCTTAAAACGTGCCATGAAATGGGATGAAGAACGTTTTGATTTAGAATATGACCTCGACATTTACATGATTGTTGCGGTGGACTTCTTCAACATGGGTGCCATGGAAAATAAAGGGCTCAATATTTTTAACGACAAATATGTGTTGGCAAATCCACAAACGGCAACCGATGACGACTATTTAGCCATTGAAAGTGTGATTGCGCACGAATATTTCCACAACTGGACGGGGAATCGAGTCACTTGCCGTGATTGGTTTCAATTGAGTCTAAAAGAAGGGTTAACGGTTTTCCGTGATCAGGAATTTTCCTCTGACACCGGTTCTCGTCCGGTAAATCGCATTAATAACGTGAAGTTTTTGCGTACCGTACAATTTGCTGAAGACGCAGGACCGATGGCTCATCCGATTCGCCCGGAAAAAGTAATTGAAATGAATAACTTCTATACGGTCACTGTGTACGAAAAAGGCGCAGAAGTGATTCGTATGTTGCATACCTTATTGGGCGAAGAAGGCTTTCAAAAGGGCATGAAGTTATATATTGCGGAAAACGATGGCAAAGCGGCAACCTGTGAAGACTTTGTGTCTGCCATGGAGCGCGCCAATAATTTGGATTTAGCCCAGTTCCGCCGCTGGTACAGTCAATCCGGCACGCCGGAGTTAACCATCAGTGATCGTTACGATGAAAAAAATCACGTTTATCAATTGCAGGTTTCTCAATTAACGCCACCAACAGCCGATCAAATGGAAAAAGTGAATTTACACATTCCGTTGAAAATTGCGTTGTATGATGAAAAGGGTACCGCACAAACGCTCTATGATGCCGATGGCGTTGTGGATAATGTGTTAAACATTACTCAAAAAGACCAAACCTTTGAATTTCATAATCTTTACACTAAGCCGATTCCAGCCTTGTTATGCGATTTCTCTGCACCGGTGAAATTGGATTATGATTATTCCTCTTCACAACTGATTACCTTGCTAAAATGTGCTGAAAATGGCTTTATTCGTTGGGATGCAGCGCAAATGTTACTGGCTTCTGAGTTACGACGTAACGTCTCTCATTATCAACAAGGCCAACCGCTAGAATTATCGGCGGAAACGGCAGCCGTGTTTTATCAAGTTTTAGATAATTATCAAAAAGATATTGAGTTAACCAGTTTGATTCTCACGTTGCCGAAAGTAACAGAGTTTGCGGAATTATTTAAAACCATTGATCCGGATGCCATCAGCGCTGCCAGGGAGTTTATGGCTGTTGCAATTGCAGACAGCTTACAAGAGGTATTGTTAAGAACTTACAACGCCATTCGTTTGGATGAATACAAAATCAATCGGGAAGACATTGCTTTACGCAAACTACGTAATGTCTGTTTAAGCTATTTAGCCTATACCAATATTGGCAATAATCTGGTGAACAAACATTACACCTATTCCAATAACATGACCGACACACTCGCCGCCTTAACTTCTGCGACGCAAGCTAAATTGGCCTGTCGTGACGGTTTATTGGCTGATTTTGAGCAAAAATGGCAACATGACGGTTTAGTGATGGACAAATGGTTTGCTTTACAAGCGACTCGTCCGGAAGACAATGTATTGCAAAACGTGATGCAGTTGATGGATCATCCAAGTTTTAATTTTAATAACCCGAACCGTGTGCGTTCTCTCATTGGTGCCTTTGCGGGGCAAAACTTAAAAGCGTTCCACGCCATTGACGGTTCAGGCTACCGTTTCTTAACGGATATTTTAATTAAACTGAACAAAAGCAACCCACAGGTGGCTTCTCGTTTAATTGAGCCGTTAATTCGTTTCGCGCGCTATGATGCACAACGCCAAACCTTGATGAAACGTGCGCTAGAACGCATCAGTGAGACAGAAGATTTATCTCGCGATTTGTTTGAGAAAATCGAAAAAGCGTTACAGTAAACATAAAAGTGCGGTTAAATTTGACCGCACTTTTTCTATTCTTTTCACAGTTAACTATCCGGAGAGATAAACGAGTATGTATTCTTTCATTCGTAAAGGGATTTTTTCCCTTGATCCTGAAGATGCCCATAATTTAGTGATAAAAGCCCTGGGCTTAGCGGCATACCCGCCATTTCATTTTCTCTTAAAACAACTTCTAAATTGTCCACAAGGTACACCAAAAACTGTTATGGGCATTGAATTTAAAAATCCTATTGGTCTGGCTGCGGGGGCAGATAAAAATGCGGAAGCGATTGATGGGTTTGGTGCCATGGGATTTGGTTTTATTGAAGTGGGCACAGTGACGCCATTGGCGCAAGAGGGAAATGCCAAACCTCGCCAATTTCGTTTGGTTGAAGCAGAAGGCATCATTAATCGTAATGGCTTTAATAATTATGGTATCGATCAGCTGATTGAAAATGTCAAAAAATCGCACTATGACGGCGTGTTGGGGATCAACATCGGTAAAAATAAACTGACGCCTTTAGAACAAGGAAAAGATGATTATCTGATTTGTTTGAATAAAGCCTATAACTACGCCGGTTATATCACCGTGAATATTTCTTCGCCTAATACACCGGATTTGCGCCAGTTACAATATGGTGATTATTTTGATGATTTGCTAAGAAGCATTAAATCTCGTCAAAAAGAACTGGCTTCACAGCATGGCAAATATGTGCCGATTGCGGTAAAAATTGCCCCGGATTTGACGGAAAGTGAGTTAATTCAAATTGCCGATACCTTGCTGCGTCATAAAATGGATGGTGTGATTGCCACTAATACGACCATTTCTCGCGACAACGTCACAAATCTCAAAAATGCTGAACAGCAGGGGGGATTAAGCGGGAAGCCCTTGCAACATAAAAGTACCGCTATCATTGCTCGCTTGCACCAAGAACTCAAAGGGCAAATTCCGATTATTGGCAGCGGCGGTATTGATAGCGTACAAAATGCACAAGAGAAAATCCAAGCCGGTGCCGAGCTTTTACAAGTGTATTCCGGGTTGATTTATCACGGTCCGAAATTGGTGAAAGAATTAGTTCAAGCAATTAAATAAGAGAGTGACGAGATGAAAACCTTATTTTTAACTTCTTATTTTTCAGGTGTGGGAAATCTGTTTAGAAATTTTATACAAGAACAAATATTAGCCAAACAGGTATTATTTATCCCAACTGCCGGCAATGTAGAGCACTATGTAGGCTATATTGATGAAGCGAAATATGTGTTTCAGACATTAGGATTCTCCGTAGATATTTTAGATATTGCCAATACATCTGAAGTGATTATCAAGGAAAAAATAAAACAAACACCATATCTGTATATTTCAGGTGGCAATACGTTTTATCTGTTACAAGAATTAAAGAAAAAAAATTTACTTGAGTTGATTAACTTACGAATTTCAGAAGGAATGGTGTATATCGGAGAATCTGCAGGAGCAATAATTACTGCTGGTAATATTAAATACAACCAAATTATGGATGATAAGATGGTTGCTTCCGAATTGACTGATTATTCTTCACTCAATCTCGTTAATTTTGCCATTGTGCCACATTATGGTGAGTTTCCTTTTGAAGCAAGTGCAATGGAAACCATTCGGGCTTATCAATCCACATACAATTTATTTCCAATCAATAATCATCAAGCGGTTATTGTTAAAGAAAATAATTATGAAATTAGAACAGAATCGTAGGTTAACACATGACAAAATACGATTTACATTGCCATAGCACAGCTTCCGATGGGATATTATCGCCGACAGAGGTGGTTTTGCGTGCCCATGAAAAAGGTGTGAATGTGCTGGCGTTGACGGATCATGATACCGTGGCCGGAGTTGCTGAGGCTCGACAACAGGCAGAGTCTTTGGGCATGAGGCTGATTAATGGCGTGGAAATTTCCACGCTATGGGAAAATCGCTCCATTCATATTGTGGGGTTAGGGTTTGATATTTCACATGAAAAAATGACCGCACTTTTAGCTGAGCAAGCGAAATTACGCGAGATTCGAGCTCAGGAAATCGGGGCAAAATTAGAAAAAATTGGTGTAGAAAATGCTTATGTAGAGGCAAAAAAATTAGCCGGCAATGGCGAAGTGACCCGAGCGCATTATGCCCGTCATTTAGTGCAAATCGGCAAAGTCTCTAATGACGGCCAAGCCTTTAAACGTTATTTGGGGCAGGGTAAATCAGCTTATGTCAAGCCACAGTGGGTTGATATTCCAACAACCATCGACATTATTCATCAAGCCGGTGGGGTTGCCGTGTTTGCCCATCCGTTGCGTTATACCATGACCATGAAATGGGTACGAAAACTAACGGAGAGTTTTAAAGCCTGGGGCGGCGATGCCATTGAAATTTCCGGTTGCGGACAAAGTCGCGACCAGTGTCAATTATTGGTAAAACTCGCAGAAGAACATCAACTCGCCGGTTCTATGGGGTCTGATTTTCATTTTCCTTGTGCGTGGGTGGAGTTAGGCAGACTCGCACCGTTGCCAGAGCATATTCCTTTTGTTTTAGACATAAAAAATGACCTTGCTTAATTGCAAGGTCACGTAAAACGAAAATCCACTTAAAAACGACCGCACTTTTACGGTTTTGTCTTACATAAATCCAGCCGAGTAATAAAATCAATGAAGGCTTTGACTTTCGCTGACAAATGACGGCGGTGTGGATAAACAATATGTAAATCCAACTCTTGTTGTCGGTAATCCGCTAAAATTTCCACCAATTTTCCTGAAGCCAATTCTTCCTCCACAAAGAAGCGTGGTGTGTTAATAATGCCAACACCATCAACACACAATGAAGCAAGGGTTAAGCCATTATTACACACCAGTTTAGAACGCATTTTAATACGCTGAATTTTATTGTGTTTGTTAAATTCCCAATAAATTTGGTTGCCTGTGGCTTTGTATAAAAGGCAGTCGTGATGTTCTAATTCTTCCGGTGTTTGTGGTGTGCCATGCGTGGCTAAATATTCCGGTGACGCGACGAAGTGCATTGAGGAGGTCGCAATTTTCTTTGCCACCAAGGAACTGTCTTGCAGATAACCAATACGCAACGCTAAATCAAATCCTTCGCTGACCAAATCAATCATACGATCGTTAAACTCAATTTCCATGTGTAAATTCGGATGGGCTTTCACAAAACGCGCTAAATTCGGCGTAATAAATCGCAAACCAAAATCCCGTGGGATAGAAACGGTTAAATTCCCTTGCAGAGAGGTGGTAAGATTGCTGATGCTGGATTCGGCTTCCTCCAATTCCAATAAAATGGGCTGACAATGTTGATAATAGAGGCTGCCGGCCTCCGTTGGCACAATCTTACGGGTGGTTCGTTGTAACAAACGTGTTTTTAACTGTTCTTCTAATTGAGAAACCAATTTGCTTGCCATAGCAACGGAGATATTTTGCAATGCGGCTGCTTTGGTAAAACTTTGAGTTTCAATCACTTTGCAAAAAATTGAAATTGCGTTGAGTTTATCCATTTCTGATGCCTTTTGGAAAAAAGTAGTTGACCTACTTGAAGATAGTTAGCAATATAGCGGGCAATTTTATACAAGTTAATCGAAATTAGGTAATAATAATGACAAAATCCTTGGTTATTGTGGAGTCGCCTGCGAAGGCGAAAACCATTAATAAATATTTAGGAAACAATTATGTAGTGAAATCCAGCGTGGGACATATTCGTGATTTGCCAACGGTGGGTTCTGCGACCGGAGAGAAAGCCAAACCTATTTCTACCAAAGGTCTTAGTGCGGAAGAAAAGCAAGCGATAAAACAACAAAAAGAACAAGATGCTTTAGTCAAACGCATGGGGATCGACCCATATCACGGTTGGAAAGCCAACTATCAGATTTTACCCGGTAAAGAAAAAGTCGTTGCTGAGCTAAAATCCCTCGCCAAAAAAGCCGATCATATTTATCTCGCCACCGACTTGGATAGAGAAGGAGAGGCTATCGCGTGGCATTTGCGTGAGGTAATTGGCGGCGATGATGAACGTTATAGTCGCGTTGTCTTTAATGAAATTACCAAAAATGCCATTAAACAAGCCTTTGAACATCCTGAAAATTTAAACATGGATAGGGTGAATGCGCAGCAAACACGCCGTTTCTTAGATCGTGTTGTCGGTTTTATGGTGTCACCGTTGCTTTGGAAAAAAGTGGCGCGTGGGTTATCTGCCGGCCGTGTGCAATCGGTCGCCGTGAAATTGATTGTGGAACGTGAACGGGAAATTAAAGCCTTTGTACCACAAGAATACTGGGAAGTTTCTGTGTTAACCGACACCGCAAAACATGAGCAGATTCGTTTGGATGTGGTGCAGTTTAAAGGTAAAAAATTTGAGCCCAAAAATGCGGAACAGGCACAAAGTGCGGTGGATTTTTTAGCTAAATCTGATTATGTTATTTCTGATTTAGAAACGAAACCGACCAGTTCTAAAGCGCGCGCACCATTTATTACCTCAACATTACAACAAACGGCAAGTACCCGTTTAGGCTTTGGTGTGAAGAAAACCATGATGTTGGCACAGCGTTTATATGAAGCCGGTTATATTACTTATATGCGTACGGACTCCACTAATCTGAGTCAAGATGCGTTAAATATGGTGCGCAGTTATATCGAAAAACATTATGGTGTACCTTATTTGCCGACCAAGCCAAATTTCTATTCCAGCAAAGAAAACGCACAAGAAGCCCACGAGGCGATTCGTCCATCAGATATTCAAATTGGTTCGAATGATTTAGTGGGGATGGAAAAAGATGCCGTGCGTTTATACGATTTAATTTGGCGCCAGTTTGTAGCCTGCCAAATGCCGCCGGCTCAATATGACAGCACTACTTTAACAGTCAGAGCAGGGGATTACACCTTAACGGCCAAAGGGCGTATTTTACGCTTTGATGGTTGGACGAAGGTATTGCCACAATCCGGAAAATCAGCGGAAGATCAGGCCTTGCCTGATGTGGACGTAAATACCACACTGAATTTGTTAAGTGTGGAACCTCAACAGTATTTCACAAAACCACCGGCTCGTTTTTCTGAAGCTGCATTAGTAAAAGAGCTGGAAAAACGGGGGATTGGCCGACCTTCGACTTATGCGGCCATTATTTCTACGATTCAAGAACGCGGTTACGTGCGTACAGAAAATCGCCGTTTTTATGCAGAAAAAATGGGCGAAATCGTGACCGATCGCTTAAATCAGTCTTTTGCTGATTTAATGAGCTATGATTTCACTGCCAATATGGAAGATGTGTTGGACCAAATCGCGTCCGGTGAGAAAAATTGGAAAACCGAATTAAATCAATTCTTCAAAGATTTCTCGACTCAACTGACCAAAGCGGAATTAGACGAATTAGAAGGCGGAATGCGTCCGAATAATTTGGTCGAAACAGATATTGTGTGTCCGACTTGTGGCCGTAATATGGCAATTCGAACCGCCAGTACCGGTGTGTTTTTAGGTTGTACCGGATATGCCTTACCGCCAAAGGAACGTTGTAAAACCACCATTAACTTGATTCCGGAAGCCGAATTATTAAACGTGTTAGATGAAGCGTCTGAAACCAAAGCATTAATGGAGCGTAAGCGTTGCCCGAAATGTGGTACAGCAATGGATAGCTATATTCTTGATCCACATCGTAAATTGCATATTTGTGGTAACAATCCGAATTGTGACGGTTATTTAATTGAAGAAGGTAAATTCAAAATCAAAGGTTATGACGGCCCAGTTGTTGAATGTGATAAATGCGGCAGCGATATGCATCTAAAACTCGGTCGTTTTGGTAAATACATGGCTTGTACGCAATGTGATAACACTCGTAAAATTTTGAAAAATGGTGAAGTTGCACCGCCAAAAGAAGATCCGATTCATTTCCCGGAATTAAAATGTGAAAAATCCGATGCGTATTTTGTACTCCGTGATGGTGCCAGCGGTGTATTTATGTCTGCGCATAACTTTCCAAAATCCCGTGAAACTCGCGCACCAAAAGTTGCAGAGTTAGCATTGTATCGTGATCGTTTGCCGGAGAAATTGCGCTACTTAGCCGATGCGCCACAATTCGATCCGGAAGGCAACGCGGCCATTATTCGTTTTAGTCGCAAAGAAAAACGCCA
Source organism: uncultured Aggregatibacter sp. (assembly GCF_901873365.1). GTDB lineage: Bacteria > Pseudomonadota > Gammaproteobacteria > Enterobacterales > Pasteurellaceae > Aggregatibacter. Next base: position 13,276 of record NZ_CABFLM010000073.1, read on the forward strand.
ATATGTTACCTCTGAAAAAAATGGCAAAGCCACCAAATGGATTGTTGATTTTGTGGATGGCAAGTGGGTAGAGCGGAAGAAATAATTGCGTGGAGTAAATTTCATCTGATAATTTAGCATTTATCGGATGAGATATGATAAAAAAGGCTAAGTTGTAAAACCTAGCCTTTTTTGTTTTAGAAAGATTAGTTGCTTGCTGTTGCTAATGCCGCTAAATCTTTATCAACAAGGAACAAGCCTTTACCATCTTCACCAAGAAGATTTAATTTATCCAAAATACGACTGAATAATTTTTCTTCTTCATGTTGTTCTGCAACATACCATTGTAAGAAGTTGAATGCAGAGTAGTCTTTCTCTTCAAAAGTTCTACCGACCAACTCATTGATCTTACTGGTAATTAATTTTTCATGTTGATACGTTAATTCAAGAACTTCTTTTAATGATTTAAATTGATGTGGTGGCTCATCAATTTGAGTAATCACTGCCAACGCACCTGTTTCATTTAAATAGGTAAATAATTTACGCATATGTTGCATTTCTTCGGCTGCATGCGCAGATAAAAATTTAGCCGCGCCTTCAAAACCTTGTTGTTCACACCATGCACTCATTTGTAAATATAAATTTGAAGAATAAAATTCCAAATTCATTTGGTCGTTTAATAGCTTAATTA
>NZ_CABFLM010000074.1 GCF_901873365.1 uncultured Aggregatibacter sp.
CATCAAGATGCACGCTACGCAGGAAATCATAAATCGTAGCGTGCAACTTGTTGCACGAAATGAATAACGCGCTTGACGGTTGATAATACGTTGGTTGAAAAAATACCTCCAAAAATTACCGCACTTTAGTTCGTTCCGTGATTGATTCTGTCGTGCATCAAGATGCACGCTACGCAGGAAATCATGAATTACATATCGAGGTTAATCATTCGTGCAACAAGTTGCACGCTACGGGGTAAATAAAGTGCGGTCATTTTTTATAAAATTTTAAATGACCGATACGCGTTAAGACTGGCATTTTCCGTGATTTACACATAATTCTTGAGTTTTTTATAGGTTTTTCTGTCAAAAGGTGCAAAAATGAACCGCACTTTATAAAGCACTTCTAAAACTGTGATGGATGTCTGTTTTTTACATGCGCTAAAAGCGTAAACTCTACCTTACCCTATCAAATTCTCTATTTCTGACATTTATAAGGAGTTAATGTGAAATTAGATGAAATTGCCAAACTTGCCGGTGTCTCTTGCACAACGGTGAGCTATGTTGTAAACGGAAAAGCCAAGCAATACCGTGTGAGTGATAGCACTATCAAAAAAGTGGAAGCCTTAATTAAACAGTATGATTTTAAACCCAATGCAATGGCCGCCAGCCTGCGTGTAGGCAAAAGTAAAACCATCGGTTTAATTATTCCGGATTTTGAGAATATCAGTTATGCCAAAATTGCTAACAATTTAGAAAATCATTTAAGAGAAATCGGCTATCAATTACTGATATCTTGCTCTAACGATAAAGTTAAAAATGAAGAAGACTGCGTAAAACACTTGTTACAACGCCAAATTGATGCCTTGGTGGTCTCTTCCGCATTGCCTTACAACACAGATTTTTACCAGCACACCAACATTCCGGTGATCGGTTTTGATCGCCAAATTCTATCGCCCAATGTCGTAAATCTTTTAACGGACGATGAAGGCGATGCCTATCGGTTAAGCCATGAGCTATTCAAGCAAGCCAAACAACAACGCATTCTATTTTTTGGCGCATTACCTGAATTGCCCATCAGCCAAGCCCGCGAAAAAGGCTTTCGTCAGGCGTTAGACGGGAAAAACATTAACACAACCTATTTGTACACGGATAACTTCCATAAAAACCATGCGGCCACCGCATTTTCTCGTTGGTTAGATCAAAATGAATTACCAACCTCGATTTTTACTACCTCTTTTACGCTGTTAGAAGGTGTGTTATTGGTGTTATTACAGCGACAAGGTCATATTCCGCCTCAACTCATGATTGCAACCTTTGGGCATTTTGAAATGTTGGAATTATTGGAAAATGCCGTGATTTGCAGTGTGCAAGATTATGACAAAATATCGCGATCGTTGTTAAATCTTGCGTTGAATGCTCTCTCGAAAAAACATAAAAACACGGTGAACACAACGCCTTTAATGCGGAAAATCGTTAAGTATCACTGTTGATACTAGGAATGCTAAGTGGTGGGGGAAGCGGTTCCGGTTCTCCCAAAAAGTGCGGTTCTTTTTCGATGAGAATATCCCAAACCGCCTGTAGGCGTGCAAAAAACTCTCTGATTCTCACCCAAGAAGACACTTGCGGATAATCGGCGACAAAACAAATGGCGTCGATCTTGTGGAATTTCGCAATAAACAAGGCACGCTCACAATGGAACTTCTGCGAAATGATGGTAAAAGAATGTGCCTGAAAGACTTGATCGGCACGAACCACCGAATCCAATGTACGAAATCCGGCGAAATCTAAATAAATAAATTCCGGTGGCACGCCCATTCTTTTCAGATCTTTAAGCATCGTTCGTGGCTCATTGTATTGACGCGTGCGATTGTCTCCGCTTAACAATAAATAATCCACTTTTCTCGCTTCAAATAGACGTTGCGCCGCCAACAAGCGATTATGATAAAACAGATTCAATGCGTTATTGGCAAAGTACTTTGATGTGCCAAGCACTAAGCCGTAAGGGCGATTTGGGATTTTGGCAATATCGTAATAAATGTTCTCCCGAACATAATAACCAATCATGGCATCTACGATAATCAATAAAAAAACAGAAAACGCTACAAATCCACTCAAATAGCGCACGATTCGCTTAATGTGCAATCTGTCAAACAGGTTTTGTAACGTTTCTTTTAAAGCCAATTTCATTGATGTGATTCAGATAAAAATGATTATTAACAAAATAATCAAAACAACACGGAAATTCAAGCGTAATCTTTGTTTCTACAGACTTCAAAACTTCTAGATGTTTAGATGGCTAAATTTCCTTGACAAGCGCTAAGGCAAGCGGTAGTTTATGCGCCTATTCTTGATAACCCAAATGCCGGCAATGACAATTAAAACAACAACGCTTTTTACCCAGCAACCCTTAGATCTCCTTTTAGGTGGCCAACTTGATCATATTGATGTCGCCTACCAAACCTATGGTGAGCTCAATGCGGAGAAAAGCAATGCGGTATTGATTTGTCATGCATTAACCGGTGATGCCGAACCCTATTTTGCGAAAGAGCAACATCAAGAAGGCTGGTGGCAAAATTTTATGGGCGATGGTTTGGCATTAGACACCTCCCGTTATTTCTTTATTTGTTCGAATGTTCTCGGCGGCTGTAAAGGCACTACCGGCCCGGCTTCACTTAATCCGAAAACCAACCGTCCTTATGGCAGTCAATTTCCTTCTGTGATGGTGCAAGATTTAATCAAAGTGCAAAAAGCCTTGCTGGATACCCTCGAAATCCCACATTTACACGCCATTATTGGTGGCTCTTTCGGTGGTATGCAAGCCACTCAATGGGCGATTGATTACCCGGATTTTGTCTCTAATGTGGTCAATCTTTGCTCTTCTCTTTCTTTCAGCGCAGAAGCCATTGGATTTAATCATGTCATGCGACAAGCTGTCATTAACGATCCGCATTTCAACAATGGAGATTATTACGATGGCGAAAAACCGGAGAAAGGGCTCGCCATTGCGCGTATGCTGGGTATGCTCACTTATCGCACTGACATACAACTAAATAAAGCCTTTGGGCGCGCCACCAAAGCGGAGGGGAATTTACAGGGTGATTATTTCCAAGTGGAGTCCTATTTAAGTTATCAAGGGCAGAAATTTCTTGCCCGATTCGATGCCAATAGCTATTTGCATTTATTGCGCGCGTTAGATTTATACGATCCCAGCATCGGGTATGCCGATTTGAACACGGCACTTTCTCGCATCAAAGCCGCTTATACCCTCGTCGCGGTAGAAAACGATCAACTTTTTAAACTGCCGGAATTGCGTAAAAGTAAGCAATTATTAGAACAAAGTGGTGTGCGCTTGACGTATCATGAATTCGCCTCCGATTACGGGCATGATGCGTTTTTGGTGGACTACGCATTTTTTGAAAAGAAAATTCGCGACGGATTGGCTGGCGACGCCTTAAATACATAAAAAACAAACCGCACTTTAAGATGAAATCCGCTGAATTCCTCTTAAAGTGCGGTTTATTTTTCGTGATTTTCTGTCTAAAAAATTGATGTGGCCAAAATCACAACAACACTTAAAGACAACACAACCATCATCATGGCATAACCGAAAGTACCCATTTTTAACCTCGTTAATCATTGATCTAGTATGAAACTAGCCACATTTTAACAAAAAATTTACGCAAAACGCCAGCCTAATCTGAAAAAGTGTGACAAAGTACAAAATTTTGCCTTTCCACCCTTAACCAATCCCTCTTCCCTCTTTATAATAGCTCAAATTTTTTTTTACGGAGCAAATTATGGCAACGATCAAAGATGTCGCCAAAATGGCCGGCGTTTCCACCACCACCGTTTCGCACGTGATTAACAAAACCCGTTTCGTGGCGGAAGAAACCGAAAAATTAGTGCTACAAGCAATTCAAGATCTCAAGTATTCCCCAAGTGCGGTCGCGCGTAGCTTAAAAGTGAATACCACAAAATCCATCGGGATGATCGTGACCACCAGCGAAGCGCCTTATTTTGCGGAAATTATTCACGCCGTAGAAGAACATTGCTACCGCCAAGGGTATTCGCTCTTTCTGTGCAACACGCAAAATAACGCAGAAAAAATCCGCAATCATTTGGATATGCTTGCTCAAAAACGAGTGGATGGCATTTTAGTGATGTGTTCGGAGTATTTGCCGGATTCCTTGAATATATTAACTAACTTTGAAACCATTCCAATGGTTGTCATGGATTGGGGCCCGAATGTTGATACAGATATCATTCAAGACAACAGTTTTAATGGCGGTTATTTAGCCACTCAACATCTTATTGAAAATGGTCATAAACACATTGGGATTATTGCCGGTGAACTCTCCAAAACCACAGCAAAAACCCGTTACGAAGGCTTTGTGCACGCCATGCAAGAGGCTGGATTAACGATCAACCCAAATTGGGTGATGGAAGGTTTTTTTGAACCGGAAGACGGCTATGAATGCATGAACAAAATTTTACGGCAAGACACCTTGCCAACGGCTGTATTTTGTTGCAATGACGTCATGGCATTAGGTGCAATTTCCGCCATTGGCGAAAAAGGCTTGCGCGTGCCGGATGATATTTCGATCATTGGCTATGACAATATTCACTCCTCTCGTTTCTATTCGCCACCGCTGACGACCATCCACCAATCCAAATCCCGTTTGGGAGTGCAGGCAGTCAATTTGTTATTTGAGCGCATTAACCATAAATCCGAACAGCGGGAAACACTCGAAATCCACCCCGAACTGGTTATTCGCAAATCAGTAAAAAAAATCTCGTAAAGCTTTTGAGAGACAGACATGGAACATGACATTAACGATTTAATCGCGATTTTTAATCAATGTTTTGAACAAGAATACAACACGAAATTGGTTAAAGGTGGCGATGAACCCTTATATGTGCCGGCAAATGACACTTGCCCCTATAATGCCATCTATTTTGCTCGTGGTTTTTATAGCAGCGGGCTACATGAAATTGCCCATTGGTTAGTCGCCGGAAAAGAACGCCGCAAATTAGAGGATTTTGGCTATTGGTACGAACCGGATGGCAGAACGGAAGAACAGCAACGTTTATTTGAGCAGGTTGAAGTCAAACCACAAGCCTTAGAATGGATCCTTGCTACCGCGGCAAATTTTCGTTATTTTGCAAGCTCGGATAATCTCAATGGTCAGCCCGGCGACACCCAACCATTTAAACTCGCCGTTTATCGACAAGTACAACATTATGCCTCAGCAGGCTTGCCAAAACGCGCCGAAACACTTCGTCAAGCGCTGGCGAAATTCTATGGCACGGAAGATACCATTGACTTAGCCAAATTCGATGTCACCAAAATCTAACTCAGTGATTCTATCTCATTTTTAACCGCACTTTTACGCATTCTTCCCTTTCTTAAACCTAAAAGTGCAGTGTTTTTTCATTATTCTTTCCAGATAATATGATATTGACGATCCTTTTCTTCATGAGAAATCAGGAATTTGGCAAAAACGTCATCCATCACATCTTGCTCATTCACCAACCCAATCCACACTTCCGCATAAGCCTCAGGATCAATTAAAACCCCGATTTCCTCTTCCCAATTCTCCGCCGTTTCAACAAATTCAACCGCGCCTCGCTCTTCAAATTGAAGGTTAAACAACAGAATATCTGCCGGAGAAAGATTCTCCGGTGCCATTTCAAGGAAAATATCGTAAGCCATGTCAATGGCCATATCAGGATCAAGTTTCATTTGTTCAGTCCTATTTCAGTTTCATTAATAAAATTGAGAGGGATCATAGCATATTCTGCCCCAAGACCGGTCGTTTTCTTAATTTCTCACACCAAGTGCGGTGTGTTTTAAGATCGTTTTAATTCATTTATACAAACCTTAAGGCTTCGTATATAATGAGCCGCTTTCCAAATAACCGAATAAACACAATGAATACAGCAAACTCAATCGAAAAAAAACAAAATTACAATTTCAATAAATTACAAAAACGCCTGCGCCGCAATGTGGGCAATGCCATTGCCGATTTCAATATGATTGAAGAAGGCGACAAAGTGATGATATGCCTTTCCGGTGGGAAAGACAGCTATACCTTATTGGATATTTTGCTCAATCTACAACAAAACGCACCGGTCAATTTCGAGATCGTGGCGGTGAATTTAGACCAAAAACAACCGGGCTTTCCGGAACACGTTCTGCCGACATATTTACAAAAAATCGGTGTGGATTACAAAATTGTTGAAGAAAATACCTACGGCATCGTGAAAGAAAAAATCCCGGAAGGGAAAACCACTTGTTCTCTTTGTTCCCGTTTACGCCGTGGGATTTTATACCGTACAGCGACCGAACTTGGTGCCACAAAAATCGCATTAGGGCATCATCGCGATGATATGTTGGCGACGCTATTTTTGAACATGTTCTACGGCGGAAAATTAAAATCCATGCCGCCAAAATTGATTTCTGACGATGGTAAGCACATTGTGATTCGTCCGCTTGCCTATTGTAAAGAAAAAGACATTGAGAAATACGCCGTTGCGAAACAATTCCCAATCATTCCTTGTAACCTGTGCGGTTCACAGCCGAATTTGCAACGACAAGTGGTGAAAGACATGTTGAACACTTGGGATCGCCAATATCCGGGCCGTTTAGAAACCATGTTTAGCGCCATGCAAAACATTACCCTTTCACATTTATGTGATCCGAAATGCTTTGATTTTAAAGGGATAAAACAGGGGCAGTTATTTGATGGCATCGAAGGGGACACGGCATTTGATGAAGAAAAGATCACCCCGATGACATTTGACGATGACGATCAAGCTGATTTCAGTGAACAAGGCATGATTGCCTTTAAAGAAGTCAAATAAAAACACTATCAAACAAACGCAAAAAAATAGCACTGATATGCTTCTCAGTGCTATTTTTGTTTATATCACCTTGATGGCTGACTGAATGTCAAAAACTCACCTACGGTATGAAAAGAGCCAAAGACCAGCACGGTATCATTTTTATTCGCCATTTCTACCGCACTTTTCACGCCTTCTGCCACAGAATCGGCACTGCTGCCCTGCACTGTCAAATGCTGTTGTTCGGCAACTTGTCGCAAGGTGAGCAATAATGCTTTCCCCTCTTGCCCGCGATACCCCCCTAACGTGACGCAATGCCATTCATCCACCAGTGGAAGTAATGGCGTCAACACACCTGCCGCATCTTTATCTTTTAAAATCCCGCAAACGGCAATCAGTTTTCCCTGAGATTGGGCTTTAAGTGCGGTCAGTTTTTCTGCTAAATAACGTGCTGCGTGCGGATTATGCCCCACATCAATAATCATACGCGGTAGGTCTTCCACTTCGCGATCAACCATTTGCGCCAAATGCGTTAAGCTTTCCGGTTTCATGGTTTGAAAACGCCCGGTGAGTTCCACCTCAAGCAACGACTTTTTCACGATTTCTAGAGAAATCTCAAACGGCAATTTTTGTACTGCTGCAAGTGCTGTTGCGGCATTGGCTAAGGGAATGTGGCAAAGCGGTAAATCCGTGAGCAAATTCCACCGCACTTTTTCATCTTCATGCGTGGTTTGCCATGTCCAACCTAGTTCTTGTTGACTAAAGTCCCAACCAAGATGACGACAAAATAATTGACAACCTAATGTTTCCGCATGCGCCAACATGGTTTGTGGAATGTTAGGCTCGCCGATAATCACCGGTTTATTAGCGCGGAAAATTCCCGCTTTTTCAAAACCGATTTGATCGCGCGTAGAACCGAGGAAATCCGTATGATCAATGTCAATACTGGTAATGACTGCCATATCATTGTCCACGATATTCGTGGCATCCAAGCGACCACCCAGCCCCACTTCTAAAATCACCACATCCAATCTTGCCTGTTTAAACAAATGTAACGCAGACAGCGTGCTGAATTCAAAATATGTTAATGATTGCGTTTTGTTTTGCTCAATATACGCAAAAGACGCCGTGTGCTGTGCATCATCCAGCTCTTGATTCTGAATGCGAACACGTTCGTTATAACGTAACAGATGCGGTGAAGAATAGACGCCAACACGATAACCCGCATTCAATAAAATGGTTTCTAATAAACGGCAAGTGGTACCTTTGCCATTTGTACCGCCTACGGTAATCACGAAAGGTGCCGGCGTGAGCAAATCCAATGCTTGGGCGACAGATTTAATGCGTTCCAGCCCTAAATCAATCGCTTTAAAATGACTGTTTTCCAAATAAGAAAGCCACTCGTCGAGTGGCGAAGTGGCTTTTAAAATTGTGTTCATATTTATTCTTCTGTGATTAATTCGCTTTCCACAAAAGGAGATGGCTTATTCATCAGTTTGCTGACCAAACTTGCCAAGGTATTACGCATATCAGCACGTTTTACGATCATGTCGATTGCACCTTTTTCCAATAAAAATTCACTGCGTTGAAAACCTTCCGGCAATTTTTCACGCACGGTTTGTTCAATAACACGCGGACCGGCAAAACCGATTAAGGCTTTGGGTTCAGCAATGTTGATATCGCCCAACATCGCGAAACTTGCAGAAACGCCACCTAAGGTTGGATCCGTTAATACGGAAATGAATGGCACGCCTTTTTCACGCATTTTAGCCAACACGGCGCTGGTTTTTGCCATTTGCATGAGGGAGAACAAGGCTTCCTGCATACGTGCGCCACCACTGGCGGAGAAACAGACAAACGGGCAATTTTCTTCCATGGCTTTTTCTGCGGCTTTGACAAATTTCGCCCCCACCACAGACCCCATGGAGCCGCCCATAAAGCTAAAGTTAGAGGCTGCCGCCACGATCGGCATATTGTATAACGTACCGTAGAATGCAATTAACGCATCTTTTTCGCCGGTATCTTTCTGAGCGGCGGTAATACGATCTTTATATTTCTTCAAGTCTTTGAATTTCAAGATATCTTTCGGTTCTAACTCGGCGGCTAATTCTTGTACGCTGTCTTGATCCAATAAGCCCAATAAGCGTTCACGCGCATCAATACGCATATGGTGCCCGCATTTTGGGCAAACTTCCAAATGACGTTTTAATTCTTCACGATATAGCACCTGTTCGCATGAGGTGCATTTTGTCCACACACCTTCAGGTACATTGGCTTTGCGGGAAGAAGACGAAGTGCTTTTACTAAAAATTCTATCAATCCAGCTCATATTTAACCTTTTTCTCTTGATTAACAAAAAATTACGCGCTATTAGACCATAATTTTAAAAAATTTTATAGCAATTTATACTGATCTGATTAGTCATCAAGTGCGGTCATTTTTTCGGGTATTTTTATTTGATAAAAACATTAGAAAAACTGACCGCACTTTGCTACGCTAGCGCAAAAACTCACATAGGAACATGTATGAAACCGTTATTATTGGCACTCTCTTGTGGCGTATTCTTTAATCTTGCCGAGGGACATCAAGCAACTTCAATGGGCAATTTAAAACCGGCAATTCTCCCTAGTGCACAAGAATATGTGCTTCACAGCCAATTTACGAAAAAAGATTATCGCATTCAGGTGATGCCTGTTGGAGAAGTAAAGCATATCGGCTATTCCGTTCTCTACGTGTTGGACGGCGATGCCCTTTTCCCCGCGGCTGCCAGCATGGCACAAAACATGATGGCACGCTCACAAGAAACCAATGCCGTACCATTTTTAATCGTCGGCATCGGCTACCCGAATACTCAACTTCTTAATCCGGCAGAACGCGCACAAGATTATACGCCGCCGTCAGAAAGTTACGATGATACAGGCGATAAAACCAATAAAAAATTTGGTGGTGCGGAAAATTTTTATCGCTTTATTCAGGAAGAACTCGCGCCGGATTTGCATCGCCGTTTTTCAATTAACACGGCTCAACAAAACATTTTCGGGCATTCTTATGGTGGTCTATTTAGTTTATATAGTTTGTTTAATCACCCAAATGGGTTCCGCAACTATCTTATCGTCAGCCCTTCAGTATGGTGGAATCAGCAACGGATTTTGCAAGATTTACCTGCATTTTCCAAACGCCTACAAAAAATAAAAGAAAAAATTGGCGTGCGTTTTACCGTTGGAGAATATGAACAAAAATTGGCGCCCTATATGAAACAAGATCCCCAACGACAAAAGCAGTTAGATCAGCGCGCCATGGTGACGCAAGTCAATAATTTAGCGGAAAAACTGAATGGGCTGCCTAATGATAAGCTAGCGGTTGTGAGTAAAATTTATCCTGAAGAAACCCATATGACCAGTGTCATGCCGGCTTTATTAGAGGGGTTGAAGTGGCTTTATTCTCGCTGTAAAGCACAACAGGATTGTGAATTTTAAACACCAAAGTGCGGTCAAAAATGTTGTATTTTTTCACCGCACTTTGTCTTTATTTATAGCCAACCAAAGTCTGGTTATAAAAACTATACGCTATGCGTATGGAGTCCTTCCTCGTAGCGTGCAACTTGTTGCACGAATAATTAACCTCAATGCGTAATTCACGATTTCATGCGTAGCGCGTGCATCTTGATGCACGACGGAACCACGCACGGAACGTTATTTAACGCTTTCGGGCATTCATGATTTCGTGCAACAAGTTGCACGCTACGATTCACTAAAATAGTGATATGAAAATAAACACAGTGACCGGTTTTCACAAGCCTCTTTAGGGCTTGTGAAGTATAAGCCCTTATAGGGGAGCCTAAAAACCGAACGTTTTACGTGCAGATTATTATTCGTCCTTAATTCATTCTTATTTGCTTTATTTTTCTAATTGTGTACCTTTAAACGCTCTCTGCGAATGCCATTGAATATTTGTTACATCGATCTTCTCCGCCTAGGCTGACAAAACCCTAAACCGATTTCTTGTGCTTTATGATGTTGTGATAGAATGCAATCATTTCTCCCATTAGGTCAGAATGAGTAAAAATATGATGAGTTTATGGTCTGCTATTTTCATTTTAATTCTGCTGATTATTATCAGTGCTATCGTCTCCTCCGCTGAAATTTCCTTGGCGGGCGCACGTCGTATTAAATTGCAAAATATGGTGAACGAAGGTAACACCAAAGCGGCGTTGGTATTGAAATTACAAGAACAACCGGGACGTTTCATCACGGTTGTACAAATTGGCTTGAATATGGTTGCCGTGCTCGGCGGGGTGATTGGCGAAGCGACAATTCGTGTCTATTTACAAGCTTTCATTAATCAATACACGGATGCGCCTTGGGTGGAAAGTGCCGCTTCGTGGCTGGCGTTTATCATCGTCACGGCTTCTTTTATTTTATTCGCAGATTTAATGCCAAAACGCTTGGCGCTGCTCAATCCTGAAGCGATGGCGTTACGTACAGTGCGTATTATGCAAGTTTGCATTTTCCTGCTGAAGCCGATTGTTTGGATTTTCGACTCGTTAGCGAATGTCATTTTCCGTCTGTTTAAAATCTCTACGGTGCGGGTAGAAAGCATGACGCCGGAAGATATTGTCGCCGTGGTGGATGCCGGTGCCGAAGCCGGTGTGCTAAAAGCGCAAGAGCATTATTTGATTGAAAATATTTTCGATATGCAACAGCGCACAGTGACATCAACGATGACCACACGCGAAAACATTGTGTTTTTAGACCGCACTTTTAATCGCCAACAGGTGTTGGATACCCTAACAAAAAATTCGCACTCTAAATTAATTATTTGCGATAAAGGTTTAGATCACATTCTAGGCTATGTAGAATCGCACAGCTTGCTCACTTTATTCTTAAAAGAAGAACAAGTGCAGGTAACCGACCATCGCTTATTACGCAAACCGCTATTTGTACCGGATACCCTGTCTTTATATGAAGTGTTGGAGCTGTTTAAATCCACCGGCGAAGATTTTGCCATTATTGTGAATGAATATGCTCTGGTTGTGGGTATCGTAACGTTAAATGATGTGATGAGCATTGTAATGGGCGAATTAGTTTCCAATGAAGAAGAACAAATTATCCGCCGTGATGAAGATTCTTGGCTTATTGATGGTGCGACCCCGTTGGAAGATGTGAAACGCGCCTTGGATATTGAAGCCTTCCCGCATGACGAGAACTACGAAACGATCGCCGGTTTTATGATGTATATGCTACGCAAAATCCCGAAAAAAACGGATTTTGTATTGTTCGATCGCTACAAATTTGAAATTATCGACACCGAGAATTTTAAAATCGACCAACTGATGGTATCTTTTCGGAAGGATTTACCACAAGAAGAGACAACGATAAATTAGCCTGCCATTTCGCTGCAGGCTAATCTCAAAAAGTAACTTGAATTAATGAAGTTTTAAGGCTGGACGCAAGAAGCGATTTAAACGGCCGACCACAATAATTAAGCCGGTTTTAAAACACCCATGCAAAGCCGCTTGGTGCATACGATAAAGAGAAATATACATCCATTGCGCGATTTTTCCTTCAATGGTCATGGAAGAACCACCGGTTAATTTACCACCTAACGCACCAAATGCGGTAAATTCGGATAATGAAACCAATGAGCCTTTATCGTTATATTTAAATTCTTTTAGCGGCTTACCCTCAAATAAAGCGATGATATTTTTCGCACAGAACCCGGCCATTTGATGAGCAGCTTGCGCTTTCGGAGGAATAGGCGTGCCATCATCTTGCATAAAGAAACAGCAATCGCCCATAGCAAAAATCGTGTCGTCCTCCGTCGTTTGCAGGGTTTTCTTCACAACTAACTGATTAATGCGATTGATTTCCAAGCCATCAAAATTTTGGGTAATGGATGAAGTACGAATACCAGCCGACCACACCATTAAATCAGCCGGAATTTGACTCCCCTCTTTAGTGATCAAACATTTTTTATCTGCTTCGACAATCATGGTATTAGTTTTTACCTTTACACCCAACTTGCTTAGTTCTCCTGTCGCATCGTTAGAAATACGTTCAGGTAAAGCGGGTAAAATCCGAGGACCGGCCTCAATCAAGGTAACTTTTAAACGGCTACTGTCAATCTCACCATAACCATAGGAAGAAAGATGCTCTGCGGCATTATACAGCTCGGCTGACAGCTCAACACCCGTTGCACCGGCGCCCACAATTGCAATATTAATGTGACCATCCTCCGCTAATTGCTGCTTGCTTTCTTCTTCACCAATATCATCCAACGCTTGGTTTTCACGGAATTTAAGGAATAACTCTAACATTTTTTGTTGGAATCGCATTGCTTGTGCCGGGTTATCTAAAAAGATGCAATTCTCCGCAACACCTTTCGTGTTGAAATCATTCGATTTACTTCCGATAGCAATGACTAAATAATCGTAAGGAATACGACGAGAAACCACTATCATATCGCCGTCTTCACCATATACCGGTGCAAGTTCTACATATTTATGTTGACGATTTAACCCCACCATAGATCCTTGCTCAAAATAGAAATGATGATTATGCGCATGAGCACGATAACTCAACGCCTCAACCCCATCATCTAATGCTCCCGTCGCCAATTCGTGTAATAATGGTTTCCACAAATGCGTTTGATTCCGATCGATCAGTGTCACATTTGCACGCTTTTTACGACCCAATGTGTTTCCTAAATAAGTCGCCAGCTCCAAACCACCGGCTCCCCCACCGACAATAACGATGTTTTTCATATGTTTTTCCTAAATAAAGCCTCAATAAAAAATAAACTCAATTAAATTAACGCAATATACTGCTCGAAGTATTAAAGCAAAAATTATATTTTCACCTAGATTTATCTATCTTTAAAACTTAAATCACTCCTCATTCTCATTTTTCATAAAAGCCCAGAATACAACGAGTAAAAAAAAGTAAAATACATTTCCAGAATTATGCGCTAAAAATGCCTGAGTCATACAA
>NZ_CABFLM010000075.1 GCF_901873365.1 uncultured Aggregatibacter sp.
GTTTATAAATGTGGTCGCCGGCAAGAATGAGAATATATTTCGGTTTGTAGTGATCTCGAATAATCGCCATGTTTTGATATACCGCATCGGCTGTGCCACGATACCACGTGGAATCATCAATTTGTTGGCGCGCCGGGAGCATATCAATGAATTCACCCCGTTCTTGTGGCAAGAAAGACCACCCTTTTTGCAAATGGCGTAATAAAGAGTGGGCAGCATACTGCGTGACAACCCCAATGCGGTTTAAACCGGAGTTAATACAGTTGGACAACGCGAAATCGATGATTCGGCGATTTCCCCCAAAATACAGTGCCGGTTTTGCACGTTTATCCGTTAATTCGTGCAGGCGTGAGCCACGACCACCGGCTAAAATCAGCACAAGCGTATTTTTGACTAAATCATATTTGTTAGGAAGTTGGGAAAGACCGTTTTTCATAATAAACTCCGTTATTTTTTAATTATCCATATTTTCCAACACACAAAACGCCATACCACCCACTTCAACTTGCTGTTGTTGAATCGTTAAGTTTGTTGTTCCTGCCTTAGCTTTCCATTGACCATTTATCTCGTTTGGCAATGTAAAAGACTGCGATTCTGCTTTCGCATTGATTAAAAAAAGCCATCGCTGATCTAATACCACTTGCAGCGCTTTGCTTTCCCGATGATGCCAATCCTTGGC
The DNA here is from genome assembly GCF_901873365.1 of uncultured Aggregatibacter sp. GTDB lineage: Bacteria > Pseudomonadota > Gammaproteobacteria > Enterobacterales > Pasteurellaceae > Aggregatibacter. The sequence goes on from NZ_CABFLM010000075.1 coordinate 680, forward strand.
TAGCATTGATTCTCCCTCAATATTGAGCCAAGTGACATTTTCATCCGACCACCAAACATCCCGTTGCAAACTTTGAATTTGTTTTCGTGTTGCAATCAGTTGTTTGGTCAAGTCAAATAATTCCTGATTGAAATCCTGCCATTTCAGCCATGTGATTTCATTATCCTGACAATAGGCGTTATTGTTACCGAATTGCGTGTTGCCGAATTCATCGCCAGCAAGCAACATTGGTGTACCGTTGCCTAGTAGCAAACTTGCCAATAATCCGCTTTGCGCTAAAACGCGCTGATTTTCTACCGCACTTTGGTGCTCGTCATTTCGATCTAATTGACTGCCCTCAATGCCATGGTTGTAACTGTAATTTTCATTGCGACCATCGCGATTGTCTTCACCGTTCGCCTCGTTATGCTTATGGTTATAACTGACCAAATCGCGCAACGTAAAACCATCGTGTGCCGTAATAAAATTGAGGGTTGTGTGCGGCAAGCGCGATTCTCGCTTGAACAGATCACTTGAGCCGGCAAAACGTTCGGCAAATGCGCCCACTTCCCCACTTTTCCATAACCAAAAGCGGCACATATCATCACGGAAACGATCGTTCCATTCGGCAAAATAATGGGGAAAATGCCCTAATTGATAACCGTAATGGCCAATATCCCAAGGCTCGCTGATAAATTTCACTTGTTGTAAACTTGGCACTTGAGCTATGTCATCAAACAGTTTGGCGTGTGGATTGAAATCCGGTGACTCACGCCCTAACACCGTGCCTAAATCAAAACGGAAACCATCTACGTGGCATTCTTCCACCCAATAACGCAGGCAATCCACTACCCATTTTCGGGTGATGTCATTGGATAAATTCAGCATATTGCCGCAACCCGTCCAGTTAATATATTCGCCTTGCTCGTTTTGCCAATAATACGTCCGATCATCAATGCCACGTTGGCTAAAGGTTGGGAACGGTTTTTCCGATTCTGCCGTGTGGTTAAATACCACATCTAAAATTACTTCAATGCCCGCTTCATGTAACGCTTTCACCATGCTTTTGAATTCATATAACGGGTTTTCACGGTTTTCTTCGGAACAATATTTTGGCTCTACGGCAAACATGGCCAACGGGTTATAACCCCAATAATTTTGTAATCCTTTTTCTTGCAAGTGCGGTTCGTTTATGTGGTAATTAATCGGCAACAACTCCACGGCGGTGACACCTAATGCTTTTAAATACGCCACAGATTGCGGGTGAGCTAAACCAGCATAGGTTCCGCGTAATTTTTCAGGTAGAACCGTGCGTAATTGGCTAAAGCCTTTTACGCTGAGTTCATAAATTACCGTCTCAGCCCAAGGCGTTTTCGGGGCTTTATCGTGTTGCCAGTCAAATGCCGTCTCAATGATTTGACCTTTCGGCGCAAATTCAGCGTTATCTCGTGGATCATTTAACTGAAAAATCGACCGCACTTCTGCTGAACTTAAATCCGGTTTTCCCACCACGGCTTTCGCATAAGGATCAAGCATGAGCTTGTTTGGATTAGCCAAAGTGCGGTCATTTTCGGCGGTGATTCTAAAACCGTACTGCGTCCCCTGAGTAACGCCACTAAGCGCAATATGCCAAACATGTTCGCTACGATGCATAGCGAAACGCTGTTCTTTCTTACCGTTCTCAAACAAGCACAACTCCACGGCATCCGCCACAGAAGAATACAGTGCAAAGTTAGTGATTTGCTCGCCGTTTTCTTCATATTGGCTATAACCGAAGGGATAAGCCTTGCCCTGATTTTTTACTGCAACCATGCCTTATCCTTGATATTTCAAATAGAGGGTTGCCAATGGCGGAATCGAAACAGAAATAGAATGATCTCGTCCATGGCTTGGAATCGCCTCACTTTCCACTGCACCGCAGTTACCAAGATTTGAGCCTTCGTAAAAAGATGAATCCGTATTTAAAATTTCGTGATATTGACCGGCAACATTCACGCCCATACGATAATCATGGCGTGGCACCGGCGTAAAGTTACTGATCACAATAATGCGCTCGCCTTTGCTGCTACGTCGTTCAAAGGCAAAGACGGAGTTTTGCGCATCATCCACCACCAACCAATCAAAACCTTGCGGATCAGAATCCAGTTCAAAGAGCGGTGCGTTTTCGCGGTAAATTTTATTCAAATCTTTCACTAATTGTTGTACGCCGATGTGCCATCTGCCGCCAATACCTTCATCCAATAGGAACCAATCTAAACTTTCTTGATAATTCCATTCACGACCTTGGGCAAACTCATTTCCCATGAACAATAATTTTTTACCCGGATAGCCCCACATATAGCCGTAATAAGCACGTAAGTTCGCGAATTTTTGCCACGCATCCCCCGGCATTTTGTCGATTAAGGAATATTTGCCATGCACCACTTCATCGTGGGAAAGCGGTAACACAAAGTTTTCGCTGTATTGATACACCATGCCGAAAGTCATTTGGTTGTGGTGATATTGGCGATAGACCGGATCTTTTTCCATGTAAGAAAGGGTGTCATTCATCCAGCCCATGTTCCATTTGAAATTAAAGCCCAAACCACCGTTTTCGGTTGGATGTGTTACACCCGCGAACGAGGTCGATTCTTCCGCAATGGAAACCGCCCCTTGCACTTCACTATGAATTTTCCAGTTGGTGTGTTTTAAGAATTCAATGGCTTCTAAATTTTCCCGTCCGCCGTATTGGTTCGGAATCCATTCTCCCTCGGCACGGCTGTAATCACGATAAATCATGGATGCCACCGCATCGACACGAATACCGTCAATCCCGAAACGTTCAATCCAATATAAAGCGTTACTGGATAAGAAGTTTTTCACTTCGTTCCGACCATAGTTATAAATGAGCGTGTTCCAGTCTTGATGGAATCCTTCGCGCGGATCGGCGTGTTCATATAATGCCGTGCCGTCAAAAGCCACTAAACCATGGGTATCGCTTGGGAAATGCCCCGGCACCCAGTCTAAAATTACATTGATGCCGGCTTCATGAGCGCGTTCCACTAAACGTTTAAACCCTTCCGGCGTACCAAAACGACTGGTTGGAGAATACAGCCCTAGCGGTTGGTAGCCCCAAGAACCGTCAAACGGGAATTCGGAAAGAGGCAAAAACTCAATGTGTGTAAAGCCCATTTCTTTTACATAAGGAATCAATTCATCGCCGATTTGATCGTAATCTAGCCAGAAGTTATTTTCTAAATTACGGCGCCAAGAGCCCAAATGCACTTCATAAATGGAAATCGGTTGATCCCATTGGTTGGCTTTGCGGCGGGCTTCTGTCATTGGTACGATGTCCGGTAACGCACTAATTTGTGACGCTGTATCAGGACGTAACTGTGAACTGAAGGCATAAGGGTCGGCTTTTAAGCGTAAATTGCCGTGGCAATCAATTAATTCAAATTTATACAACTGCCCTAATGCAACTTTCGGTAGGAATAATTCCCATACGCCGCTTGCCGGATGTAAGCGCATCGGATGGCGACGTCCGTCCCAATAGTTGAAATCCCCCACCACAGAAACTCGTTTCGCGTTCGGTGCCCACAAACGGAAGTTCACACCGGAAACACCATCACATTCGATAAAATGCGCCCCTAACACTTCATACGGACGCAAGAATGAGCCTTCAGCTAAAAGCCATTCATCCAAATCATTAATCATTGGATGATAACGATAAGGGTCTTCAAGGATTTGCGATTCTTTGCCCCAATACACTTGTAATTGATAGGCGAAAAAATCATGGGTTTTCGGCACAACACCGGCAAAAAAACCTCTGTCATCTAAGCAATCCAATTCACAGACGGTGTCTTGATTTTCTTTATCAATGACGCTGACACGACACGCATCCGGCAATAAAGCACGAATTTCAATGCCGTTATCAGTTTCGTGCATACCCAATACGGAAAAAGGATCAGAATGTGTTCCATCAAAGAATTGATTAATTACGGATTGCGCTACTAGTTGAGTCATAATAAATCCTCGCTAAGCTCTGCGGGCTTGATTAATTAAAGAGAAAATGAACGCGATTTGCATATCGCTCAACGCCAATAAACAAGGCAACTTGAATGGTAAAAGCGCGTGTTGGTGAATTGGAAAGGTTTCTCTTTGACGAGAAGCTGAAAGGTTTAAGCGATGATGAGCGAATGACAATATGAATAAAACAAGAGAGATGCGCGTGAAAGCCTCATAAAATACTGCGTTTATCCGATGACTTGGCGGTTGCAAAAGTGCGGTGAAATCATGCCGTATTTCAGGAGGGGCATAAATTAAACGCGCGTCTATCAGTAAATACGCTAAACGAGAAGAAGAAACACCGATTGTTTCGGCAATTTGTGCTAGAGAATTGAAAACTTGCATACGCACCTACAACAAAATACAGCCTAAAACTAACGCTTTATGAGTATTCTAGAAGAGGCAGAAAGAATTACAACGCTTTTAGTTAAAATTAGTGATCTCCGTCAAAAAATCACGTGACATCAATGACATCTTATTAAAACAAAAGCGAGATCCTTCGATCTCGCTTTCTCATTTTATATCGTTTCGCGGTTAAAAACTGGAAGTATCTTGGAATAAACCGACTTTCAAATCTGTTGCGGTGTAGATAACACGACCGTCCACCTCTACTTCGCCGTCTGCCATGCCCATCACTAATTTGCGGTTGATGACACGTTTCATATTAATGCGATAAACCACTTTTTTGGCGGTTGGCAGAATCTGACCGGTGAATTTCACTTCGCCGACACCTAACGCACGACCTTTGCCTTTGCCACCAACCCAGCCAAGGAAGAAGCCGACTAATTGCCACATAGCATCTAAGCCTAAACAGCCCGGCATAACGGGATCGCCGATAAAGTGACAAGCGAAAAACGGTAAATCAGGATGGATGTCAAGTTCGGCTTCAATGTAACCTTTACCAAATGTACCACCATCTTCAGTCATTTTCACAATACGATCCATCATTAGCATCGTTGGCGCAGGAAGTTGCGGCCCTTCTTTACCAAACAGTTCTCCACGTCCGGAGGCTAATAAATCTTCGTAAGAATAACTGTCTTTAATGTTTGGTGTACAAGTGTTCATTATTAAAATCCTATAAAAAGTCAATGTGTTGTTAAAATACAAACGTTGCGCGGATTCTAACAAAGCCTCACTGCATTTAGAATAGCTAACACTTGTACGCCTAACTTGTCCGATCAGTTAATTTTTAATGGCAATTTTGAATTAATGGCTTTTGCGGGAAAACAACAAATCCCAAAAACCCTCTCGATGTGACTGCCGATCGGCATATTGATTAATGCGTTGATGAATTAAGCGAGCCAATGGCAGTGTATCCGGTGTATAGTCTTTATCATCTTGTTCCACTAAGTCACGTTGTAACAAAATTTCACAGGCTTGATCTACGGCTTCTACGGGATAGATAAAAAATGTCTGATTTTTCACCGCACTTATAACCGCCTCAGATAAACTCAATTGATTCACTACGGCACTCGGAATAATCACGCCCTGTTTACCGGTCAGTCCGCGACGCTGACAAATGGTGAAGAAGCCTTCAATTTTTTCATTTACGCCTCCGACAGAATGCACCAAACCAAACTGGTCGATCGCCCCGGTAATGGCAATGGATTGTGGCAACGGCAAATCGGACAAGGCACTGACCAACACACAAAAGCCGGCTAAAGATGCGCTGTCGCCATCAATTTCGCCGTAAGATTGCTCAAAAACTAAGGAAGCCGAAAACGGCAACTGAGAAGGCAATTCTAAAATATTCGCCAAACAGGCTTCTGCAATTAAAATGCCTTTGCTGTGAATATTCCCCGCCAATTCGGTTTTGCGCTCCACATCCACGACTTCACCATCCCCATATTGCACAATACAACTAATACGGGAAGGTTCACCAAAAACTAACGGCGTCCCGGGATATTCAATGACGGACAAACCGTTAACCTGCCCTACCATTTCGCCTTCGGTCGCCACATAAATTTGTTCCTGCAAAATGCTATCGTAAGTTTGTTCACGCAAAAAGCCAAATTGCTCGGTTTTATGTAAAAAATAACGCTCAAAATCCACCGCACTTAAGGAGGTGGACTGGGTTAAAAGCGCCGTCTCCGTCAAGATATTTTTTAACATCAACGGCGAGATATTAATCAAGTCGCGGTTTTCACTATCACGTACCAATAATTGATATAGTTTATTAAAGCCACTCAACTCCAACATCGGCAATTGATGTTGTTGTGCTACGGACTGAACATACCCCATCCATTGTTGCTGTTGCTCCGCATTGGCAACACGGCAATAACTCTCGATTTCCGCATAATCCGCCAAATGATAAAGATCTTCTTCCAACTCTTCCAATGTCGCCAATTCTGTACGATTGCCTAAGACAATGACTTTTAACTTCAACGGATAACTCGGAATATCGCAAGGCAAGGTTTTAAACGGATGCGCAGAATACCAGTTAAACACGCCGGTGGTGAGAATATGTTTGAGCCGTTGCCATAAATCAAATTGCGCCAATAATGCGCCGGCAGTCACAATTAAAACACCGCCATTCACCTGATGAACCAAACCGGGGTTAAGTTGAATGTCGTGCGAGGTCGCGTGAATTTTCACGGAGCCAAATAACTGAAACTGATCGAAATATAACGCGCTTGCCACGCTTTTTTGTGCGGCAAAATTGTCATTATAAGACTGCGCAGATTCTGCAAAAATGCGTGGAAAAGAAAAGGAATCCCCTTGTTCAATCACATATTGCACACCACATAACTCCGGCACGGGCTTTTCTGATTGAATCAATTGTTCCAATAACAGCGCATATTCTGCCTGATCATCCGCTTTAAGCACCAATAAAGTGCGGTGGGAATTTTTAATGAAATGACGAATCGCTTTTTCTGCGCGGGGTTGTAATGCGAAAAAATCTTGAGAATGTGAAGGGATTTCCGTCACGCTCAATGTTGGACGAAGTTCCTGCCAAGGTAAAGTATTATAAGATGAAGACACGACGACTCTCTAAGTTAAAGGTTGTTTGGCAAACATTATCGCATATTTATGCGTATCGAGGAAAATTTGCTGGAAAATCCGCCACAAAAAGCGTATAGTTACACAGTTACCACGTCACTAAAATCATATAGAAAAATGAAATACCAAAAGTTAGAAAATCAAGAAGCGCATTGGAAATGGGTCTATTTAACCAAAAAAGCCCGTGAAGGGGAAAACATCACCCGTTACACGGAAAAAAGTTTACAAGAAGACATCGTAAAACAACTCATCGGCTGCCAAAACTATCCGCAAAAAATTGAAGAATGGATAAAAACCCATTTAGCGCCAGAATTGGTGACAAAACTCGATCAAGCCATCCGCGCCAGAAGAAAGCGTTTTTTTAATGCTGAAAAACAATCTACCAAGAAAAAATCCATTGATTTGGAATATGCCGTTTGGCTACGTTTATCCAAATATTCTCGCAAAATGAAAATGACGCTCTCAGAAACCATCATGTATATGATTGATGAGCGTGAGAAAAAAGCGCTATACGAAAGCCAAATGTCCGCCATGAAAGCCGGATTAAAAGATTTATTAAAATAAATAGGCAATTTTAGTGCAAATTCACTTCATTTATGATCTAAACAGATCATAAATGAACAGTAAATAAAATGTAAATATATACAGTATCTTTAAAGAGGGAGAATTTTAATAGGATTGTAAGTTATTGATTTCTCATTATTTAAATAACAAAAAAGCCGCTTTCAAAAGCGGCTTGTCATTCTTCAGAAACTTATCATTGGTGCCTAGGGTCGGACTCGAACCGACACGTTTATTCAACGGCGGATTTTGAATCCGCTGCGTCTACCAATTTCGCCACCCAGGCAACACTGATAAGTTTTCTTGTTGAGAACGGATGCCGATTATAAGGATTTATCTCGTTGTTGCAAGCAAAAAATTCCTTAATGCATTTAATTGCTTAAATTTTAACTTTATCGATACTCCCAAGGCTACTTTTTCTCATCTTTCATTGTATGCTCAGCCATGATTTCAGCCTCCTGTTACGATGAGGGTTATTGCCAGTGCCATGAAAGATTGGAAACAAGACGGCAGTGATCGCATTTAAAATATAAGAAGTCAAACAGTGGTTGCTCCAGCGTCCACGGCCGTTTGCATAAGGGGCAATGGGAGTCTAACTCAGCTTCTCGGCTTTCTCCGCCGATTCGATACAAATAATAGTATGTGGGAATACCACTTTGGCGAGTGATTTCTTGAGCGAGGTAATAGCCATGTTTGAACAATGGAGTTTGCGTATTGCTAATTTGCGCCAAGGCCTCTTGTTCTAACACCGAACCATTCATTTGCAACTGATCACACGCCTGCCAATTTTCTTGCCACTTGATCATATCCATTGCCAAGTGCGGTATGTTTTTTAGCTGTTTATATAATGGAATCGGTTGCAACGTATCACCGCTATGTAAAGGGGAACAAGACTGCAAATAGGTCGTATAGAGCAATTGCCAAGAAGGCGTTTCTGTCGCGGTCATGTCAGAATTAAGATCTTCCGCAACGATTTGAAAACTCTCGAAAAACACACCGCACTTTTCTGCTTCTAGAAGGGCTTGTGTGACCGGCTGATTGTTAAATTCCGCTAATAATGAAGTTTGCTCAGGACAAGTCACACGCACTGCCAAGCCTTGTTGATTTTCCTGCTCGGCAAGAAATTGTGGAATTTCACGTCCAATAATCTGTCCGTTATAACGCCATTGTTCAATTACTTGATTAACGCAATGGGCTTGTTTTTCCAATGAAAAATCACTCGACTGGAGAGAAAAGAAGGCTTCAATTAAATACATAATGGATCACGTTAATATAAAAAGTGAAATTTTACACGAAATTTGTGTAACTGGCGCAAAAGCATGAAATCTTCTACAATGACGCGCTTATTTTATGAGGTGTTTTATGCATCAACAAACTCGATTACATTTACAACATTTACAGCATACAATGACACGTTTGGCATTATGGCAAAGTATGCCGCCAAACGCAGAGGCTTTTTTAAGCGAACAACCTTTTGCACTGGATACAATGCACCCAACAGAATGGCTGCAATGGATTTTTATTCCACGTATGTACGCCCTATTGGAAAGTCAGGCGCCCTTGCCAAGCCAAATTGCGATTAGCCCTTATTTAGAAGAGGCATTGAAAGAAGAAGATTATTTAGCGGAATTATTAATCCCGATCATAGAAATTGAAAAGCTGCTGCAACAACCATGTTAGAGATTTTATATCAAGATGAGGTATTGGTCGCCGTCAATAAACCGGCAGGCATGTTGGTACATCGCAGCTGGCTTGATCGCCATGAGACCCAATTTGTGATGCAAACTTTGCGCGATCAAATCGGGCAGCGCGTTTATCCGATTCATCGCTTAGATCGTCCAACATCCGGCGTTCTGCTGTTTGCCTTAAACAGTGAAATAGCGAATATGTTATGCCAACAGTTTGAGCAAAAACAAATAGAAAAGCAGTATCTCGCGGTAGTGAGAGGATATGTGACAGAGCATGGCGAAATTGATTATCCGCTCAAGGTTCAGTTAGATAAAATTGCCGATAAATTCTCCCAAGCGGATAAAGCGCCACAAAGTGCGCTCACTTTTTACGAAGGATTGCAGACCGTGGAAATGCCTTACGGTGTAGGGCGTTATGCCACTTCCCGTTATTCTCTTGTGCGTTTAATTCCGCAAACCGGACGTAAGCATCAGTTGCGTCGTCACATGAAACATATTTTTCACCCAATTTTAGGGGATACACAATATGGCGATTTGCATCAAAATCGTGCATTAATGGAACACACCGGCTGCGCCCGTTTACTGTTACACGCAGAAAAATTAACCTTTGTTCATCCATTGACTCAACGTCCGATGACAATTCAAGCTGGACTGGATGCGCAATGGCAAAATCTCATGCAGACTTTTCAATGGTAAAAACATTGCAAAAAATCACCGCACTTTTAAATGAAAGGAAAGACAAAAATGCTAGACAACGATTTGCTAAATCTCACCCATGAACAGCAACAACGTGCCGTTGAAAAAATTCAAGAACTCATGGCGCAAGGCATTGGCAGCGGAGAAGCTATTGCCTTAGTGGCAAAACAATTACGGGAACAGAATAAAAACACACAAAATCACAAATAATTCGCCATCAAAGAAGAATAGCTGAAGGGTTTTTGCACATTATTTTTATGAATTTTTGTGATCTCTGTTTGATTTTGAAACTTTTCTTATTGCATACACAGTAAATTTATTTAAAGATGATCACCAGCAAATTAAGGTGATAGGGCTGTATGTCTTATTGAAGTAAATGTGGTTCGAGAAGAACTAAAACCATAAGAGGTGTAAATTATGGAAGTTGGTGTTGTTAAATGGTTTAATAATGCAAAAGGATTTGGCTTTATTTCTGCAGAAGGCAGTGATACCGATATTTTTGCACACTATTCTGTTATTGAAATGGAAGGCTACCGCTCTCTAAAAGCAGGTCAAAAAGTACAATTTGAAGTCATTCACGGCGACAAAGGTTCCCACGCTACAAAAATTATCCCGATAGCAGAATAATAATTCATTCTCCCAAATAGAATCTATTTAATCTAAAGGCTAAGTTTAATACAGGACTTGGCCTTTTGATTAAGGACTCCCCTGCTCTACACTACAACAACGGTGATATGTTCATTAAAATTTAATGGCAAAAAATACATCAAGGAAATCAGAGGCTATCGGTTAAATCTTATGTTACGTAGAAAATTAAAATACAGCGCCATTATCCCTATTATCCATCAATAAATCGCACAACAATATCACACTCGTCATACAGTACTCAGCGCATCTTAAAGTGCGGTCGACTTTTAAAGTTTTGAGCCGATAATCAAAAGCAGTATGACATCTTTAGGATTGCGGAAGAAAGCAACGATTGCCCACAGAAGGGCATAAAACAAGGTGCCGAAAAACAGCACCTGAACCAATGTCGCTGAACCGAACAACATAAACAATAAGCCGATTTCATACGGTAGTAACACAACCACCCAACCAATCCAACGGACATCAATCTCTTTATCCATAAAGGTTACCTCATGGCAGATAATTTAATATTCACATTTAAGATCAAGTTCAACGCTAACCTTGAACTCACATGAGGCGATTTTAAAACGTTTAAACGTAACTGACAACGCAAGACTTAGAAAATGTAATATCCTTCATAGCGTGCAACTTGTTGCACGAAAACATGGCTCACAGAACGCGAGAAAGTGGCGCCAATCCATTTATACGCCGAAATGATAGGCGTATTTCAACACAAAGCCGCACGAAGGCGGCTGCGTCAGCATTTCCAACGACATTATTCAAGCAGTAGTTTCAACACACAGCCACGCGAAGGTGGCTGCTTGTCGCCATCCGAGCGACTAACTCTTGCATGGTGTTTCAACACACAGCCGCGCGAAGGCGGCTGCCGTATTCGACCTACCATAAAAATTATGGTAGATGTTTCAACACACAGCCACGCAAAGGCGGCTGCAGTTATCCACCTTATCCTCCTGCATGTACTCAATGTTTCAACACACAGCCGCGCGGAGGCGGCTGCCAGCATTGCGTGAGTTGGCGGAATCTGTTGAGCGGGTTTCAACACACAGCCGCACGGAGGCGGCTGCTCCCTACATAAAAAAGTAAGAAAAATCAGCAGGTTAAACACTGTACTTCGCTAACTGATTTTATAATAAGGAGTTTAGTCAGTATAACGGCCGCATCGTCGTTATACAAATAGATTAATTCATCCAAATTGTTAAAGAAAATAAAGATCGCTATCCCATCAGGGTTTTAATGAGAACAACAGGTTACCGAACTAAATGACAAGCACGTCTTTAAATACATCTACTGCTGGTTTTGCCCCATGATGCTCCACTTTATTACGCCATTTACTACCTAAATGATAAAAACGCAGGCTGTCACATTTAGGGTCGTAGGTTTCCAACAGTTTATTTTTCAACATGACCCACTGGTCAGGCGTGATATCGCATTCAAAGACCGAATATTGCGCCCGCACGCCGTAATCTAAGCAATGTTTTGCGATACGGCGCAATCGTGCTTGCCCGTTTGGGTCGTCAAAAGAAATATCATAAGTAATCAGCATTAACATGGCTTATCTCATCAAAAACGGCGGATATTCCGCCAAATCTCCGCGCAAGTGCCGCGCCAAAAGCATTGCCTGAATATACGGCAGCAGCCCGATTTCCACTTCTTCGCCCAAAAACGGATGAACGATTTTCTCCTGTTTTTTCGCCTGCAAGGCTTGGAACAAGAGCTTACGTGCATCGGCTTTCAGGCTTACCGCGCCGCTTGTCTCGGTAACAAAATCCTGTGGTTTGATTTGCCCGCGGTTAATCAGCGACAACACTAGCCTGTCTACCCACCACGCGCGGAATTCTTCCAAAATATCCTGCGCCAAACTGTCGCGCCCCGGTCTGTCGGCATGCAGAAAGCCCACCTGCGGGTCCAGCCCCACGCCTTGCAGCGCGCCGCTGATGTCCTTGCCCAAGATGCTGTACACAAACGACAACAGTGCATTCACCCCGTCTCTAGGCGGACGGCGGTTGCGCCCGTCAAAAGCAAAACCGCTTTTTTCGCTCAAAAGCTGCCCGAATACGCCGAAATAACGCGCCGCCGCATCGCCCTCAATGCCGCGCGCCACGTCCAGCTCCGTCGCGCCCTTCAACTGCCGCAGCGAAATGTTTAAAGAATCGACCGCACTTTGAATCGCTGCATTCTCACCATAATTGCGAATCTGCCGCTGAAGCACCCGCTTACTCGCCTGAATCTTCGCCGCAATGATATTGCGCGCAATCGGCACGGGGTTTTGCTCTGACACCCGATACTGCGCCCGACGCAGCAGTACATTACCACTCTGCCGCCCATGAAGCCGCCCCAAGAAACGACCGTTTTCCGTAAAAAACGCCAAATTCACATTATTTTCGCCGCAAAACCCCAGCAGAAAAGGCGACACCAGCACATTCCCAAAGCA
>NZ_CABFLM010000076.1 GCF_901873365.1 uncultured Aggregatibacter sp.
CTACTATTTCGTTAATTTTCATTTTCTTAACCTTATTATATCACCTTCTAATTTTAGAGAGATTTCAATTATTGTTAGTATCATTTATACGAATAAACTCAATGTTAATGAATAATGACTGTATATTACTACAACTGTCAATTAAATTAAAGCCTCTAAAAAAAGAGGAATAATCCACTTTATTATTGAAACAATCTGCACGTAAAACGTGCGGTTTTTAGCCTCCCCTATAAAAGCCTATACTTCACAAACCCCTCAAGGAGCTTGTGAAAATTGGTCACCGTATTTATTTTTATATCACTATTTTAGTGAATAGTAGCGTGCAACTTGTTGCACGAAATCATGAATGCTCGAAAGCGTTAAATAACCTTCCGTGCGTAATTTGATCGTGCATCACGCTACGAGGGGTTAAATAATCGTCCTATATGTTGAATTTTGGTTGTTAGCCTTGTCCATTATATAGCGAGGATTTTTTTCTGTTCATCGCTTAAGCTATTTGGCTCCATACGCATAGAGTATGGTTTTTATAGCCAGATTTTGGCTGGCTATAATAAAATTTAAGAGAGATAGAAAAAATAGCAGACCATTTCTGATCTACTATTTATTAGATAATTAATTTAATCTCATAATCTGAAAAGCAATCTTTAATATCCTCCAAATCTTCTGATATTTTAGATTTAAATTGATTCAACTTATCATTTATAAGATCTAATTTAGAAAAGACTAAGATTATTCTTACATCTTGATTGTTTACCAATTCTTTTTTTGTTTCTAGAAAAATGTATCCTTTAGAAGCCATACTTTCTATCATATGAGCATGTTTTTCTTCATTATTACAAATGAATCTTAGTATTGGATTATAGGTTCTCATAGATATTTTTTTACTCTTCCTGTTTCAGGATCTACTTGGACAATGCCTAGACAAAATCCTTTGTTCTGAATTGAAAATCTATAACCTGAGATACTTTCATATATGCAGGTACGATATATACCGCTACTTTGAATTTCTTCTTCTAAGTTAGCAGATTCCCAATCAGCAAATGCTTGAGAAGCACTAGCTAATCCAGTAAACAAAATGGTTATTTTCTTTAGGCTAATCATAAATTACCTCTGTTAGTATTCTAAATTCTACTGAACAAAATATGCGATATACGCATATTTAATAAAATTATATGCTCACTGAGATATTCAGTCAATGCAAAAAATCATAAAAAATAATGCTATGGATGAATAAAATAGCAAAAGAATTTATGGTTCAACCAATCGCAAGTGATGTGGATCGCGCAGTCGGACAACGCATCCAACAAAAACGTAAAGAACTGGGTTACACAGCAGAAAAACTGTCTGAATATGTCGATATTTCTCAACCACAACTTTCCCGCTATGAACGCGGTACAAACAAAATCAACATGTCTCATTTAGTCGCGATTGCTACTTTTCTAAAAACACCGATTAGCTACTTTTTTGCAGATTGTATGGAGTTGGCGGAATGGAATCATGATGAACTAGATAGATATTGGCAGGAATTAACGACACCACAAAAGACAATACTTGTTGCCTTTTTAAAAGAATTAAAAAAGACAGATTGAAGAAACAAAAAAAGTGCGGTTGAAAAATCAACCGCACTTTTGCATTTAGGGTGACTATTGTTTTGCCACAATTTTGCCGTCAACGTAATCCACGCTAATCGGTTTTTCCGGTAATAAACTACCGGAAAGGATTTGTTGTGCTAACGGGTTCTCAATTTCTTGTTGAATCGCACGTTTTAACGGACGCGCACCATAAATCGGGTCATAACCGATTTCGCTGATGAAATCGAGTGTCGCATCCGTAAAGTGCAACACATAGCCACGGCTTTCCATGCGGTTGATTAAGCGTTTTAACTGAATTTCCGCAATGGCGCGAATATTGTCTTTATTCAACGGATGGAACACCACGGTTTCGTCAATCCGGTTAATAAATTCCGGACGGAAATGTTGGCTTACCACAGACATCACCAATGCTTTCATGTCATCGTAGCTTTCTTCTTGGTTGCCTTGAATCAAATCAGAGCCTAAGTTAGACGTCATAATCACCACCGTATTGCGGAAATCCACGGTTCTGCCTTGTCCGTCGGTTAAACGGCCGTCATCCAACACTTGCAACAAGATGTTGAATACATCGTGGTGCGCTTTTTCCACTTCGTCGAGCAAAATCACGGAATACGGACGACGACGCACAGCCTCGGTTAAATAACCACCTTCTTCATAGCCCACATAGCCCGGAGGTGCACCGACCAAACGGGACACGCTGTGTTTTTCCATGAATTCGGACATATCGATACGCACCATGGCATCTTCGCTATCGAATAGGAATTTCGCCAAGGTTTTGCACAATTCGGTTTTACCTACGCCGGTTGGCCCTAAGAACAAGAAGGAACCAATCGGGCGATTTGGATCGGAAAGACCGGCACGGCTACGACGAATGGCGTTCGCCACAGCATCCACCGCTTCGTTTTGCCCGATAACCCGTTTGTGCAATTCTTCTTCCATGCGCAAGAGTTTTTCTTTTTCGCCTTCCATCATTTTGGAGACCGGAATGCCGGTGGCACGGGAAAGCACTTCAGCAATTTCCTCATCGGTCACGCGGTAGCGTAATAGGCTCATTTCCTTGCCTTCGCCAGCTTCCGCCTGCGCTAATTGTTTTTCCAGCGATGGAATCACACCATATTGCAATTCGGACATTTTATTTAAATCGCCTGCACGACGAGCTTGTTCCATTTGGGTACGGGCGTTTTCCAATTCCGCTTTAATGTGTTGCGCACCGGAAAGGGCGGCTTTTTCGGATTTCCACACCTCTTCTAATTCAGCATATTCCCGCTCTTTTTCCGCCAATTCTTTTTCTAACATTTCCAAGCGTTTGCGGCTGGCATCGTCATCTTCTTTTTGTAACGCCTGTTGTTCCAATTTGAGTTGGATAATACGGCGATCTAAGCGATCTAACGGCTGTGGTTTGGAGTCAATTTCCATCCGAATGCTGGATGCGGCTTCATCGATTAAGTCGATGGCTTTATCCGGCAACTGACGATCGGAAATGTAACGATGGGACAAGGTTGCCGCCGCCACAATAGCCGGGTCAGTAATTTGTACATGGTGGTGGATTTCATAACGCTCTTTTAAACCACGTAAAATAGCAATGGTATCTTCCACGCTCGGTTCATCCACAAACACTTTTTGGAAACGACGTTCAAGTGCGGCGTCTTTTTCAATGTATTGGCGGTATTCGTCTAATGTGGTCGCGCCTACACAATGCAATTCACCACGTGCCAAACTTGGTTTTAACAAGTTGCCGGCATCCATCGCGCCATCGGTTTTACCCGCGCCCACCATGGTGTGAATTTCATCAATGAATAAAATGACGCGGCCTTCTTCCTGCGCTAATTCTTTCAAGACGGCTTTCAAGCGTTCTTCAAATTCACCGCGATATTTTGCTCCGGCGATTAACGCGCCCATATCAAGTGAAAGTACGCGTTTATTTTTCAAGCCCTCCGGCACTTCGCCGTTCACAATACGTTGCGCCAACCCTTCTACAATGGCGGTTTTACCTACGCCCGGTTCACCGATAAGCACCGGGTTGTTTTTGGTGCGGCGTTGTAACACTTGAATGGTGCGGCGAATTTCTTCATCACGCCCAATCACCGGATCCAATTTGCCACTTTCCGCACGAGCGGTTAAGTCGATAGTATATTTTTCTAAGGCTTGGCGGCTTTCTTCCGCATTTTGGTCATTCACGTTTTGTCCTCCACGAATATGATCGATGGCTTGTAAAATTTGGTCTTTTTTCGCACCGCACTTTTTCAGTATCTCACTGACGGCGCCTTTTTCTTCTAAGGCAGCAAGTAAAAAGAGTTCGGAGGAAATAAATTTATCCTGCCGTTGTTGTGCCAATTTATCGCATAAATTCAAAAGGTTAAGCAACTGACGGGAAAGTTGTACATCACCGCCATTGCCAGACACTTGCGGAAGTTTGGCAAGTTCATTGTTGAGTTCGTTACGCAGCACGGCAACATTCACACCGCTTGCGGTTAGAATCGGCGCCACTGAACCGTCTTGTTGATTTAACAAGGCACTCAATAAATGCACCGGTTCAATAAATTGATTATCCTTGCCAATCGCTAAAGATTGCGCTTCAGCAATGGCTTGTTGGAATTTAGTGGTAAATTTTTCAATATTCATAGTCTTTCCTTCTTCGTTCCATGGATGTTCTGTTGAACATTTGTTCGCCAAATTTAAATAAGATCGTTTTGAGAGATTTCAAGAGAAAAAATGAAAAATTTAGTCTTGCCGATTAATTTTTTAGATTTGATAGGTGTAATTTATTTAAAAAATGCACCGCACTTTGGTGATTGATGGAGAATCCCTTTGGAGCAGGGCGCGGTCTTTCGACGTCATTTCTTTAATTTCTTGAAGGCTAAAATCCAGTTTCAATCCCTTTAGAACAGGGCGGGGTCTTTCGACAATAAAGATGCACAAGATGAATTAGAAAAAGTACTTATCCTAATTGATTAGGGAGATTGAACAAATAAAAATGGAAATTGAGTTACAGAAGTCCCTCACCGGTAACTCGGCTGTAGCCATTTTACAAAATAAGGAGTTGCGTGAATATAATGCCGGCGCATCCAATGTTGCACGTGACAACGTAGATAAACGTATCAGTGACTTAGCCAATGGTCTTAATGATACATCTGCTGAAACGATGAATGCAGACGATATTACTATTCCACATAACAACATTACGCTCCAACTACCTCAGGTATCCAATTCCTTTTCTTATACCGGAACCGGTGGAACATCCGGTACAGGCTCCGGAGGCAGTGGCAGCGCTAGCCTGAAAAAATACGAATCTAAGGACGCATACGCTGATGGTCGGGCTATCGTATATCGAACCCCAGATGGTAAGTTAGTTCGCCGGGAAGGAGGATCACTTGCATGGAGAAATAATAATCCAGGTAATATTCGAGCCGGTGAATTCGCTAAATCCCTCGGCGCTATCGGCGTCGGCCCAGGCGGATTTGCTATATTCCCAGATGCCGAAACCGGTGCACGCGCCGTAGGTGCACTCATGCGCACCCAAAACTATAAAAACTTGTCGATAGCCGATGCCATTGCCCGCTACGCTCCGCCAAGTGAAAACAATACCGCGGCCTACCAAGCTGCTATTCGTAAACAAACAGGTCTTGACAGCACGCGTAAGATGAGTACATTATCTGACGCAGAGCTTGGCCGCGTAGTCAATGCCATCAGACAACATGAAGGTTGGAAAGAAGGCAAAACAACCACACAATAGGAGCATTTATGATGAAATGTAAAGTTCTATTAACCGCCGTATCATTATTAGTCAGTGCGGGTTATGTATCTGCTGCAAATCCTTCATCGGTTAACTATGATACACCGGTGACACTTGAGGGCACATTAAAGGTAGAAAAAGGCTATCCGATGTTGTATCTCCCAGCACCGATTACCGCAGTTGCCGGAGCTGGCTCTGACGGGATTTATGCTACTTTTAACGGTGCTAAAAAACTTCAAGTAGTCTGGGGCGGAGAAAAGTTGCCAGCTGGTTGTATGTTAGCCACCGGGTCATTATTTGGTGCACACACAGCAGATCATAAAACAGATGTATTGATTCAACTCGAATCTTACAAACCTTGCAGTAAATAGTAAGATTGCTGACGCATATAACATGGGAGGTAAATAGCCTCCCATTTTTCTTATTATTCTATAAGCCTCACAAAATTATGACAATGGATTCTTTGAGTCTTATAATTTATTTAACAGTGATTTTAAAAAGCGGTGTTATTCCGCTTTTTTTGTACCTAAATTAAATATAATTAAATCTGTTTTTTGTCGTATTGCTCAATTACAGTGGCAGTTGTAATAAACAACGAGAAGCGACATAAATGGAACAAAAGATGGAAAATGATGAATACCTTTCAAATCCAGCGGAATTTGAAAAGAAAGAACATAGATGCACAGATCCAGATTGTCTAGATTGTGATGAGCCGATTTATTTTGCCATGCATGACAAGCATCATAAGTTCAGTTTATCACTAACAACCTTAATTGAATGCTTAAAATTTGCAGAAAACGAGGGAGCCATTCCACCTATTGATATTTCTTGGTGGGGTGAAATTTCCAACCGAGTTCCCTCTATCCATGTACTTCAAGATAATACTATTCGATCCTAAATTTAAATTGTAATGCCACTTTTTTTGCCATATCTAACATCAAATCACTCAAAATCGGTTCCATTACGCATTACAAGTCAATTTTATGCAAATGTTTCGCAAAATGATAAATGAGAGTATACTGAAACGTATGGATACGTTGATGGATACAGGAGAAAATGATGAGCGATGCAGAAAAATTCGGACATACTGTTGGTCGATTTTTTAAGAAAATTGACCGCACATTATCGTTTCTCCCAGAAAAGCCTCGTAAAGCCATTATAACGGCTGCTGCACTTGCGGTGAGTCCGATTTGGGTTGGTATTATCGCTTATAAAGCAAAAGCACCTGACAACGTAGATTATTTTGTCCAAGATGAAAACAAGATAGAGGATGAATCTAGTATTCTTAATGAAATTAAACTATCAAATATACAAGCCTTAAATCAAGATATTAGCTATTTTGATGAAGATGCAACTATGTTTGATAACCTAGATTCAGAAGCTTTCTTCGGTGAAAAATTTTAACAAAGTAGAAGTCGTTATTAATATTTTAACTAACTTCTACTTTTTTATTTTACGATTTATCTAGCCCATCCATAAAGGCCTTACCTGCACTTTTGGCAACATCCCCACCTTGTGAACCACCTTCATAAGACGCTCGAGTACCATTAGTAAATGAGGATGCCATATTCCCCAAATTAAATCCCGCCCAAGTCATTGCTCCAAACCACAAGCTCGGCAAAACAAGAAATAAGCTACCCATGACAAAATTTGAAATAAGTCTCAATCCCTTTGGAGCAGGGCAGGGTCTTTCGACAAATCCTCTTGCAATACACCCCTGAATAATATGTCTCAATCCCTTTGGAGTAGGGCGGTGTCTTTCGACATGGAATGGGTCAACGGGGACGGTTATAAGCATAAGTCTCAATCCCTTTAGAACAGGGCGGTGTCTTTCGACATTATTGCATTCGGTAAGAATGGTGAAATTTATCCGTCTCAATCCCTTTAGAGCAGGGCGGGGTCTTTCGACGGTATGCAACTTTATAACAAAGCACAAGATCGTGTCTCAATCCCTTTAGAACAGGGCGGGGTCTTTCGACCGCTATTAACTGACAACGTTATCCCCGATGACTTGTCTCAATCCCTTTGGAACAGGGCAAGGTCTTTCGATGGTTGTTTACGCTTGCTGTCGTGATTTTTTTAGCCTCAATCCCTTTAGAACAGGACGAGGTCTTTCGACAAATGTCTAAATACACAATCAAACACATCTGCGGAGTCTCTATCCCTTTGAAGCAGGGTAGCTTATTTCTTATTTTGCCGAGCTTGTGGTTTGGCGCGATGACTTGGGCGGGATTTTATTTGAGGAATATAGCATCCTCATTTACTAATGGTAATCGAGAGTCTTATAAAAGTGGAGATATTGTCAAAAGTGCGGTCAATTTTCTTAAAAAATTGGCCAACGGAATAACCAAATCGTTGCGCATCCATTATGACTCTCCGGTTTTAAGCAGTAGAATATTAAATACTTTCTCGCCAATTTTGAATAATCAGCTCCGGTACCATATTAAATGCTTTATCGCTCGTTACTAGCGTGCAATTCTCAGTAAGAGCGTGTGCGGCTATCATGAGATCTAACGTTCCCATAATAAAGCCTTGTTTCTCCATTTGCGCTCTTAACTTACCATGACAACATGCAACGGAATAATGCCAATCATAAATGGTCACGGCCTCTAAAAACGGAAGCATGATTTGATTTAATTTGGTGCTTTGACGTTTTTCTAACCCATAAATAATTTCTGCCGCCGTAATCCCTGAAATACAAATATTATTGGGTGAAATTGATTTAAGATGTCTAAGTACACCGATATCTTTGCGTACAATATCACTCACAGTATTTGTATCAAGCATATACATCATAAGGGAATTCCATCAAAAATATCACGAGAAAAAACCTCCTGATTACGTTCTTCCGAAGTGAGAAAATCGTGACTATTCATTTTATCTAAGCTATCTAAGGCCGCCCACATTTTATCCCACGAGGCCTGTTGTTTTGATCGCATTGATAAAACAACATCCCCATTCGGTTCTTTTCGTACATAAATTTTTTTCGCATCAAATTCAAAATCGACAGGTAATCTTACGGCTTGACTTCGCCCATTTTTAAAAAGACTGGCAATACGCTCTTCCATAATTTCCTCCAGGCAGTTGATGTTATATGCCTTAGCATAGGTTTTATTTGTTTGTAGTGCAAGTCCTTTTATATAAACCTTAATAAGGCTGTGCGATTAAATAGTCTAAAACCAGTATAAAAAGGGAGGTTACTCTCCTCCCCTTTATACTTACCATCCTACTGCTCAATTTGAAGTTCAACGTTTCGTATTACCGGTTTTTTAGGTGTTACATACTCTTGCGGATTCTCACCCAATTTCACTTTAAATACTTCAATCCCTTTAGCTCAGGGCAGGGTCTTTCGACTGATCCACGTGAATTACAAGGACGCTTTTATGCGTTTCAATCCCTTTAGAACAGGGCAGGGTCTTTCGACATGGAATGGGTCAACGGGGACGGTTATAAGCATAAGTCTCAATCCCTTTAGAACAGGGCAAGGTCTTTCGACTAAGCTATAGCAAGTTAAGCCCTGAGCGTAAAAAGTCTCAATCCCTTTGGAACAGGGGCGGGGTCTTTCGACCTAAAGTGCATTATCAATTCGGACCGATGAAGTTAGTCTCAATCCCTTTGGAGCAGGGCGGGGGCTTTCGACAAATGAACGAAATTAATATCAATATCCCATATTCGTTTCAATCCCTTTGAGATAGGGCAAGGTCTTTCGACAGATTTTTTATCGCCGCATTAAGTCGGTCAGTGTTGTTTCAATCCCTTTGGAACAGGGCAAGGTCTTTCGACGGTAATGATGTATACCGTACCTATTATGAAGGTCAGTTTCAATCCCTTTGGAGCAGGGCAGGGTCTTTCGACTGAAGGCGTTGATATTTACGGGGCGAAAGGTTGTTTCAATCCCTTTGGAACAGGGCAGGGTCTTTCGACATTGCTGACTTGTTGCAAGTTGAACGTGGTATTACAGTCTCAATCCCTTTAGGACAGGGCAGGGTCTTTCGACGAAGATGAATTCTTAGCAAGTATTAAAGAGAGACGTCTCAATCCCTTTAGAACAGGGCAGGGTCTTTCGACAGTTTTACCTATGGCACTCCATTTTAAAGATTATGAGTCTCAATCCCTTTAGAACAGGGCAGGGTCTTTCGACAATGAAAATTGCACGATGGAATCGTTTAGTTCGTCTCAATCCCTTTAGAACAGGGCAGGGTCTTTCGACCTAACGAATTAACACGTATCATGAACACCCGTACTGTGTTTCAATCCCTTTAGAATAGGGCGGTGTCTTTCGACCCTATTGCCGAAGCAGAAGCTAATTTAATCCAAGTCTCAATTCCTTTAGAGCAGGGCAGGGTCTTTCGACACGTAGCTCAGTTGGTAGAGTGCTGTCCCTCCAAGTCGTTTCAATCCCTTTGGAGCAGGGCGGGGTCTTTCGACAAAATGGTAAAGGATCCTTTGATAAAGATGCGTTTAAGTTTCAATCCCTTTAGAACAGGGCGGTGTCTTTCGACTGTAGGGGTGGTTTGGTGCCTTGCTGGATAAGGCTTGAGAAGATCGGTTCCCAATTTTTTCCCTCATGCGAAAAGTAAGGTATGGATTTGATTAAATATTGAACGATTTTATCCATTTTCTTTTTTTATCTTTGTTCAAAGTGCGGTGATAAAAAATGATGTTTTTTTATATGATTTTTGCGCGCTATTTTACCTCAGTTTCTTCACATTTTCACCTCTGTTATAACGTTAAACTGATGGGTAATGCTGTCCAAATAATGCCTTGGGGCAGGCTCGCTTTCCCTAAGCGCCATTGGGAGCAGTTATGGGGTAAGGTGTAAATTCGGAGATCATCTTCTTTTTTATGGAAAATCTGCATAACCTCCGTTAAGCATTGTGTTAACAATTTTTCTGAACCTTCAAATAAGAAAATACTGTATTGAATTGGGGTGGCATATTTGGTCATGCGGCGATGAATACGCTGGAGACGTTTGGGGTCGGCAATGTCGTAACCAATAAGGTATTGCATATTTTTCTCCTAAAATTGGAAAATCACGTCTTGTAGCATGGTTTGTTGATTAAAATAATAGCGTCCTAGCAAGCCTTGCCATTGTTTTTCATTGAGGTCGGAAAAGGTTTGCCATTCACTTTCACGGCGTTGTGGTGAGCTGATAAAATCAGCCTGTTTAATGAGATTAACAATGTCTAAACTGTTCTCTGTGAGCATTTTGCGCCAATTTCCGACCGCACTTTCATAGCTTTTATAAAATTGTACACGCCCTGCTTTCCCTAAAAAGCAGCCTTCTTGTGTGGTAGAAAAAGACTCTTCGCGTAAAATGTTTTGGCGAAATAAGCCTAAACACCAGTTATCAATTAAAGGGCGTAACGGTTCAATCAGATCACAGGCAAGGGATTCTCGACCAAAATCAGGGGCGTGATAAAAGCCGATATATGGATCAAGCCCTGCGGAGAACGAGGCTGAAACCTGTTCTTCGCGAATGAAATTTTTAAAAATATTAATGAGTTCATTGATTTCATCAATAAACTGTTCAAGGGTGATGTTTATACACTCCACACCGCTATTTTCACGGATTTCCGGTAAAATGTGATTTTCTAGCAATTCATCAAGATCTTCGTTTAAGTTAAATTTCTCTTTTAACTTACGTGCGAAAACTCTCGGTTCAATAAGACCGGCTGTATTACCATAACGATCCTTATTATCAATAAAAAATTGACGATATTCTTTGGCTTGTGTCGGGTTAAGAGAAGATGGAATTCGGATGTTATTGAATTCTTTTGCTAAATTAGGGCAATCGCGATCCGCATGATATGCAGGCATACTAAGTTTATACACCCAGTGACTTTCTTCGCGTTTGATTTGTTTGAAAATCATATTCTTATTAATATTAGAAATATTACGAAATAAATGATCGCTGATAATAAGGGCTTCACGCTCATTTTTTGTGAAATAGCTAAGATCAAGATCGAATAAATCGAGTTTGTAATTATTGAAAAATCCTGTTTTTTCAATAGCAGGAATATCAATATCTAACTTAAAGATAATGTTTTTATAATAATTATATTTAGTGATATAGAAC
>NZ_CABFLM010000077.1 GCF_901873365.1 uncultured Aggregatibacter sp.
CTCTTTAGTTTCTTATTTTCCTCTTTGATTTTTAAATACGCTTTATATATGTCTTCTTGATCTTTTTCTTTTTTCTGCTTTATTTTTGTAGATTCTTGGACGTAGTCATCAACATTTCTAAGAATAAAATCAATTTTTTCTTTCTGAATGTAAACATCATTTACAAAATCTAAGGTTAGATCATTTAAAATACCATCATTAAAAGTTACTTCCATCTTTGAAATATAATATTCAAGAACACAATCATCTGGGCAAAATTTACAATCTACTAAATCATATTTCATTGTGAATTTATTTCTAAAATTTGATAACGTCAGATTTTCCTTGTTAAGCTTTAATCCGCCATTTCCAAAAAAATTGAAGTAACCTGAAAAATCTGTTATCTCTCGTAAAACAAAATTTTCTGTATTTCTTGATGTGAAATAATTTTCATAATATGAAAATTTAATAACTCCTTTTAGATTAAACTCATCAATATTACATATTTTATTTGTATACTCTGTATCTACATTTTTATAATCATTTGACTCTTCAGGATATAAATATCCAAACTTTCCAGAAATATCACAGCATGAAAGATAAAAATCAAAATTATCCTTATGAATAGGTTTTATTCCTTTGCCCATTGAAAGCAAATTGTTAGAAAATGAAAAATGAACAAATAATGCTACATCATAATGTTCATAAAATAATAACAACAATTTTTCTAAATCAAGCTTTTTATTGTAACATTTTTCGTATTCTTCCATTAAGTAACTGACTGGCAAAACGTTACAATCAAATTGCGCATCATTCATAAAATGAGTCCTTATAGTGTGTATTTATACAGTTATTATACAGCCTTTACGACGTTTTCCAATACTGTATATTATCTTCTAACACTGTCTATTTCAGGCAAAAAAATAGCCGGTTTTTTACCCGGCTGGTTTGTATCAACATTTATTTTCCCATTGCCTCCAATGCCCCGGCAAAGTCACCCTGGTTTATTCTCCTTTCTTTGCTAATTGAGTTAACTCTGTAATTCGGTTTTGGCGTTGCATTGTAGCTGAATAACTATGGCCAAATGCAATATGATAGCCCTCAATATTCAGTTTTGTTGCCGGAATATCGGTCAGTTTATCTTTCAGCTTTGTCGAAACAATACTGAGAAATTGCTCCCGAATATCTAACGCACTTGTTATATTTACGGATTCGTTACTCTGTGAGGAATTTCTAAAGATTTTGAATAGGAGGTTGAAAGGTGGTATCACATCCTCACTTAATTCATTAAGATAAGCCTCGAAATACATATCAAAGAAACGAATATAACAATGTTTTAATTCTTCTGCTTTGTTGTGATAATCCGTGAGAATAATCAATTCTTTGTTTATTTCTGTTTTCTCTACGGCTCGTCTAATTGCTGCAATTTTTCGGCTATTTGAATTGATTTTGTCTGAATATTCATCAAAGTGAGAAAAATCAATTTCCCCGTCACTGGTTGACGTCATATTATCAATATTGCTTTGTAACTCGTTATTCTCCGCCTCTAAGGCCGCAATCATTTTTTTATTGCGGTCAAGGTTATTTGTAATAGTCAGTAAGTTATCCTGAATTGCATTAAACTCACTCAACACAGTTCCTGCACGTGCTTTAAGTGCTTCTAATGCGTGATTCTGTTCTGTGTCTTTCAAAAACATTTTTTACTCCGTTTGGTTTCGTTGGTTGATTTTTTCCTGCATCCATTCCATTATTTCACTTTCCAGCCATACGACATTTTTTGCGCCGATAGAAATATTTTTAGGGAATGTTCCATTTTTCATTCTTAGGTAAATATTCGCGCGTTTTAGCCCTGTTCGGCTCATAACCTCATCAAGTCTTATAAAGCGTTCTTGTTTAGATTCCGTCATTCTTTCCCTATAACTTCTAATACAATATTTCGCATAATTTCCGCGTTAATAGTTTGTCTTTCATCTAAAAACGGTCTTTTTGTGGTTGGAATAATCCAAGATTTTAGCCCTCTACCTTTCCCGGTATTCATCATTTTTCTAATGATTACACCAGCTTGATCTATGGTGAGTTTGCTCTTAATTTCTTTGATTGTCGCATTTTTCCATTTAGTTCTACCTGTTTTAGTTCTTCCAACTGGAATACGATAACCTAAATCTTTTAATTTTTTTGCCTGTCTGCTAGTGCACGGTTCTGAATTTGCCCTCCTATCTTTAAAATCACTAACATTAAAATGGTTATCTAATCCGTATTGATGTTCAGCGGCTATACGTGCCGTTTTATTAAGCTTAAAATATAACCGCCCCTTTTTGTTATCACCTTCAACACTTAACTTTTTAGCAATACTCCTTAACATTTTATAATTGCCATGCTTTCTAGGTTTCCATCTTAAGCCGGTTGGCGTCATTTGATTGGAGGTCTTATCTTTAGTTATATCTTTCATTCTCCGCAATGTTTGAATAATGATTTTTTTCTTTTCCTTATCCGGAAGCATTAATAGCTCAATATCTTTTTTAAAATCGTTAAATGCTTTTGGGTTGATTCCCATTCTTAAAAGACGTTTTTCCTGCATTATTTTATTGCCTCTTAGAAAATCAGACTGTATTAGGTAAAATTAGATCTTATTTGATTTACTAAATGTTAGTGGAAGGTGTGAGAGAATTCATTAAAGTTAAAGTGTGATAGGCGTTATGACACGATGAAAGGAATTTTTGTATATTTATCGTTCAATCAAAGAAGGGACGCCGCGTAAAATTTCACGTCACGTAAAATCCACTTCCTCCCCCGCCGATTTTAGGGGTATTTTTCATCATTTTTCAGTTAATTTTCACTCTTTATTTAATGTAACTTATTGATCTAAATAATATAAACTTAAAATCTTTACATTTTCTTAACTGTAAAAATTTCACGTTTTTTCAGTGTTTTTCAGTTAAGGAATGAGTGAATTTTATTGATATAAACTATAGTTTGTTGATTTATAATGCTTTTTCTAATTTTACGTGAGGCAATTCATTAAAAAATTATTTCAGTTAAGGGGGAAAAGTGAGAGTATTAAGAGTAAATTGCAATATCTGTAAAAGTGATTGTGTGATAAATCGAACAGAACGAATTCATGAGGATCTAAGCCGCCTATATTGTTCCTGCAAGAATGAAGACTGTAAGCATAAATTTGTTTTAAACATGGAATTTAGCCATTCAACACGGGCAAGTGATCTAAAAAAAGACGAAATTTTAAAAACACTTCTAAACCAATTGCCCGAAACGAATAAACAGGAAATTATCCAGTTTCTACAAAATACTATGAATGGATATGAGCGGACTTAATCGCCTCTATTTTGCATTTTTCAACGTAATCGCCCCAAACATTCATAATCTCCTGCCTAGAACGCCATTTTTTTGATTTATCGTAGGCGGCGCGAACCTTACCCCGATTTTCATGAGATAAACAAAGCTCAATTGCCTCCGATGAAAACACATCAAGATCATGAAGATAAGTACTGGCAATGGAGCGTAAACCATGCGCAACCAACAACCCTTTAAATCCCATACGTTTTAACGCCACATTCGCTGCCTGAGTGCTCATAGGTTTATTGTACGGTGCGGAATAAGTCGCAAAAACATATTTCCGATTAAAAGTGTATTGCTTCATTTGCTCCAAGATATTTAAAGCTTGCGGAGAAAGTGGGACGCTATGCGGACGTTTACCGCCTTTCATCCGTTCCGCCGGGATATGTAATGCTTTAGCTTTCCAATCAATATCCGTCCATTCCACTTGAACAGCCTCAGCCGGGCGCAAAATCGTTAACAATTGCCATTCAATCAAAAGGGCCGTCGGTTTTTGCACGTTTGCGTTATTCAATACCCGGAAAAGTGTAGGCAATTCTTCAGGTTTAATGGTTGGCTGATTTTTCGATTGAATGTAGTTAAATTCATCATGAACTTTCCGAAATGGATTCTTAACGATCAATTCCTCATCCTCTGCCATCTGAAAAATCTGACCCAACGCAATATTAATCTTATAAAGCGTATTTGAGTTTTTGAGTGGCAGCAGTGTTGGCGAAAAGGTTTTTAAATTGGCTTCCGTAATCAGAATGGATGCTAAAGTAGGGAATAAATGCAATTCTACGCGTCTAAATGCCTCATTAATGGTGTCGCTTTTGAATTTACCTTGTGCTAACCGCTTATCACGCCATAAGCGCGCTAAATCGGCAAATGTCATCATATCTTCAAGCGGTTTATTTTGTTCCTTGCGATAAACATTAGGATCGATATTGCGTAAGAGTAGTCTTCGGTATTCCTGCGCCATTTCTCGTGCATAAGAAAGCGACAAATCAGGATAATTTCCAAGGCTAATTTTTTTATGTTTTCTTAAAAACTTATAGGCAAAATACCAAACTTTAGATCCATTAGGAAAAACGCGAATATATAAGCCCTTACTGTCTGATTTTGTATATTCTTTATCCAATGGTTTGAGGTTTTTCAACGTAGTATCGCTCAAAGGTTTAACAAATTTGCTCATATTCTTTTAACCCTATGATTTAAAAGGAAGTATTAGCATTTTAGATCCCACTAAAATTCGAAAAAATTTACTGGGAGTTAAATTGGGATCTAAAACGCGTGAATAAAAGCAATCAAAAATAAACAGTATGGAACGTTAAAAAACAATAACTAATTGAATTTACAGGGAGTTATGTTAGAAAATGAACGTCGGCGAACGTTATTGAATTGAATAATGGCGGTGAGAGGGGGATTCGAACCCCCGATGCAGTTTCCCACATACACGCTTTCCAGGCGTGCTCCTTCAACCACTCGGACATCTCACCGTGATTAGGACGTGCGAACTATAAGGATTTCATTGAGTTTCGTCAAGTATTTTTGTAATTTTGTCGTTCATAAGATAAAAATTTCACCAATAATCGGGTAAAATAAGCGTCCATTCAGGATTATCCCACTCAATTTTTTATCCGCTATTATTCATTATGTTAAAAAAATGGTTTCTTACTAAAAATGCCTTTCTGTCAGTTAAACCTTTCAGCGCATTAAAAGACAGTTTCAGAAACGGCTATACTTCCCGTCATTTGACCAAAGATATTATTGCCGGGTTAACCGTTGGCATTATCGCCATTCCTCTTTCCATGGCACTTGCCATTGCCAGTGGCGTACCACCGCAGCACGGGTTATACACCGCCATTGTTGCGGGGATTATCATCGCATTAACGGGAGGTTCACGCTTTAATATTTCCGGCCCAACGGCCGCTTTTGTGGTGATTTTATTCCCTGTTACTCAGCAATTCGGTTTAAGCGGTCTGCTGATGGCTACATTGCTTTCCGGTGTCATTTTGGTATTGATGGCGTTGTTCCGCCTAGGGCGGCTTATCGAATACATTCCGCTGCCTGTCACGCTCGGCTTTACATCAGGCATCGGCATCGTGATTGCCACCCTACAAATTAAAGATTTCCTTGGTTTGAGCATTGAACAAATGCCGTCTCATTATCTTGAAAAAGTGCAAGTTATTTTGACCGCACTTCCAAGTATCAATTGGGCAGATACCGGCGTAGGGATAATTACGCTTATTGTTTTAACCCAATGGCATAAACTACGCCTGTCTATTCCCGGTCATTTGCCGGCGGTGATTCTCGCGACATTGCTCTCGTTATTGCTGACCCACTTCGGTTATTCTGTCGCAACCATCGGTACTCAATTCCAATACACACTTTCCGATGGCACGACCGGCTACGGTATTCCGAATGTTTTGCCTGAATTTTCCTTGCCATGGAATATTCCTGATCCACAAGGTAACTTAATTAACTGGAATTTTGACACCATTCAACGCCTATTGCCGGCGGCATTTTCCATGGCGGTCTTGGGCGCAATCGAATCATTATTGTGTGCCGTCATTTTAGACAATATGACCGACACCAAACACCATTCCAATAACGAACTATTAGCGCAAGGTCTTGGCAACATCGCCTCTCCATTTTTTGGCGGAATCACAGCCACCGCAGCCATCGCGCGTTCTGCGGCAAACGTTAAATCCGGCGGCGTATCACCAATTTCAAGTGTTGTGCACGCTTTATTAGTGTTGTTTGCCTTATTGTTTTTTGCGCCTGCACTGTCTTATTTACCGCTATCTTCGATGGCCGCGCTCTTGTTGGTTGTAGCTTGGAACATGGCGGATTTACCAAAAATTATTCAGCTTATCCGTCGTTCCGGACGTAACGAAATTGCCGTATTACTGGTTTGCTTAATCCTCACGGTCTTATTCGACATGGTCATTGCCATTTCTGTGGGCGTGTTATTGGCTAGTCTGCTGTTTATCCGCACTATCGCCGAAATGACCAAATCCATTAGTATTGCAGTGCCGGAAGATTTGGATGATGTATTAATTTATCGTATTAGCGGACCGCTCTTTTTTGCGGCGGCGGATAATCTCTTCGCCGACTTGCACGAGAAAACCGTCCACACCGATCACGAAATCAAACATATTGTTTTACAATGCGATGCGGTGACCGTACTGGATGCCGGGGGAATTCATGCACTCACACGCTTTGTGCAACACATGTTGCCTCACCAACAACTTTATATGTGTAACATGCAGTTCCAGCCACTACGCACGATTGTTAAATCCGGTTCACTGCCTGAAATCCAAAAAATTACGTTCACCTCTGATTTAACCGAAGCATTGAATAAAATTCGGGAATTTGAAGGGATTGAAGCGAAATAATTTATTTGTAGGGTTCCCACATTAAAAGGAGACACTATGCTGACTCTAGCGACAATCACAACACAACTTCAGCGACTGAAAGTCGTCCCGGTTATCGCATTGGATCATGCCGGGGATATTTTACCGTTGGCAGATACGCTGGCACAAAATGGGTTGTCGGTAGCGGAGATTACGTTTCGTTCTCCGGCGGCTGGAGAGGCGATTCGCTTGTTGCGCCAACAGCGACCTGATTTTCTGATTGCGGCAGGGACGGTTTTAACCGCCGACCAAGTTTTTCAAGCGAAAAATGCCGGTGCAGATGTTGTCGTGACGCCGGGGTTTAACCCTAAAATTGTGCAATTATGCCAAGACCTAGGTTTACCGATTATACCGGGCGTGAATAATCCGATGGCGATTGAAGCAACCTTAGAATTAGGCATTGATACAGTAAAATTCTTTCCGGCGGAAGCTTCCGGTGGTGTGAAAATGATTAAAGCGTTATTAGGCCCTTACGCGCAATTAAAAATGATGCCAACAGGGGGAATTGGGTTGCAAAATATTCAAGATTATTTAGCCATTCCAAATGTAGTGGCCTGTGGTGGATCTTGGTTTGTTGAAAAAACACTAATTAACGCGAAAAATTGGTCAGAAATCAATCGATTAACCCAAGAAGTCGTTACGCTGATAAAATAATAAAGTGCGGTTAAAAAACATTGTAAATTTTCACCGCACTTAGAAAAAGTTAATGACATTCGCCCATAGGTATCAAACATCCCCCATCTCCTCACATCGAATCCCTATGCAAGAACAGAGGGAAGTGAACTACATTTCTTGTACCACAAATTGCAAGGCATGACGGGCAAATAATTTGGCTTTGCGCTGCTTTAAATGTTTTAAGCGTAAAGCACGTGCTTGTTGTTGGTGGAAAAATTTCTTTTTACTCGGTTTTAAGTGTTTTCTCTTGTTCATGATCATTTTCCTCTGCAGGCGAATCGGTGCTTGAATTGTTATTTACGTCTTCGTTTTTATCACTTTGATTTTGTTGCACACGGTAATAATTCATAATGCTATTCATATAGCGACGAATATTTTCGACATATTGAACGGCTTCATAACCTCGAGCATAGCCATATTTTAGGTTGGTATAGTAACGCTTTTCCGCCAATAGCGGTAAGTTCTTTTTCACATCCAGCCAATTGTCTGCATTCCCTCCTAAACTTTTGGTTAAGCGGCGTGCATCCAATAAATGCCCTAGACCCATATTATAAGCCGCTAAAGCAAACCAAATACGATCGTCATTGTTGATACTGTCGGGGATCTGTTCAATCAACCAATGTAAATATTCAGAACCGGCTTTGATGCTTTGTTCGGGATCGGTACGATCAGTGATTTTCATGCGTTCGGCAGTATCTTTGGTCAGCATCATCATACCACGTACGCCTGTGGGTGACGTGGCATCAGGGTTCCAGTGAGATTCTTGATAGGCGATAGCGGCCAATAAACGCCAATCTAAATTGCCTTTATGTTTCGTAAAGAGCGGTTCAAATTTCGGAAGAATCGCTTCAATAGAATTCAAATAGGATTTGGTATCCACGTAATCAAACTGGCGAAAATGATTAAAATATTTCTCTTCAATATTGGCAATTAATCCTGAATCAATCGCGGTATTCATGAAATCCAGCAAGGCTGATTGCAATTCGTTAGACGAATTATTGGATAAATACCAATGTACGCTCATTTCATCTGTTAAATCAAATGCCACCGCAATTTGCGGTTTGATTTGTTGGGTTGCAGAAATATCCAAAGAATTGGCAAGGGTGTACGCAATTTTACCTTCTGCCACTTGTAATAATAATTCTTCCTGTGTGAGTTTTTTATCTACCCGCCAACGGAGTTTCGGATGCTTAAGTTGGGCATCTTTTAAAATTTGCACTAATTCGGAGCTTTCAGGAATCACCAATGTGTCATTAATTTGCGCCAAAGAACGAGGTCGATTTTCGCCTTTGCGATACGCCAGTTGCCAAGAGGCGGAATAATAAGAAGGGCCTAGCTGGAAATGCTCCGTCTTATCTGTTTGATAGAAAAGATTCGCCGCGGCAATATCAATTTTATGTTCATCTAACGCATCAAATAGCGTGTCAGTACTCTCCATTGACCGCATTTCAAGCTCTACGTTTAAATAGCTAGCAAAGGCTTTGCTTAATTCATATTCCAAGCCGGATTCCCCCTCTCCATTAATAAAATAAGAGATGGGGTGATTAATCGTACCAACCACTAATTTGCCGCGTTCTTGAATTGCTTGATAAGGGTTTTCTTCCGAGTGCATGATATGTTGCCACGGAAATACCATATCAATCGCCCAAAGTAATAAGCATAAGCCTGCAACAATACGTAAAAATAAACCTTTCAAATGATATTTCTCTTGATCTTGTTTGTTATAAACGTCGTTCAATGATCACGCCAACGTTATTTGCTTGTGCTACCGCTTTCGGTTTGCTTAATTTAAGCCGAAGCCACGTTATTCTAAATCGTTGTTGTAATTGCTCTGCTACTTCATTGGCCACCCGTTCAATCAATAGAAAGGGTTTAGACGCTACATAATCAATAATAAATTCACTGATTTGCGCATAATTAAGCGTTAATTGTACATCATCCGCCGCTGCAGCTTGGCGGGTATCCCACGCCATTTCGACATCAAAAATCAGCTTTTGTTTGATTTGCTGTTCCCAGTCATATACACCAATTTGTGCAAATACCGTCAAACCTTCAATAAAAATTAAATCTTGCATGGGTTTTCTATACCGTGAGTAACCAAAATTTTTGTGGGCTTATACTACCAACTTTGGGTACAATAGACGAACTCTTTTTACTACGCCATAGGAAATTCCATGAGCCTTTTTGCCTTATTTTATATGCTATTGAGCTACTTACTCGGCTCCATTTCCAGTGCAATTTTATTATGCCGACTTGCCGGCTTACCCGATCCTCGCACATCGGGCTCAAATAATCCGGGTGCAACAAATGTATTACGCATCGGTGGTCGCTGGGTAGCGTTAGCCGTATTACTTTGCGATATGTTAAAAGGAACATTGCCCGTTTGGTTGGGTTATTATCTTGGCTTAACCCAATTTGAATTAGGCATGGTGGCACTCGGTGCTTGCCTTGGTCATATTTTCCCCATTTTCTTCAAGTTTAAAGGTGGAAAAGGCGTTGCCACTGCCTTCGGTGCCATCGCGCCCATTGCTTGGGGCGTTCTCTTTTCTATGTTAGGCACATGGCTAGTAGTTTTCTTGATCAGCGGCTACTCTTCTCTCAGTGCTGTCATCACTGCACTATTCGTGCCGTTTTATGTTTGGTGGTTCAAACCCGAGTTCACTTTTCCTGTGGCGTTAGTCTGCTGTTTACTCATCTATCGCCATCATGAAAACATCCAACGCCTCTGGCGCGGACAGGAAGATAAAATGTGGAGTAAGTTAAAAAAATAATCTACGTAAAACACGGCAAAAAACGACCGCACTTCAAAATATGGCGTAAGTAAAAGGAAGATAATCATGAAACAACAACCTGTCGTGGGCCTTCTCTTCGCATTAATCACCGCAATAGCCTGGGGAACTTTGCCTATTGCGTTGAAACAAGTGCTCGCCAACATGAATACGCAGACCATTGTATGGTATCGATTTATCACAGCGAGCGTGGTTTTATTTATTATTCTTTGGCATAAAAATAAACTGCCGACAACCGATAAGCTTGGCTATTATGGCTGGTTAGCTGTCATTGGTATTGTAGGTTTAGCTGGCAACTTCTTCTTATTCAATAACGCGTTGAATTATATTGAACCATCCATTGCGCAAATTTTTATCCCTTTATCTTCTTTCGGAATGTTAATCTGTGGTGTATTTGTTTTTAAAGAAAAGCTTGGCGTGCATCAAAAAATTGGCTTGGTCTTATTACTGATTGGATTAGGCTTATTTTTCAATGACCGTTTAGCTATTTTCACTGAACTAAACACCTACTCCACTGGAGTTTTTATCAGTATTAGTGCTGCTTTAGTTTGGGTCGTCTATGGCATGGCGCAAAAATTAATGCTTCGTAAATTTAGCTCACAGCAAATTCTATTTATGATTTACTTGGGTTGCGTCTTTGTATTTATGCCCTTTACTGAATTTTCTCAAGTCGAAAACCTTACACCATTTACATTTGGATGTTTTATTTATTGCTGCCTCAACACGCTCTTCGGTTATGGTGCCTATGCCGAAGCGCTCAACCGGTGGGAAGTATCGAAAGTTAGCGTAGTTATCACTTTGGTGCCGTTATTCACCATTTTATTTTCCCACTTAGCTCACTACATTGATCCCTCAGATTTTATTGCCCCTGAACTCAATACTATTAGCTATATTGGTGCATTAATTGTTGTTTGTGGTGCGGTTTTATCGGCTATAGGACATAAATTATTTGCTTATCGCGCATAAATTAATTATTAACTTAAATATAGATTTATCTTAAGCCTCCTCAAATTAAACTAACATTAAATCAACAAAAAAGGCTACGTTTAAAAAACGTAGCCTTTTATTTAACGATAACAATTTAATTCTTGAAAATTAAATTATTCCCTATCAATTACTTGATGATTTTAGCTACCACGCCAGCGCCTACTGTACGGCCACCTTCACGGATAGCGAAACGTAAACCTTGGTCCATCGCAAT
>NZ_CABFLM010000078.1 GCF_901873365.1 uncultured Aggregatibacter sp.
AATTAGATATTATCTATATTATTTCATCTTTTATTTTAAATTTTCCTATTTTTGATGGTTGTTTTGGAAAAATAAGAAGAGTTGTTGCATAGTGATTCCGATTAATAAAAACAATATATGCAAACATCATCAACAGGAGATTTTTTATGTCTAACGCAGTCGCTTCCTTAGAAGCCTTCTTAGCCAAAGTCGAACAACGTGACGGAAACCAACCGGAATTTTTACAAGCGATACGCGAAGTATTCACGTCTATTTGGTCATTCCTTGAGAAAAACCCGAAATACCGCTCTGAAGCCTTATTAGAACGTTTAGTTGAACCGGAACGCATCATTCAATTCCGCGTAGCATGGACGGATGACAAAGGCCAAGTGCAAGTCAACCGCGCTTTCCGCATTCAATTTAACAGCGCTATCGGTCCTTTCAAAGGTGGAATGCGTTTTCACCCGTCCGTTAACCAATCCATTTTAAAATTCTTAGGTTTTGAGCAAATTTTCAAAAATGCTTTAACCACATTGCCAATGGGCGGCGCCAAAGGCGGTTCAGACTTCGATCCGAAAGGTAAAAGCGATGCGGAAGTTATGCGTTTCTGCCAAGCCTTAATGACTGAACTTTATCGCCACATTGGTCCGGACACTGATGTGCCGGCAGGCGATATCGGCGTGGGCGCGCGTGAAGTGGGTTATTTAACCGGCATGATGAAAAAACTCTCTAATCAAACAGGCTGTGTCTTTACCGGAAAAGGCTTGAGTTTCGGCGGTAGCTTAATTCGTCCGGAAGCTACCGGTTATGGTTTGGTCTATTTCGTGCAAGCCATGCTGGCAGAAAAAGGGCAAGATTTGAAAGGCAAAACCGTTGCGGTTTCCGGCTCCGGTAACGTGGCACAGTATGCCATTGAAAAAGCGATGGCGCTTGGCGCAAAAGTCATTAGCTGTTCCGACTCATCCGGCACCGTTGTGGATGAAGAAGGTTTCACGGCTGAAAAATTAGCCGCTTTAATGGACATCAAAAATGTAAAACGCGGTCGTGTAAAAGATTACGCCGATCTCTTTGGCTTGAAATATGTTGCCGGTGCTCGGCCGTGGCATTTAAAAGTCGATATTGCGCTCCCATGTGCGACCCAAAACGAATTAGAATTAGCCGATGCCCAAATCCTTATCGCCAATGGCGTACAAGTGGTGGCGGAGGGTGCCAATATGCCAACGACCATTGAAGCCACCAATGCCTTTATTGACGCCGGCGTACTCTTCGGACCGGGCAAAGCAGCAAATGCAGGCGGCGTTGCCACTTCCGGTTTGGAAATGTCGCAAAACGCACAACGTCTAAGTTGGACAAGAGAAGAGGTGGATGCAAAATTACACCGCATTATGTTAGACATTCACGCGAACTGTAAAAAATACGGCAGCGATGCGCAAGGTAACATCAACTATGTCGTGGGTGCGAACGTCGCCGGTTTCGTTAAAGTGGCTGATGCCATGTTGGCGCAAGGCGTGTATTAATTTTCAAAATTTTGCTTGAGATGTTAAAGAAAAGTGTGGTGGATTTCAAAACACGTTAAAAATCCACCGCACTTTTTTTATTTTGAGCTTGCGCTTATTTCATCGCAATCATAGAACCGAAGTTGAAGCATTGGAACCAAAGCTCTACATGAGAAAAACCGACATTTTTTAACCGTGTTTTATGGATTTCAATGCTGTCTGTGCGCATCACATTTTCAAGTGCGGTGCGTTTTTGGCTCACTTCTAATTCGCTGTAACCGTTGGCGCGTTTAAATTGATGGTGGAGATCAATCAGTAAGTCGTTGGTTTGCTCGTCTTCAAAACGGAATTTTTCTGACAGCACCAATACGCCGTTTGGATTTAATCCTTGATGAATTTTTTCCAACAACGCCACGCGATCTTGTGGTGGCAGAAATTGCAGGGTGAAATTCAAAATCACCATCGATGCGTTTTTGATCTCAATGTGGCGAATGTCATCACAAAGAATCTCGACCGGAATATCACTGTGGTAGGCGGCGATATGTTGGCGACAACGTTCCACCATCGGTTGGGAATTGTCCACCCCGATAATTTTTACATTCGGTTGGTTGATATGACGACGAGCGGAAAGGGTCGCCGCCCCACGGGAACAACCTAAATCATAAACGTTGCTGTTTGCCGTTACAAAACGTTCGGCAAGCATACCGATAGCTGTGATGATGTTGGAATAGCCTGGCACAGAGCGTTGGATCATGTCAGGAAAAACTTCTGCGACGCTTTCGTCAAAGGTAAAATCGCCCAATTTTTCAATGGGCGCAGAGAATAGGGTATCCTTCATATTTTTTGCGATGCAATGATTTGAAATAAAAAGTGCGGTTATTTTAGAGAAAGTTTTTAACGGCGCAAATAAATTTCGCTTTCCAATTCAAAAGCCCAGGCAATTTCCGTATAATCGGACGGTTAATTTCTCTTTAATGATCTAGAATATAATAAGGAATAAAAAATGATGCGTTCACATTATTGCGGTGCGTTAAACCGCGCAAATATCGGTCAAGAAGTGACATTAAGCGGTTGGGTTCATCGCCGCCGCGATTTAGGTGGGTTAATCTTTATTGATATGCGCGATCGTGACGGCATCGTGCAAGTGTGTTTCGACCCGAAATACCAAGACGCCTTGACCGCGGCTGCCGGTTTGCGTAACGAATTTTGTATTCAAATCAAAGGTGAAGTGATTGCTCGCCCGGACAACCAAATCAATAAAAACATGGCGACCGGTGAAGTGGAAGTCTTGGCAAAAGCCTTGAAAATTTACAACGCTTCCGATGTGTTGCCGTTAGACTTCAACCAAAACAACACGGAAGAACAACGCTTAAAATACCGTTATTTGGATTTACGTCGCCCGGAAATGGCGCAACGTTTGAAAACCCGTGCAAAAATCACCAGCTTTGTGCGTCGTTTCATGGATGACAACGGCTTCTTAGATATTGAAACGCCAATGCTTACCAAAGCCACACCGGAAGGTGCGCGTGACTATTTAGTGCCAAGCCGTGTGCATAAAGGCAAATTCTATGCCTTGCCACAATCACCACAGCTTTTCAAACAGTTGCTCATGATGTCCGGTTTTGATCGTTATTATCAAATCGTGAAATGTTTCCGTGATGAAGATTTGCGTGCGGATCGTCAACCGGAATTTACCCAAATCGATGTGGAAACCTCTTTCTTAACCGCACCGGAAGTGCGTGAAATTATGGAACGCATGGTGCACGGTTTATGGCAAAACATCATTGGTGTGGATTTAGGCAAATTCCCTGTGATGACTTGGCACGAAGCGATGAATCGCTTTGGTTCCGACAAACCGGATTTGCGTAACCCACTTGAATTAGTCGATGTTGCAGACATCGTTAAAGAGGTAGATTTCAAAGTGTTCCAAGGCCCGGCCAATGATCCGAACGGTCGTGTGGCGGTCATTCGCGTACCAAATGGCAGCGAAATTACGCGTAAACAAATTGATGAATACACTCAATTTGTTGGTATCTACGGTGCAAAAGGTTTGGCTTGGGCGAAAGTGAATAATATCAATGCGGGACTTGAAGGCGTTCAAAGCCCGATTGCGAAATTCTTAACTGAAGATGTATGGAAAGCGTTAGCAGAACGTGTGAAAGCACAAAACGGCGATATCTTGTTCTTCGGCGCAGACAAATGGCAAACCACCACCGATGCTATGGGTGCATTGCGTTTGAAACTGGGGCGTGATCTCGGTTTAACCCGTTTAGACGAATGGCAACCGCTTTGGGTGATCGATTTCCCTATGTTTGAACGTGATGATGAAGGCAATTTGGCGGCAATGCACCACCCATTTACATCGCCGCGTGATTTCACACCGGAACAATTGGAAGCGGATCCAACAACTGCCGTGGCGAATGCTTACGATATGGTCATTAACGGCTATGAAGTAGGTGGCGGTTCTGTACGTATTTTCGATCCAAAAATGCAACAAACCGTATTCCGCATTCTTGGCATCAACGAACAAGAACAACGCGAAAAATTTGGCTTCTTGTTGGATGCATTGAAATTCGGCACACCGCCACACGCAGGTTTGGCGTTCGGTTTAGACCGTTTAACTATGCTCTTAACCGGAACCGAAAATATTCGTGATGTGATTGCATTCCCGAAAACGACGGCAGCGGCGTGCTTAATGACCGAAGCGCCAAGTTTTGCGAATCCACAGGCGTTGGCAGAATTAAGTATTCAGGTTGTAAAAGCTGAGTAATGTTGAAATTTGAATAATAAAGTGCGGTGTCTTTTTTGATTGAATTATGAAACAAAGAAGACCAATGAGCTATATTTTAGTAATGTTATTCATGACTGAAATATAGCTTTTTTATCACTTGAAATATCGTTATTTTTCAATAGCATAGATACTACTACTACTACTACTACTACTACTACTACGAATAAGAATTATAATAAATAATATGGATAATAAGCCTAAAATGGTTGTGGAATAATAAATTTCTCGTTAGAATTGTGCGAATTAAGTCACACTTTCATGTAAGATATGTTACACAATGTAAAATTTATGTAATAAAAATGTTAAGTAAATGACTTGCTTTAGATTTCTTGCTATAATCGATTTGCAAAATCGTTTCAATACAAAAGCCAAAATAACTAGAATAAGATTAAACAATATGAAAAAGCCGCGTTCTATCCCGATTATTTGTTGGACTAATATCATTATTAATTATCTTATTGTATTAGGACTCACCTTAATTGTGCTTGCTCTTGGCGACTCCTTTATTCAGTCCAGCGCTCTGCTTTTTATGCCTTATTTAAATTTTGTCGTCATTTTCTTCCTCAATAAAAACATCTTACACGGCCGACATTGGGCGAGAGATATTTTTATTGCGTGGCTGCTTGCCGTTGATGTGTTGGTTTATGTGTTGTTTGAGAATATTCCTATCACAATGGGTCATGTCTTGTTGTTAATTGTTAATCTTATTTGTTTATTTCACCCTTCTGCAAATGTATTTTTTCACTCAAAAAATACTGAATAGCACCATCGTCTCTTGAATCTCTCAATCAGGCGTACCGTGAATATAAATTTTATATGACTTTGTTAAAAATTTTATTCACTGTCATTCGTCAAGTTAGCAAGATTTATCCGTTTTTAATCTCTCATTTTTTGGAATAAAATGCTGATTTTTAAAAAAACAAAGTTTTTTATCTTTTGCTTTGTTTTTTCTTATTGCTGGGTTCACTTTACTCTAGATGAAAATTCTATTATAAATACGCACCTTTCTATCATTTAAAGAGACATTTTATGAGTGAACCAATCAATCAAGTTGAAAAATCTACATGGGCGAGTAAATTCTCTGCCTTAGGTCCCGGAATCGTCATGGCATCTGCTGCCGTTGGCGGTTCGCATATTATCGCGTCCACCCAAGCCGGTGCGATTTATGGCTGGGAATTAGTGAGCATCGTAATTCTTGCGAATTTATTCAAATATCCTTTCTTCCGTTTCGGTGTGCAATATACCTTAGATACCGGCAATACCTTGTTGGAAGGTTACCGCCAAAAAGGTAAATTTTATTTGTGGCTATTCCTTGCATTAAATATTTTTGCCACCGTGATTAACACCGCCGCGGTAGGTTTATTAACCGCAGCCATTTTAACTTTTGTGATCCCTATTCCATTGCCAATGCCGGTCCTCAGTTTATTGGTGATCGGTGTCACAACCGGTATTTTACTGTTAGGGAAATATCGCTTATTAGACAGCTTATCCAAAATCATCATGATCGCCTTAACTGTGACAACAGTCAGTGCCGTGGTGATTGCATTCATGCGTAACGGTATGCAAGGTGTCGCACCGGCAGATTTCGTTGCGCCTTCCCCGTGGGAATTAAGCAAATTGGCATTTTTAGTGGCATTAATGGGCTGGATGCCGGCGCCGATTGAAATTTCTGCCATTAACTCCATGTGGGTGGTGGCAAAACGTCGTTTGACCAAAGTGTCTTATCAAGACGGTTTGTTTGACTTCAACGTAGGTTACATTGGTACGGCGATTTTAGCGGTTGTATTCTTGGCGCTTGGCGCATTGGTACAATTCGGTTCACCTGAAACCGTAGAAATGGTGGGTGGTAAATATATCGCACAATTAATCAATATGTATGCCAGTACCATCGGTGAATGGGCGCGTTTATTGATTGCAGTGATTGCCTTCATGTGTATGTTTGGCACAACTATCACCGTTATCGACGGCTATTCCCGTACCAACGTTGAATCCTTGCGTTTATTGCTTGGTAAACACGAAAGCACCGTAAAAACCTTAAACATTGCCATGGTGCTTGCCGCGGTCTCCGGTTTAGCCATTATTTTCTATTTTAATAACGCCGTTGGTCCAATGTTGAAATTCGCGATGATTGCATCCTTTGTTTCTGCGCCGGTGTTTGCATGGTTGAACTTATCCTTAACCATGAAAGCGAAACACAGCGTGAAAGGCGGATTATTGTGGTTATCCTTTATCGGCTTATTCTACCTAACCGCGTTTGCCGCACTCTTTATTGCACAGCAAGCCGGCTGGTTAGGCTAAAAATTTCTCTAAAAACGACCGCACTTTAAGGACTTCTTTAAAGTGCGGTTCTTTTTTACGTTGTTTTAAGTGAAAATACATGGCGAACTTTTTATTTGCGTGGATATCCAATTGAAATATAAAAACAACCAATCTGTCCTTGTTGTCATTTATGCCAAAGAGAGCGGCAGAGTGCTTATGCTACAACGGCGAGACGATGCGGATTTCTGGCAATCGGTCACCGGTTCTTTGGAAGAACATGAAATGCCGTATGACGCGGCAGTG
Organism: uncultured Aggregatibacter sp.; assembly: GCF_901873365.1. Taxonomy (GTDB): domain Bacteria; phylum Pseudomonadota; class Gammaproteobacteria; order Enterobacterales; family Pasteurellaceae; genus Aggregatibacter. The sequence continues at coordinate 6,829 of NZ_CABFLM010000078.1, forward strand.
CGTGAAGTTTGGGAAGAAGTGCGGTTAAAAACGCCGTCAAAAAGCACCGCACTTTTAGATTGTCATGAAAGCGTAACGTTTGAAATTTTTCCGCATTTCCGCTATAAATACGCACCGAATGTTACCCACTGCCGAGAGCACTGGTTTTTGTTGGCCGTGGAGCAGGAATTTACCCCTGAATTAACCGAACATCTCGCTTTTCAATGGGTTTCGCCGGCACAGGCGGTGCAGATGACGAAATCGCCTAATAATGCAGAAGCGATAAGAAAATATTTATTTAATTTGACAAAATAGAAGGAAAACAACATGGCAGGCCATAGTAAGTGGGCAAATATTAAACACCGTAAAGCGGCGCAAGATGCGCAACGTGGCAAAATTTTTACTAAATTAATTCGTGAATTGGTGACCGCAGCAAAAATCGGTGGCGGCGATGTGGGATCGAACCCACGTTTACGTGCGGCAGTGGATAAAGCGCTCAGCAACAACATGACCCGTGATACCATTAACCGTGCTATTGAGCGTGGTGTTGGTGGTGGGGATGACACCAATATGGAAACCAAAATCTATGAAGGTTACGGCCCGGGTGGCACGGCTGTCATGGTGGAATGTTTGAGCGATAACGCCAACCGTACCATTTCCCAAGTTCGTCCAAGTTTTACCAAATGTGGCGGTAACTTAGGTACAGAAGGTTCTGTTGGTTATTTGTTCAGTAAAAAAGGATTGATTTTAGTTCTCCAAGCGGATGAAGATGCCTTAATGGAAGCGGCAATCGAAGCAGGTGCAGATGATGTTCAACCGCAAGATGACGGTTCTTTTGAAATTTATACCGCTTGGGAAGAATTAGGTTCCGTACGCGATGGCATTGAAGCGGCAGGCTTTAAAGTGCAAGAAGCGGAAGTAACAATGATTCCATCAACGACAGTGGATTTAGATGCGGAAACTGCACCGAAACTATTGCGTTTAATTGATATGTTGGAAGACTGTGATGACGTACAAAACGTTTATCACAATGGTGAAATTAGCGATGAAGTCGCTGCAATGCTATAAGGAGCATTTATGAAATTTGTTAAAGTATTATCTGCGGTTGCAACGGTTGCTATTTTGAGCGCTTGCTCTAATGCAACGGCAAAAATGGAAGAAAAAGCGGTTGGTGCAATGCCGAGCATTACGGATAAAACCGTGGTGTATTCTTGCAACAAGAAAACCGTGACTGCCGTGTATCAATTTGAAGGTCAAGAACCGACAGGTGCAATGGTGATGGTCGGCAATAAAGTGATTGCAAAAGACTTTGCTCGCGATGCGTCTCAAAAAGATTTTACCGCATTTACTTCCGGCAACTATGTGTGGAATGTGGACAGCGGTTTAACCTTGGATAAATTTGATTCTGTCGTGCCGGTAAATCTTTTACAAAAAGGCAAAAAAGCCGACAAAATCATCGTGAAAAACTGTGATGTGAATGCGAAAGCGACCGCAAAAGCAAATCAATAAACTTTCACTTCAAATAAAAACGGCTAGATTTTCTAGCCGTTTGTTTTATACCTAATTATGACAATTATTTTAGGCATTGACCCTGGTTCTCGTGTGACAGGTTATGGCGTTATCCGACAAACCGGGCGACAATTGGAATACCTTGGCAGTGGGGCGATTCGTACTCAAGTAGACGATTTACCGACTCGTTTAAAACGTATTTATGCCGGCGTGACGGAAATCATCACGCAATTTCAACCGGATATGTTTGCGATTGAACAAGTGTTTATGGCAAAAAATGCGGATTCAGCCCTGAAACTTGGGCAGGCACGTGGCACGGCGATTGTTGCGGCAGTGAATCATGATTTGCCGGTGTTTGAATATGCCGCCCGTTTAGTCAAACAAACCGTGGTCGGTATTGGTTCGGCGGATAAAATTCAAGTGCAGGATATGGTGACTCGTATTCTGAAACTTTCCGATAAGCCACAAGCCGATGCGGCGGATGCTTTAGCGATCGCCATTACGCATGCCCATTCCATACAGCACTCTTTCCATGTGGCAGATGCCGCGGGTCAAAACGAAACGCAGGAAAAATTGACCGCACTTTTGCGCACGCGATATAGTCGAGGCCGTTTCCGTTTAAAAATTTAACTGGATATTTATCCAGTTTTATTTTATGCTACGCGCAATTTTTTACAGATAACTAGGATTGCTATGATTGGTCATCTCACCGGCATTTTAATGGAAAAACAGCCACCGGAAATTTTGTTGGATGTGCAGGGGGTCGGCTATGAATTGTTGTTGCCGATGACAAGTTTTTATCATCTTCCCGAAGTGGGCAAACAAACCAGCTTATTTACCCATTTGGTCGTGCGTGAAGATGCTCATTTGCTCTTTGGATTTGCACAAAAAACAGACCGCACTTTATTTCGTGAATTGATCAAAACCAATGGTGTAGGCCCTAAATTGGCGTTGGCAATTTTATCTGCCATGTCGGTAGATGAGTTTGCGTATGCAATTGAACGTGAAGAATTGTCAAAATTAGTGAAGATTCCCGGTGTCGGTAAAAAAACGGCTGAAAGGCTCTTAGTTGAGCTCAAAGGCAAATTTAAAGGTGTAAAAAATAACGATTTCTTTATGCAAGCGGATCATTTGCCAAGTCTTAGCATGGAAACCATTGCAACCACTGAGCCTTCTAATGAGGCTGTTGCCGCATTGATCGCCTTGGGCTATAAGCCGATCGATGCAGAGAAAATGGTGAAAAAAGTGTCTAAACCGGAGCTTTCCAGTGAGCAGTTAATTCGTGAAGCTTTAAAAGCCGCATTGTAATTTGAGATAGACAAGATGATTGAAGCAGACAGAATTATCAGTGCCACGGCAAAATTAGACGAAGATGTCATTGATCGTGCCATTCGTCCAAAATTGCTGGCGGATTATGTGGGACAACCACAAGTTTGCGAACAAATGGAAATTTTCATCAAAGCGGCACAATTACGTCAGGATGCGTTAGATCATTTGTTGATTTTTGGCCCGCCGGGATTGGGAAAAACCACGCTGGCTAATATTGTTGCCAATGAGATGGGCGTAAATATTCGCACGACATCCGGTCCGGTTTTGGAAAAAGCAGGTGATTTAGCCGCAATGCTGACAAATCTTGAACCTCATGATGTGTTGTTTATTGATGAAATTCATCGCCTTTCACCGGCCATTGAAGAAGTATTGTATCCGGCAATGGAAGATTATCAGTTAGACATCATGATTGGTGAAGGCCCGGCTGCCCGCTCTATTAAATTGGATTTACCGCCTTTTACGCTTATCGGTGCGACAACTCGGGCGGGTTCTTTAACCTCGCCATTGCGCGATCGTTTTGGCATTGTGCAACGCTTGGAATTTTATTCCGTGCATGATTTAACGTCCATTGTGTCAAGAAGTGCGGTCTGTTTGCAGCTTAAAATTGATGATTCGGCAGCCTATGAGATAGCTCGTCGTTCTCGCGGAACACCGCGAATTGCGAATCGCTTATTACGTCGAGTACGAGATTATGCCGATGTGCGTAATAACGGTGTGATTACCGAAGCCATTGCGAAGGCTGCATTATCGATGCTGGATATTGACGATGCCGGGTTTGATTATTTGGACAGGAAGTTGCTGACAGCCGTTTTAGAGCGTTTTGATGGTGGTCCGGTGGGATTAGACAATTTAGCCGCGGCTATTGGGGAAGAGCGGGATACTATTGAAGATGTGCTGGAACCTTATTTAATTCAGCAGGGATTCTTACAACGAACACCGCGAGGAAGAATGGCGACCTCAACGACTTATCGCCATTTTGGCATTGAAAAAATGCCTCGAGAAGACTAAAAAATAAAAGGCTCATTCAATCAAATAAGCTTTTTGTTTCGTGAGAAATTACTGTGTTTGTTGCTGTTGTTTCATGCTGTTGAGTTTCGCCATGGCAACATCGCAACTTTTAATTTGCGTAGCTAACTCCATTTCAAGAATTTGTTTTTTACTTTGATTGAGCTTACTACGGATTTTATTGACTTGAGGGTGTGTACCCGGTTGTTTCTCCGCTTCCGCAATCAAATTTTCGGTTTCACTGAATAAATCCTTGCACTGTTGTGGAACGTTAGCAATGGATTTTGCGTTTTTGTCTTTATCCACGTCTGCGGCATTGGCTACATTTGAAACACTTGCAACCATCATTGTCGTGAAAAGTGCGGTAAAAATGTGCGTTATTTTTTGTGTCATATTGAAGCCTTTTTGTTGTTCAAGTTATCTTCAAAGTGTAAATCTTGCATGAAGTTATCAGAATCCCCTTGTGATGTCTAGTCTCTTTTTTCGAACCCCCCTTATTTTTATGCAGTTAAAGTGAATAGATGTTGAAATTATGTTAATAGAATATATAATTTGATCC
>NZ_CABFLM010000079.1 GCF_901873365.1 uncultured Aggregatibacter sp.
AACTACGGAACCAACGCTCCATTGGAGCATTATCCCAACAGTTACCTCGGCGACTCATACTTTGGGTTAAACCATAGCCTTGCACCGTTTTGTAAAATACCTTGCTACCATAAATACTGCCTTAGTCTGAATGGAAAATTATTTTCGCCATCTTTTTGACATTCAGCATCGCGTGATGCAAAGCGTCTACAACTAATTCGCTGTCATGATGACGGCTCAGCTTCCAGCCCACTACTTGGCGGTTGCAGAGATTAATCACCACCGCTAAATAGCACCAAATCCCATTGACTTTAAGATAGGTCGTATCGCCACAAAACACAGTTGTATCAGCATTCGGTGTAAACTCACGGTTCAAATGATTGGCAAAAATCTGTCCATTCTCTTTATTTCGATTTTGCCATTTTTGCGGCTGTTTGCTGAATAATCCCTGCTGTTTCATTAATTTTCTGACCAAATATGGCCCAACAAAGATGCTTTTCCGTTTCAATAAATCTCTCAATGTCCGCTTGCCTGCCGAGCCTCGACTTTCGACAAACAGCGATTTGATTTCTACCGAAAGTGCGGTGTGTTTTTGTGGCGTTTTTACCACTTTACATTGGGCATAATAAGCACTCTCAGACACCTCAAACAGCGCACAAAGTCGTTTGATTTCGCGCGATTTTAACGTCGTGATGGCTTGATATTTTGCCTCTCGAGAGGCATTAAAATCGCGGTAGCCTTTTTTAGAATGAGCTTATCTTCTTCCAATTCTTTGATGCGTTTTTCCAACTCGTAAATGCGCTGTTATTCGGGGGAAATCGGTTTGCCGCCGGGTAAGATATAACCTTGATTCTCCGCTTCAACTTGGCTTATCCAACGACGCAATGCTGTTTCACCGATGTCTAATTCTCGACAGGCTTGTGAAACCGAATAACCTCGTTCTTGAATCAACCTAACCGCTTCAGCTTTGAACTCCGAGCTGAAAAAACGTCTTGCTCTTTTCATTATAAAATCCTCTTGTTGATGATATTTTACCACCTATTGAGGACTGCGGGATTAGTGTACCACTACAAATGTCCTCAAACGTTGTCTATGGGTTCTACCATTCAAAGAATGGGTTGGTTATTGGCAGGGTAATCATCGCGAAGGTGAGCTTCTCGGTATGAAAGCCTTTGCCCCCGAAGAGATTTCACAAAACTACTTCAAGCAATTAGAAGAACAAATGAAATATGGTGAAATTCTATTAGCTGCGTAACTTGCAACACGCTTAGAGATATTTCGTCAGATTTAAACAGAAAGGAATAACTAGCTTACCAAAATGAAGGTTGAGCGGACTTGTTACGCCTAAATCAACGGAAAATGGAGAATTTGCGTGAAAAATGATGATGTTGTTAGTAGGATTTCAGGAAAAATAAATGCCTTTTACAAGATCATCTCGGAAAGGCATTTAATTTATAATGCGACGTTAGTCAATTTTCGGTCTTTGTGCAACTGCTACATAATACCGAAATAGTTTTTAATCCACCGCACTTTTTCTTTTCGGTATTTTTTAATGTCTCACTACTCGACTTTCACAATCCAGCCTTCCGGCGCTTCGACATCGCCAAATTGAATGCCGGTGAGCTCGTCATAAAGGCGTTTAGTAATTGGGCCAACTTCAGTTTCTGAATAGAAAACGTGGAAATCATCGCCATATTGAATGCCGCCGATAGGTGAAATAACCGCGGCTGTTCCACAAGCGCCAGCTTCGGCGAATTTATCGAGTTCATTGATATAGACGTCGCCTTCAATGGTTTCCATGCCTAAACGTTCTTTGGCTAAGTGAAGCAAGGAATATTTGGTAATACTTGGCAAAATGGAGTCTGAACGTGGTGTGATAAATTTATTATCGCGCGTAATGCCGAAAAAGTTTGCCGCGCCAACTTCTTCAATTTTGGTATGGGTTTTCGGATCAAGATAAATGGCATCGGCAAATTTGCGTTTTGCGGCAAGTTCGTGTGGTAATAGGCTTGCTGCGTAGTTTCCGCCGACTTTGACGCCACCGGTGCCATGCGGTGCAGCACGGTCATAATCGGTTACCAAGAAATTAGACGGTTTCATGCCACCTTTGAAATAAGCACCAACCGGACAACAGAAGACACAGAAAAGGTATTCCGGTGCAGGGCGTACGCCGATATTTTCGCCAACGCCAATAACAAATGGACGCAAATAAAGTGTGGCACCGGTACCATAAGGAGCCACCCATTTTTCGTTAGCTTTCACCACTTCTTTACAGGCGCGAATAAATAATTCTGTTGGCACTTGTGGCATTAACAGGCGATCACAGGTGTTTTGCATACGTTTCGCATTTTGATCCGGACGGAAAAGGTTGATTGACCCGTCTTTGCAACGGTACGCTTTTAAGCCTTCGAAACATTGTTGTCCGTAATGCAGTGCAGTAGAACCTTCGTGAATATGTAATGTGCTATCTGTCGTTAATTCACCGTTGTCCCATTTGCCGTCTTTCCAACGGGCGATAAAACGATAATCTGTTTTGATATAACTGAATCCGAGATTTTTCCAATCAAGTAAGTCTGACATGCTATTTCCTTAATATATTTCGATTAAATCGTTTTTAATCTACACCATTCCATTTGGATTGAAAATATTTTCATCGTAAAAATCGCTGAATTTTTGAAATAATAACGGCATTGTTTTTGGCGTTTTGTGAACTGGCGCAAGAAATAAACGGCTAACTATGGTAGAATTTGCATAAAAAACACCGCTCTTTTGCGGAGCGGTGTCTGGCGAAAATGGCCGAATATACAGGAAATGAAAAGAAAGTGTAACTTTCGTTACTCACGTTTGGAAAAACCAAACAATATGCAAACACAACATCATACTTAATTGAAAATCTTAACAAAGAAGAAATCACGACTTAAGTATGGTTTCATTCTAAGTAGAATGCGCATAATGGGCAAAAGAGATTTTTTTATCAAACTGATTAAAAAAAATAATCTGATTGTTTTCTAAAAAATGAATCACTGAGAAATACTATGTATAAACGTTTGCCACCTTTAAATTCGCTCAAAGCATTTGAATCTGCTGCCCGATTTTTAAGTTTCACAAAAGCGGCAGATGAATTGTTTGTGACTCAAGCGGCGATTAGCCATCAAATCAAACTGCTGGAGGATTTCTTAGGCGTTGCATTATTTAAACGCAAAAATCGTGCGCTGGAATTAACGGATTTTGGCAAAGCCTATTATGCCGACATCACGAAAATCCTACACCGTTTGGTTGAGGCAACGGATAAATTGCTGGCCTTAAAAAATGATAAACATTTAACCATCAGCGTGCCGCAAACCTTCGGTATTCAGTGGTTAGTGCCACGTTTGAGCGAATTTAATAAATTGTATCCCGACATTGAAGTACGCTTAAAAGGCGTCGATCAAGATGAAGGCTTGCTTAGCCAAGATATTGATATTGCGATTTATTACGGCAAAGGCAACTGGGATAACTTACAAGTGGATCGTTTGGTGGAAGAAGATTTACTGGTGCTTGCCGCACCGAAATTATTGGCACAAAAACCGATTCATCAGCCGCAGGATTTAAAACATCATACCTTGTTGCATATTCATACCCGCGATAATTGGCAACATATGGCAAATTATTTGGCATTGGAAGAATTGAATATTCAGCAAGGTCCAATCTTTAGTCATACGTTCATGGCGTTGCAAGCGGCAATTCATGAACAAGGCATCGTGCTTGCCAATCGTATTTTAGCGCAACAAGAGTTGGACAACGGAAATTTACAACCGGTATTTGATACCCATTTGCGGGATCCGAAATCCTTTTATGTGGTCAATCATTTAGATAACAGCAATGATGAGCGCATTGTGGCGTTCCGTTCCTGGATTATTCAAACCATTAATCAAGAAGAAAATAAACAAGAAAATGAATAAGTTGGCATTATATTGTCGGATGGGATTTGAGCGCGAGTTGGCAGCGGAAATCACCGATAAAGCAGCAGAAAAAGGCGTCTTTGGCTTCGCCCGTGTGACTGAAAACAGCGGCTATGTAATTTTTGAATGTTATCAGCCTGGCGAAGCGGATTTATTAGCGCGAGAATTGCCCTTTCAACAACTGATTTTTGCCCGTCAAATGATCGTGGTTTCCGATTTGCTGACGGATTTACCACAACAGGATCGCATCACACCGATTCTTCAACAATATCAACAGATTGCGGAGATCATTCCATTAAAAAATAGCAATGAATTATGGGTAGAAACTGCAGATACGAATGAAGCCAAAGAATTACTTGGATTTTGCCGTAAATTCACTGTGCCACTGCGCCAAGCGTTGAAAAAGCAAGGCTGGCTAAATGCAAAAAGTAACTTAAAGAGCGGTCTGACATTGCATGTTTTTTTCTTACAAAATAATACTTGTTATGTGGGCTACTCTTACAATCACAATCATTCTGCGCATTTAATGGGGATTCAACGTTTAAAATTCCCGGCAGATGCGCCAAGTCGTTCGACATTAAAATTGGAAGAGGCGATTTTGAGTTTTATTCCTCGCCAAAAAGAAGCAGAATTGCTTAACGAAACCATGTATGCCGTAGATCTCGGCGCTTGCCCGGGCGGTTGGACATATCAGTTAGTGAAACGTGGTTTATTTGTATATGCCATCGATCACGGCAAAATGGCAGCCAGTCTGCATGATACGGGGCGAATTGAACATTGCGCGGAAGACGGTTTTAAGTTTCAGCCGCCGAAACGACGTAAAATTGATTGGCTGGTGTGCGACATGGTGGAACAGCCAAGCCGAATTGCCGAGTTAATGGTGAAATGGCTGTTGAACGGTTGGTGTCATAGCATGATCTTTAATTTGAAGCTGCCGATGAAAAAACGCTATGCGGAAGTACAACAATGTCTGCAATTCATTGCGGATAAATTGTCGCAGCAAGGGTTAAAATTCCAGTTACAGGCAAAACACCTGTATCATGATCGGGAAGAAATCACGGTTTACTTGCGTTTGCTCTCGGCATCGTGAAATCGACCTAAAAAAGGTTGTTTTTATCCCGCACGTTGTGCCAATCATGTGTAAAATACTGGGACAATTTACGCCAAAGTGCGGTTGTTTTTTTCGCTATTTATGATGGGAGACAAGTATGCGTTGTCCTTTTTGTTCAACAGAAGAAACCAAAGTGATCGACAGTCGTTTAGTTTCTGACGGTTTTCAGGTGCGTCGCCGCAGAGAGTGCGGTCAGTGCCACGAACGTTTTACGACCTTTGAAACGGCAGAATTGATTGTGCCGAAAGTGATTAAAAATAATGGTAATCGAGAGCCGTTTAATGAAGATAAATTACGTCGTGGTATTCAACATGCCTTGGAAAAACGCCCTGTGAGTGCGGACGATGTGGAAAAAGCCATTAGCCGTATTATTCACAAATTGCGGGCGACCGGTGAGCGCGAAGTGCCGAGTCAACTGGTGGGCACGTTAGTCATGGAAGAATTAAAGAATTTAGATAAAGTGGCGTATATCCGTTTTGCCTCTGTCTATTTGAGTTTTGATAACATCAACCAATTTAGCCAAGAAATCGAAAACTTAAAGGATCATTGATGAACGAACCATTTAGCCCGCAAGATGTTGCTTTTATGCAACTGGCGCTTGATTTAGCCAAACAGGGCGAATTCACTACAACGCCAAATCCTTCCGTGGGCTGTGTTTTGGTGAAAGATGGCAAGGTGGTCGGCAAAGGATTTCATGTGAAAGCCGGTGAGCCACACGCAGAAGTCATGGCATTACGTGAAGCCGGTGAAAATGCCCGTGGTGCAACAGCTTATGTCACCTTAGAGCCTTGTTCGCATTTTGGGCGTACGCCGCCTTGTGCGAAAGGCTTGGTTGAAGCCGGCGTGAGTAAATTGATTGCGGCGATGTGCGATCCGAACCCACAAGTCGCTGGTAAAGGGCTACAGATTTTAAGCGACGCAGGCATTCAAAGTGCGGTGGGATTATTAGAAGAAAATGCCGAACAGCTGAATAAAGGCTTTTTAAAACGCATGCGTACCGGCAAGCCTTTCGTACAGTTAAAACTGGCCATGAGTATTGATGGCAAAACTGCCATGGCAAGTGGCGAAAGCAAATGGATTACCGGCGCGCAGGCAAGGGCGGATGTACAGCAATATCGCGCCAAGGCTTCCGCGATCTTATCGACTTCACAAACGGTGCTGGCGGATGATCCCAGCTTAAATGTACGTTGGGAAGAATTGCCGCTTGACGTAAAAGCCGGCTATGCCCAAGAAAAATTACGCCAACCGGTGCGTGTGATTTTGGATTCTAGCCATAAAGTGCGGTCGGATTTTAAGGTGTTTTTAACGGAATCACCGGTTTGGTTGGTGGGCGAAGATGATTATTCACTTACAGATTTTCCGCACTTTACGGATTATTTAAAATTAGACAGAAATCAAGGCGAAACGCACTTGCAGGCATTGATGGCAGAGTTAGGCAAGCGTCAAATTAACACCCTTTGGGTGGAAGCCGGCGCGACTTTAGCAGGTGCATTAATTGCTGAAAATCTGGTGGATGAACTAATTATTTACATGGCGCCAAAATTACTAGGCGATCAAGCTAGAGATTTATGCCATTTGCCTAATTTAACGCAACTTGCCGATGCGCCTTTATGGCAACTGCAATCTTGCGAACCTGTCGGCGATGATCTCAAATTAATTTATATAAGAAAATGAGGAACTGATGCTAAAGAAACTCTTTCATTCGGTGATTATCGGCTTGGCTTCTGCTGCCGTGATTTTGTATGTCATGCCTAAAATCACTGACTCTCAACATGATGTTGCTTCCTATCGGGATGCTGTGCGTATTGCCTCGCCTGCTGTGGTGAATGTTTATAATCAAGCCTTTACTTCCTCTTCCTCTCAATTTCAAGTGAATAACTTGGGGTCCGGCGTGATCATGTCGAAAGACGGCTACATTCTGACTAATAAGCACGTGATTCAAAATGCCGATCAGATTGTGGTGGCATTGCAAAATGGCAATATTTTTGATGCGGCATTAATTGGTTCGGATGCGTTAACGGATTTAGCCGTATTGAAAATTAAAGCAGACAATTTATCCACGATTCCACAAAACCCCAATCGACCTGTGCATGTGGGCGATGTGGCGTTAGCTATTGGTAATCCATACAATTTGGGGCAAAGTGTGTCGCAAGGGATTGTTAGTGCGGTAGGGCGTAGTGCAGTCGGTGAAGCGCTAGGCCGCCAAAACTTTATCCAAACTGATGCCTCCATTAACCGAGGTAATTCCGGCGGTGCGTTAATTAATTCTGCCGGTGAGCTATTGGGTATCAGCACGTTGAGTATCGGCAAAACCGCCAATGAAATTGCAGAAGGCTTAAATTTTGCGATTCCTATTGATTTAGCCAATGATGTCATGAAAAAAATTATTCGTGATGGACGTGTTATTCGTGGTTATTTCGGTGTACAAACGGATATTTTATTTAGCAATGGGCAAGGGGCATCTTCGCAAGGTGTGCTCATCACCAGCATTATTCCGAATAGCCCGGCAGCAAAAGCCGGGTTACAGGCAGGCGATATTATTCTGAAAATCAATGAGGTCGAGGCACGTTCGCCGGCAGACATGATGAAACTTATCGCGGATGTGCGTCCTAATACACAGGTTCAGGTTGAAATTTCCCGCTTGGGTCAAGTGTATAAGATTCCTGTGGTTATCGAAGAATATACTTTTAATTAATGGACTGTGGCATGGAACAAATTAAAACCAGTCATTTTTTCGCCTGTTTAGATCGCTTAAGATTGATTCAGCGCTGGTCGCTCATGCGCAATATTGAACGAGAAAATTTGGCGGAACACAGCTTGCAGGTGGCTTTTGTTGCTCATGCGTTGGCGCTCATTAAAAACCGTTTTTACGGTGCCCAACTCAATGCGGATCGTATTGCTGTCATGGCGATGTATCACGACACATCAGAAATCTTTACCGGTGATTTACCTACCCCGATTAAGTATTTTAACGAGGAGATCACGCATGCCTATAAACAAATTGAAACGGCGGCTGAGTTGCATTTAATGAGTTTACTGCCGGAAGCATTACAAGCCGATTTTTTACCCTACTTGGATACTCAATGTTTTGCTGAGGAAGAAAAGCATATTGTGAAACAGGCGGATTTAATTTGTGCTTATATTAAGGTGAAATTTGAGCTGGAAAACGGCAATCAGGAATTTAAATCGGCAAAAGTGCGGTTAGAAAAATTGATGGATCAATGGCAAAGCCCGGAAATGAATTATTTTTTGCAGGTGTTTGTACCGAGTTTCGGCAAATCCATTGATGAAATTGCGTTGTAAATTTTTTTATTGCTTTTCTTCGGTATTATGTAGCAGTTGCACAAATATTTAACCGATTGAAAACATTAAAATCCCTATTGAAATTTTTAATCTGCACCCCAAAAGTTAGACTACCCTTCTAACTGATTAAGGTACAGATTTTTCATGACTAAATATAATCAACTTTTCAAACAACAAGTCGTGAATTTCTATTTCGAACATCACGAAAATCTTGCTTTCACATTGAAGCATTTCAACTTAGCGGCAAAAACCGTTAGATATTGGATTGCACAATATAAATATCCAGGCACTAATGGATTAGCGGTATTACACCGCAAAAGACTTTACTCTCCTGAATTTAAACATAGTGTTGTTCAATCCATTCTCTCTGGTGGATTTTCGATGGAAAATGCTGCGCTTTACTTTGGTATTGCTAGTAGTGGAACCATTAGTCAATGGTTGAAAGCCTTTCGGAAAAACGGTATAAATCGCTTCCACCCCAAACCCAAAGGTCGCTCAAGTATGAAACCCAAATACTCTAAAATGCCTCCACCACCCAAAACAGAAGAAGAACGTTTACGCCTACGCATCCTTGAGTTAGAAGCAAGAGGTTGCTTTTCTAAAAAAGTTGGACGAAATAATCAAGAGGGACGAAGCCAAACGACAGAAGCAGTCCAAAGTTTGAGAGAGCATTATCCGTTAGAAATACTTTTGCCTATAGCAAAATTAGCTCGAAGTACCTTCTTCTATCATCACCAATCCAAACCTGATAGAGATAGCACACTAAAAGTCCGAATTCGTGATATTAAGCAGGCAGAGCCTAATTATGGTTATCAGCGACTGAGTGCGAAGCAAGTGGGGTAAACCATAAGCGCGTACAACGCTTGATTCAAGAAATGGGTTTACAAGTTTGCACGAAGAAACAGCGTAAATATAGTCCATATAAAGGTGAACAGGGCAAAATTGCACTGAACCTGTTACAACGGGATTTTAGCGCGAGTAAACCGAATGATAAGTATTTGACAGATATTACCAAATTTAGAGTGAAAGACGAAAAGCTCTATTTTTCCCCGATTTTAGATTGCTTTAATAATGAGCTGATTGCTTACGGGTTAAGTCGTCACCCAAATGGCATATTAGTGCAAGAAATGCTGTTACAAGCGGTGGAAAAATTGCCGAGAAATGCGAATTTGATATTACATTCAGACCAAGGAATCCATTATCAAATGTCTAGCTATCAACACCTATTAGCGAAAAATAGGATTTCTCAAAGTATGTCGCGAAAAGGAAATTGTTTGGATAATGCGGCAATGGAAAGCTTTTTTGGGCGAATGAAAACAGAGTGTTTTCATGGAAAATCGTTTACTAGCATTGATGAACTTGAAAAGGTTATCAATGATTATGTACGGTACTATAATGAAGAACGAATCCAATTAAAATTAAAAGTACTGAGCCCGATACAATATCGAAAGCAGTCCTTTAAATAACAGTCTAACTTTTTGGGGTCAGATCATTTTAAATTTGCCGAAAACCTAGGAAGTTGTTATACTCGGAAGACCTTTTAGCGTATGTCTATGAAAGCTTAGCTTTGGTTCGGTGTTTAGCCGCAACGTATTTATATTGGGCAGATAAGGGTTGCGAGACAAATGTCAAGCAACTCTGAATAAGTTGCTTGACATTTGTCTCGCTTCCATTAGTAAAAGGTTAAGGGGCTAAGGCCCCTTTTTTTATATACAATAGAGAGTATCTAATGAAATCCAATCGGAAATTTGAGCTATTTTATAAATTACACGAAGGCGAAAGATTTTCTTCTAAACTTAATGACTTGATAGCTCTTACACCTACAGCTCCTATATCTTATAAAGTTTATTCTATACCCAAGAAAAAAGGGGGGCGTAGGACAATAGCTCACCCGGCCAAAAAACTAAAAGAAATACAAAAAAAACTCTTAGAATTACTACAATTACAAATTCATAAATCTGCCTATGCATATAGAAAAGGAAGGAATATTGCTCAAAACGCAGAAACTCATAAAGAAAATAAATTCCTATTAAAATTAGATTTTCATGATTTCTTTAATAGTATAAATAACATTATCTTCACTAGGTATCTAGATAAAATAGGTATTCATTATAATGAGGATGATAAATGGTTAATTAATCATATTTTTTTCTGGAATCCTAATAAAAAAGACAATTCACACCAAAAACTTATATTAAGCGTAGGGGCTCCAAGCTCACCTACAATATCGAATGCCGTCATGTATTTCTTTGATAAAGAAATAGAAGAATACTGCGAATCAAAATCAATGAAATATAGTAGATATGCTGATGATATATCAATTAGTGGGAATGATAAAAATGAATTAAAATCTATAATTCCAGTTATTCGAGAAAAACTTAATGAGTTGTTTAATGGAAGAATTATATTAAACGAATTAAAAACAGTTATCATATCACCTGGCTATAATAAATTTGTTACAGGCATTACGCTTACTTCACAAGGGAGTATATCCATTGGTAGGAAACGTAAAAGATATATTTTTAGCCTAGTTTATAAATATAAGATAAACGAGTTATCTAAAGATTTAATACCTCGTTTAAAAGGATTGCTAGTATTCTCTAAAAATATAGAACCTTCATTTATAGTTAGGTTAGAATTAAAA
>NZ_CABFLM010000080.1 GCF_901873365.1 uncultured Aggregatibacter sp.
CCCTTTATCGATATCTTCACTAATAATTTTCCCTTTTGGATAGGAATTAGAAGAGATACCTTTTATGTGATCTATTTCTTGTTCAATTACTTTATCTAGAGCTGATGATAAGTCTGATTTATCAGTATCTAAATTAGCTTTTGCAAAGTCATGAGAAGTGCCTTTATCTAAACCGATCCCTCTAGCTAAGTCGAAAAGCTCTTTATATTTAGCAGCTCTTTCTTCTTCTGCTTTTTGAGCGTCTTCAAATTTTTGTTTTTCTGCAGCAAGGGCATCTTGTGCTTCTTTTACTTTTTGTTTTTCTGCAGCTAGGGCATCTTGTGCATTTTTAACACTTTGCGTTGCGTTTTCTAGAGCTTTTTGCGCATCTTCAGCTTCTTTTTTAGCATAGTCTAGAGCTTTCAGTGCCTCTTTCACTTGCTGTTCTGCTTCTGCTTTGGCTTTTTGTATTTCTTCGGCATTCTTTTCAGCGTCACCTTGCGCTTTTTGTTCAGCATACTCTAGAGCTTTCTGTGCCTCTTTCACTTTCTGTTCTGCTTCTGCTTTGGCTTTTTGCATTTCTTCAGCATTTTTTTCAGCGGCAGCTTGGGCTTGGCGTGCAGCTTCAGCGTTCTGTTCTGCTTCTGCTTTGGCTTTCTGAGCCTCTACAGCCTTCTGTTCTGCAGCAAGTTGAGCTTGACGAGCAACTTCAGCGTTATGTTCGGCTTCTGCTTTGGCTTTCTGGGCCTCTACAGCTTTCTGTTCTGCAGCAACTTGAGCTTGACGTGCCGCTTCAGCGTTTTGTTCTGCGGTTGTTTGGGCTTGTTGAGCTTCTACAGCTTTTTGTTCAGCGGCAATTTGAGCTTGACGTGCTTCTTCAGCTTTCTGTTTGGCAATTTCTTGAACTTTATGTAACTCTTCAGCACTCAGTTCTGCGGCATTTTTAGCCTTTTGTTCAGCGGCAATTTGAGCTTGGCGCGCTTCTTCGGCTTTCTGTTCAGCGATTGCTTTAGCTTTTTGAGCATCTTCAGCTTTCTGTTCAGCGATTGTTTTAGCTTTCTGTGCTACTTCAGCTTTCTGTTCAGCGGCAGCTTGAGCTTGACGAGCTTCTTTCGTTTTTTGTTCTGCGATAGTTTTAGCATTTTTTTCAGCAGCTTGAGCTTTCTTAGCCTCATCTACTTGTTTTTGTGTTTGAGCATCTTGAACAGAGGGTTTATCTTGGGGGGCACTAGAATCACCTCCACCACTGCTTCCACATCCGGTTAAGGCGAGTAGCATTGCTGTTGCAAGTGTCAGATTTTGAAGTTTCATATTGGCTCCTTTAAATTGTAAGTGAGTGAAGTTGAGTTTCTCATTCTATGTAAATTTGTGTTAATTATCTAGTATTCTCAAGATGTTATCTACTTAAGCGAGTGATTATTTTATATTTGTAGCAGATCATGCGATTCATTCAGCATATGAAGTGGTGAGAAGATAAAAGCTATTTTGAAAATGCCATTCAACATTGGTAATGAATTTTCGCTCATAAAGCGGAATTATTGGCGTAAAAAGAGAAGATTACTGACAATACATAGGTAAAAAGAAGACCACACTTTGAGCAAGATATTCAAAAGTGCGGTGCGTTTTCAAAATGGATTGACTATTGTCTTGCCAATCTTAAATTTTGTGGCAGTGGCTCAAAGTTGGAGCGATAAGGGTTAATGTCCAAACCGCCACGACGGGTATAACGGGCGTAAACGGTGAGTTTTTCCGGTTTAGCGTATTGCATAAGGTCGCAGAAAATACGCTCGACACATTGCTCGTGGAATTCGTTATGTTGACGGAAAGAAATGATGTAGCGCAATAGTTGTTCGCGGTTAATTTGCTTGCCGACATAATGAATTTGTAGGCTGCCCCAGTCCGGTTGTTGCGTGATGAGGCAGTTAGATTTGAGCAAGTGGCTGACTAACGTTTCTTCGACCAAATGCTCACCGGTGCAATGATTCAGGAAGGCGGCATTAAAAGCATAATTCCGCACCTCGATGTCCTGTGCATCAATGCAATCACCCGACAAGGCGACAATCGGTTGCGCGGTGTAATCCGCCAGCGAATTTAACCGCACGTTGACTTCGCCTTGGGCGCAATCTTGCAGATCACGCTGTAACGTTTGTTGGACGTCGGCGAAATCGGCGAATGCTGTTTGGTTAAAGCTGTTTAAATAGAGTTTAAAACTTTTGGATTCGATCAAATTTTCACTGCGAAAATCGATGCTGACATCCGCAATCGCCACTTGTGGCACGCCTTTCGGGTTGAGCCATGAAATTTCGTATGCCGTCCAAATATCCGCACCAATCGTAAAAGGTTGCGTGGCGGTGATGTTGAGTTGATCGCGATTTAATCGGCGTGGAACCGGTTGTAATAAAGTGCGGTCGTATTTTTCTGCATATTTTGTTTGTTGACCGAGTTTAAGGGCATTGAGGCTTTTGTCTTGATAGTGCATAGGCAGCTTACTGATCTTGTCGTTAAAATAAGGCTGGCATGATGCCATTTTAACTGTTGGAAGTCAAAAGACGTGGATTGTTATGATGCCTTACTCTGCGCGGTGTTTTTCATCGGAAAGACTTACACGTCGCCAAAAGGTCGCAAATCTCGGTTTGCCTTTGTTTGTTAAGCCACGATATTTATAGCTGATTTGTGAGCCGATAGGCGGTGGATTCGTTCTATCCTCCAACTTGAATCCGGAACCAATTTTAAATTGACCACGGTGATTCTCGCAGGTAATCGATCCCATGACATTTTCAAATTGCCCTTTGCCTGTATGGTGGGCAATCACCGTGCATTCTTCATCAAGTGCGGTCTTTAATTTGAGAATTTGTGCGCTGCGTTTTCTTTCATAAGGTGCATTGGGGTTACGAATCACGATGCCTTCGCCTTTTTGTTGTTCTACTTGTTGTAAAAATTGATAGATGTGTTGTGAGTTTTCAATAGGAATTTGTTCGATAATTTCGATGGGTGCCCTTGGGTGTTGTGCCAAATAGGCTTTTAATTGCGCTAAGCGTTCAAATAAATTGCCTTCGGCATCAGGCACATCAAACACATGAAGTTTTAGCTTATGCCAACCTTTATCTTGTTGAGAACGAACAATCGAGGAAATTTCCGCAAATTGATCACGTTGACTAAATAATTCGCCATCAATAGCAAAGGGCGGAAATTCCGCTAAAAAATCCTTTGGTGGCGATAGTGTTATTCCGCCTCGAGTAAAAAATTGTTTGCCGTCCCAATAGCCACGTACACCATCCAATTTTTCACTCATCACCCAGCCTGTCACATTTTGGTTTTTGTATGTCTCTAAAAGCATGAAGTCAGGTTTGTCAGCGTAACAAATGAGGTGAAAAAAGAAGAGACTGAAAAAGAGGATAATTTGGCGCATAGCAGGTTCCATTAAATAAAAAGAACGTTACCGAAGCAATAAGCGTAGTGCGATGCAGTGTGTCATATTTTGCGATATGGATCGAAAATCAAAAGAAAGGGATAAAAAAATACGCCCTGTTTGGGCGTATTCGGCAAATCAAAGTGTGGTCGAAAATGAGATTATTTTTCTTTCCAATAACCGATCCACTCTTTCAGTAATTGCATATTTTTTGCCATCGCACCGGCTTGAGGTACAAAGTGCATCATGTTTAATGCGTAAGAGTCCGGAGTAATGCCTTCGCCTACGCTTGCCGGCAAGACATCAAAGCCTTGTTGTTGAAATAAGAGTTTTGCCCGTTGCATATGCCATTCATTCGTTACCAAAATGATTTTGTGGATGCCTTCTTTTTCTAATAATTGACGGGTGTATAAGGCATTTTCTTTGGTGGTTAAAGATTTTTCTTCTAGCCATTTCGTCGGCACATTAAAGAACGTCTGTAATTCTTGGGCGGAAACCTTACCTTCTGAAGCACCGGTCGGACTGACACCGCTAATCAACAAGGGCAGCTGCGTTTCTTTTTGCAAATAAGCCGCATAGCGCAAACGCTCTAGTTGTGTGGCAGAAGAGGCAAGAGGTGCATAGAGTTCTTTGCTATCACGCACGCCACCGCCCAATAACACAATGGCTTGAGCCTGTTTATAATCGTTTAAGGTTAAATGATCTTCGGTGACTAAGCTGTCTTTTAGCATTTGTGCCGTATAGGGAATGCTGACTATATAGAGCAACATAATGCCGAAAAAAGCACAAAGGCGGCTTAATGTTTTGTATTTAAAGACTGAAAATAAGAGCGAGAATAGCCATAAAATCAAAATATTAAATGGCGGTAGCATCATGGCTGTGATGAGTTTTTTAAGTTCAAACATGGTGTTAATCAACGTATTAATAATGATAGCGGCATTGAATGATCGTTAAGTGCGTATCGGAAATTTGATAAACAAGACGGTGTTCTGTATCTATTCTTCTTGACCAAAAACCGCTTAATTGATGCTTTAGGGGTTCAGGATCACCCAACCCCTCAAAAGGGGTTCTGAGAATGTTTTGAATTAATTTATGAATGCGAGATAACGTTTTTTTATCGGTTTGTTGCCAATAGAGATAATCATCCCAAGCGTTTTCTGTCCAAGCTAAAATCATTCTTGCAATTCTCGTTCAATGATGTTACCTGAATTTAATTGCTGAAGGGATTCTAATAATCGGCTACGGTTTTTAGGACTGCGCAATAAATAGGCCGTTTCTTCATAAGCAGCAAAATCTTCTAAGCTCATGACAACGGCATGTTTACCATTTTGTCTGGTGATCATAACCGGGCTGTGATTCGCAACGACTTGATCGAGTGTTGTGGCTAATTCCGCACGGAAAGCTGAATAACTGATGACGTTCATTGGTTGTTCCTTATATAAAAGTTGTACAAATTATTGCACAATAAAGAACCTGCTTCAATAACAATCCACAGGTAAAACGTGTGGTTTTATGCCCCCTTAAAGGGGGCAATATGCTTTTTAAGCCCACTGTGCTGACAAAAAATTCTTTCGCCTAGAAATATCTATTCTCATCATATCACTCTTTTAGTGAATCGTAGCGTGCAACTTGTTGCACGAAATCTTGAATACCCGAAAGAGTGAAATAACGTTCCGTGCGTGATTTGGTCGTGCATCAAGATGCACGCTACGTATGAAATCGTGAATTTACACATTGAGGTTTAATCATTCGTGCAACAAGTTGCACGCGATGAGGGGGTAAATAATCCCCCTATAATGAGAAAAAAGGCGTATTCCACGCCATTTTCTTATCGATAAAACGCAACGAAATCCAGTGCTTTTGTCCATAAATTGGCGTAGCCGGTGTTTTTGCCGTAAGAGTTATCGCAAACCACGTTTGGAATTTCCAATAAACAGGAAAAAATATGTCCGTGCAGACGAGTCGTGGTGATGTTGTCATAACTTAGGAAGTTTTTTGCTACCCTTTGCACAATACGTAAGGTATAGTTTTTCCAGTATTGATGAACAAGATCTTTTAACCAACTGATATCGTGCCGCTTGGCAAATTTTGCTAAACGCCAGCTTACTGCCAAGACAAAGTCATCCTGACCGGATAAAATATCATCCCAATCTTTGATATGGCTGCCGGCAGGCAATTTTGCCGTAATATTTTTTTCGATATCGCTGGCTTCAATGTCTTTGCGTAAGAAATATAGCGATTGTCCGGTTTGAGTGTTTTTTGTCGGTAACGTGCCGTACAGTTCATGTGCCATGTCCGGTGATAAATACACATTTGGTGAAAACTGTTTAAAGGCATTTGCCGTTCTTTCATCACGAGCCAGCAAATGACAATCTTGATGCTGCATGAAAAGTGCGGCGGATTTTTCCAGCGTTTCTTGGTTTTTATAGAAAAGGGTTTGTGGTAACACAATCACCCGATTATTCGGGAACGTCCGTATAATGGTTTCCCGTAAATTTTGGTGCTGTGGATAAAGATCGCCGAAATTACCACCGCCGTGTAATAAAATGGTGGTGTTTGGTGTAATTTTCTGTTTCAGTTCTTCGATGTCCATATCGAATTCACTGCGTTTTAAGGCTACATGAATATGATGATCCGTAAAAAACTGTTCTGTTCCGTGATAAATCAATAAATCGCCCACGTTTAAATGCAACGGATAGTCAAGATAAAAAACATCGTTTTTATCTTTAATTAAATCTGCAATCGGAGCTAACTTGTTTTTTAAATCAATGAGTTGTTGATTCATCTTTTCACTCTTTTTCTTAAATAGCTAAATAAAAAGTCTTTTTCAGTTTTGTTGAGTCCCATTACGAGAATCACTGAAATTAACACAACTTCAAGCAGGATAGCTTCTCCTACAAATTCCAAGAATGAGTAGGTACGCTGTGTATCCGAGAAATAAATTAAGCCTAATAATAAGGCGAAAACAAGGCTGATATTTGTTAAGTATGAGACAAATTCTTTGCGATTAAATTTAATTCTTTTGTTAATAAAGTAGAGGCGATAAAGCTGCATAAAAAGTGCGGTGCAGAATTTACCGATAAAGGCATAGACCGGATTGTAGCCTAAGGTAAACAGATAATAGGCAAGCGGCACGGTGCAAAGATCGATAATCGCCAAGATAACGTTGTATTGTTTAATGGTTTTAGAACCTATGGCTAACGCCGTCATCCAAAACGACCCAGCCATGGCACTGATGAGGGAACAAACAAGTGTGGCTTGTACCAGTTTATCGGTGTACATCGGCACATTATCGCCCAACCATAATGTCAGTAATGTGTGGCTAAAATACAGTACCGGCGCAGATAAAATCGCGATTAAGTAGAAAGAATATTTTGAGGTACCCAAGATCAACCTTTTATTTCGCTCATAGTCTTTTGCCGCATAGGATTGCACCAGCTGCGGGTTAAATGCCACTTGGAAGTTGTTCACAAAACTATACACGGCGGTATCCACTTGTGTCGCAATGCCGACCGCCGCATTTGCGGCAACGCCGAAGAACAGGTTGGTCACCATATTCAGCCCTTGCGTTGAACCTACATAAGCGAGTTGTCCCACCAGCATCCAGCCGGAAAAACTCATCATTTCTTTGGTGGTATGTAAATCTTTCTCAAAATGGAAACGGGTTTCCGTGTAGAACGCTTTGCGTGTGAAACGAAAATAAAGGGTAAACACCAATAGGCTGACGCACAACAACAAGAGGCTGTAAGAAATCAGTTTGTCGTAGTGTTCGATATGCATCAAAATAAAAATCGCCGTCAGTTTAAAGGCGGTTTCTGCTAGCCCTAGCCAAGCATAAAAAGCCATTCTTTCATGGGCGACAATCATGGCGTTAAAAGGCACTTTGATAATTTCAATCAAGGCAATGACCAAGGCGACTTGATAAACAAGATTGGCCGCTTGCATACGCGCGGCAGGAATAATTAATTTATGGTTAAGGAACCATAGCCCAACAGTTTCCGCCAAGATTACCACAACCAACATAATCAATAAGTGATTGAGAATACTGATGTTAAACACTTTATTGATGCGCTTGCTATCGTTTGAGGCTTTTTCGACGTTAATGAAACGTTGTGTGGTGGCAGTCATGGTACCGTTAAAGAAGGAGAATAAAATCACCACGCCCATGACAATGTTGTAGATCCCGAAATCTTCCACGCCCAATACGCGCAACACCACGCGCGAGATATACAACATCGCGCCCATATTGAACAACATGCGGATATAAAGAAAGAGGGTGTTTTTAGCAATGGTTTTGTTGGACATTGGAAAAATCGAACTTGTGTTTTTGCCGTAAAATAGGTGGGGGATTATAGATTTCTTTAGTATAATCAGCAATCTTTTATGCAACTATTTCCCCTTAACACAATCAAACGGAAAATAGATTTTAACTGAGATGATTATGAATAAATATTTGATTTCACTAGATAAAGATATTCAGCGTCGTGAGCTGTTTTTTGCTCAACCTGATACAGCAGATTTCGCGGTTTTTTCAGCGATTAATACCATGCAAAAAGAGTGGGATGAATTGGCTGAAGTGTTCAATCCAACGAAGTTTGAACAGCATTATGGGCGCAATGTCACAAAAGGCGAAATTGGTTGTACATTAAGTCATTTAGCGGTTTATCGTCAGATCGTAGAAGATCAAAATGTGACGGAAAACGAGTATGCATTGGTGTGCGAAGACGATGCCTTATTCAATGTAAGTTTGTCACCAAAAACGACCGCACTTTTAACCGAAAAATGTGATGCAGATATTGTATTAATCGGGCAATCAAAAATTGCGGAATTTGATGATGTGGAATTGGAAATAAATTATCCGACAACCTTCTCATTTTTACGTCAAACAGTTGGTGATGTCACCGTGGCTTATCCGTATAAAAGTTATTTTGCAGGCACGGTAGCATACTTAATTAAAAAATCGGCAGCCCGTGCATTTTTAAAACAACTTGAACAAGAAAAGCCGTTTTGGCTTGCCGATGATTTCTTGCTATTTGAAACCCAATTCCAAATCAATAACAATGTGGTTCGTCCGCTTGTGGCTATTGAAAATCCACAGTTAGTGAGTAATTTGGAAGCGATTCGCGGTTCAAAATCCAATAATTTAGTGAAGAAATTAATTAAATATCCGCTCAAAAAAATCTTAGCAGTGAAAAAGAATTTAGGAAAATAACGTAAAAAAATGACCGCACTTTTTAACCTTTTTTATCTTTACGATCCTTGGCTGTTCCATGTCGTACGAATGTCATTCGTCGCGGGATTGGCTGCATTGGTTGTTTTGGCTTATCAGTATATTAAAAAGCAGAAACCGCAAGGCATCATTTTGCCTTTAGACAGTCTTGCTGTTTTAGGCGGATTGATTGTTTTCAGTGTGATTCCGTTATTACTTAATGGCACAAAAGATCTTTCTGTTATCACCATGTATGTGAAGGAATTGATTTTATTCTTATTAGGCGTGGGAATTTATAATGCGTTTTATGCCAATGCAAACGGACAACAAAGAGTCGTGCGAGACTTGCAAATTGGTGTTGTGGTGCAATTTGCAGTGGGCATCATTGGCTTGCTCGGTGCATCATTTATGATCGATTTCTTGCTTTCGACCAATGCGGTGTTACCTGCACGTTTTTATGGTTCAGAGCAGGAATATCGCTTATATAACATCACCGCAACCGCCTTTTTCCAACTGAGTTTATTCTATTTAATGCTGTTGCATTTCTTACTGGCTTACAACGCTAAACATAATACACTTCCAAGTATTTTAGTGTTTTTTATGCTATGTATCGGATTAATTTCAGGACGAACATTCCTTCTGTTATCAGTTGTGAGCATTTTAGTGTATTTCAAATGGCGTTATGTCACATCACTCATTGCATTTGCTATTTTGGTATTGTTATTGGCGTATTTCTTACCTGAAAACCCTTATGTGGCACATGCTTTAGAACCCGTGATCAATTTATTACACGGTGCAGGATTTGTCAGTTCGTCAACCGATACTTTGATGAAAAACCACCTGTTCATGCCAACCCTTAAACAGTTTATTTATGGCGATGGCATGTATATGACAGGGCAGTTAGAAGTCGGCCGTTATTATGGTCATACAGATTCAGGTTTCTTACGTCAGATTCTTTATGGTGGTGTGTCTTATGCCTTAGTGTGTTTTGCCGTGACATTCTATTTTGTGCGCAAAGTAGCATTAAATTGGTTTGATGGCAGCTGGAAATTTATCCTTTCTGCCTTTGTGATTTTGGCATTTTGTAACATCAAAGCAGACACCTTTGCTTTCCCTGGCATTATGTTCGTGATGTTGATGTTCTTATCGCTTTTTGGCACTCACGGTAAACAACTTATTTTATTTAAACAACAGGAGCCGAAAGATGTTTAGTATCATCGTGCCTTCTTATAATCGGAAAGAAGAAATTCCTGCGTTATTGGAAAGTTTAACCAAGCAGACTGCCTATAATTTTGATGTGGTGATTGTGGATGATTGTTCAAAAGAAGCCGTTGAAGTCACACAATCTTATCCATTTACAGTTAAAGTCATTCGTAACGAAACCAATCAAGGGGCAGCAGAAAGCCGTAATATCGGGGCAAGAAATGCCGATAATGATTGGCTGTTATTCCTTGATGATGACGATCGTTTTGCAAATGATAAATGTCAGAAATTAGCCGATGTGATTGCAGAGCATGCCGGTGTTAACTTTGTTTATCATCCTGCAAAATGTGAAATGGTGAATGAAGGTTTTAGCTATGTGACCAATCCGATTGAGCCACAAGAGATTAGCGTAGAGCGAATTTTACTGGCGAATAAAATTGGTGGTATGCCGATGATTGGGGTGAAAAAAGATCTGTTTTTAAAAATCGGTGGGTTATCCACCGCACTTCGCTCATTGGAAGACTATGATTTCTTGCTGAAACTTGTACAAGATCCAACGTTTAAAGCGTACAAAGTAGCAGAACCATTAACTTATTGTACGTTCCATACTAAGCGTTCTAGCGTATCAACAGATACAACTAATACGCAAAAAGCGATTGATTATATCCGTGAAAATTATGTGAAAACGGCAGAGCAAGAAAAGCATTTTGCTATCAATGCACAGTATATGTTGGCCTACCCACATATTATGAATTTATCCCGCAAAGCGGCTTTTTACTATTTTGAGATTTTTAAATTAACGAAAAGTATCAAGCAGCTAGTCATTGCCTTTGTGGTTTTAATTTCCCCTAAATTGGCAATTAATTTGAAACGGTTTATGTAAGTAGCGTGCAACTTGTTGCACGAATTTTATGTCGGTACTTTGATGCAATAAGTTGCATCCTACGGAGA
>NZ_CABFLM010000081.1 GCF_901873365.1 uncultured Aggregatibacter sp.
TGACAACCGAAACTCAACATATAGGACGATTATTTAACCCCTCGTAGCGTGCAACTTGTTGCACGAATAATTAACCTAGATGTGTAATTCATGATTTTGTTCGTAGCGTGCATCTTGATGCACGACCAAACCACGCACGGAACGTTATTTAACGCTTTCAGGCATTCATGATTTCGTGCAACAAGTTGCACGCTACGATTCACTGTGTAATTCGTGATTTCGTTCGTAGCGTGCATCTTGATGCACGACCAAATTACGCAAGGAACGTTATTTAACGCTTTCAGGTATTCATGGTTTCGTGCAACAAGTTGCACGCTACAATTCACTAAAATAGTGATATGAAAATAAACACGGTTACCGGTTTTCACAAGCCCTTGAGGGGCTTGTGAAGTATAGCCCCTTATTGGGCTAATTCTTCTGCAATTTCCTCCGCTTGCTTAATCACATAGCTTACGGCTTCTTCTTGTTTATCCGGTGGATATTTGTAGCGTTGCAAGGCGCGTTTCACGAGAATGCGCATTTTGGCACGAACGCCTTCTTTGTATTGCCAGTCAATCGTAACTGAGCGTTTTAATGTATCAGTAATTTCTTTGGCTAGTTTGGAAAGCACTTCATCGCCCATCAGTTCCCGAGCGCTTTGGTTTTGAGCCAGTGCCTCATAGAATGTCAGTTCTTCTTTTTTTAAGCCTAATTTTTCACCCAATGCTAAACGGGCTTGGAAATCTTGGCTCATTTTGAAGAGCTCATCCAAAATTTCTACCACGCTTAAATTGTGGTTATGGTATTGGTTTAAGGCTTCTTTTAAACGCTGTTCAAAGTCTTTTTGCAAGGTGAGGTTCGCGCCTGATTTGGCTTTGATTTCACTCGCTAAATAACGCTCCATCGCGCTGACCCATAAATTCTTCGTCGGGCTGTTTTTGATGGTTTGTAAAAACTCTTCGGAAAGCAAACTGATTTGTGGCTGCGGTTTTTCCAGCAGATCAAATAAATCAATCACACCTTCGGAATAGACGGCTTGATTGACCAATTTTTTCAATAAAATCTGTCTTTCATTTGTGCCTGAACCGTTTTGTTCACGCTTAGTGAGAATAGCGCGTACGGCATCATAAAAGGCGATTTCTTGGTTGTATGGCTCAACTTCCGCTAAGGCACCACACAGCATATAGCCTTTTTTCACTAATCCCGCTACTTTCAAAAAGGCTTTTTTGCGTGGCTCGGCTTCTTTTTTATTAAACCAATGTTGCTCGTGCGCTTTGCCATCAAAAGGCAATTGATCGAGACTTAAAATATGGTTGGCGGCAAAACGAATCGCCATCAGTAATTCATGGGGTTCGTCTTTCTCTAAGGTGGCTTGAACATCAAACGTTTTCCCTTCAACCGGCGTTGCAAACAGGCTACGGACGAACTCTAAATGCTCTTTCATTTTAAAGAACACATCAATCACACTATCCGTCAGCTTGCCCTTGCCTTGTGAATTGGTGTATTGCCGGGTGGCTTTTTTGAGCTCGTCAGCAATGCCTACATAATCCACAATCAAGCCGCCATTTTCTCGGCTTTTATTACGGAATACACGGTTTACTCGGGCAATCGCCTGCATCAGGTTATGCCCCTGCATCGGCTTGTCGATATACATCGTATTACAGCAAGGCGCATCAAAGCCCGTCAGCCACATATCGCGCACAATCACCACTTTCAGCGAATCGTTCGGGTCTTTAAAACGGCGTTCCAGCGTTTGTTTTTCCTGTTTACTGTAAACGTGTTTCTGCATTTCCGGCGCATCGGAAGCAGAACCCGTCATCACAATTTTAATCGTCCCTTCGTTGATATTGTCCGAATGCCATTCAGGGCGCAGTTTGATGATTTCATTGTATAAGTCCACGCAAATTTGACGGCTGGAAACCACCATCATCGCTTTGCTGTCGACGACTTCATTGCGTTTGGCAAAATGCTGCACAAAATCCGCGGCTAAATCGGCAAGGCGGGCTTGCGAACCCAGTAACTTTTCTTGTAAACGCAGGACAGGGGATTGCTCCTCTTCCAGCAAATCATCAATTTCTTTGAATAACTCATCGTGTTCTTTTTCGTTTAAGCGGATTTGGCGTGCTTCATATACAATCGGCACGGTGGCGCCATCTTCCACTGCATCTCGTAAATCGTAAACAGATACATAACGCCCGAACACATCTTGCGTGTCCTTATCTTCTAGGCTAATAGGCGTACCGGTAAAACCGATAAACGAAGCATTAGGTAGCGCATCGCGCAAATGACGGGCGTAGCCTGCTTGAAATTTGCCGTTATGCAATTTTTGCGTAAAGCCATATTGGCTACGGTGTGCCTCATCGCTGATCACAATAATATTGCTACGCTCATTTAAAACAGGGAAGCGGCTTTCTTCCTCATTTAGGGCAAATTTCTGAATTGTCGTAAAAAACACGCCGCCGACTTCATTTTGCGCGAGCAGTTGGCGCAGTTGATCGCGGTCTTCCACTTGTTGTGGCGTTTGTTTGATTAAATCTTTTCCGGAAGAAAAAGTTTGGAAAAGCTGACCGTCCAAATCATTGCGGTCGGTGACCACCACAATAGTGGGATTTTTCAATTCAGGCTGTGCAAGCAGTTTGCCGGCATAAAACAACATGGAAATCGATTTACCCGAACCTTGCGTATGCCACATCACGCCAATGCGGCGGTCGCCTTTTTCGGAAGTCGCAAAAATAGTGGAATGCACTGCTTCATTCACGCCGTAATATTGATGGTATGCTGCGATTTTTTTAATGGTTTTGCCGCTGGAATCCCGCTCAAATAAGACGAAATAGCGGATATAGTCCAATAAATGCTCGGGCTGCATTAAGCCATTGAGCAGGCTTTGCAATTCGTCCTCAAAATATAAGCGCGCGCTTTGATTTTTTTCATCCACCACTTTCCACGGCGTAAAGCGTTGGAAATCTGCCGAAAGCGAGCCCAAACGTGCAGCAATGCCGTCTGAAATAATCAAGGTTTGGTTGTAAACAAACAGCTCGGCAATTTCATCTTTATAGGTTTCAAACTGATTAAATGCCTGCAATAAATCCGCCGATTCACGCAACGGATTTTTCAGCTCAAATACCACCAAGGGCAGACCATTTACAAAGCCGATAATATCAGGAATCCGCTTGCCCCCTTTACGGCTGCGGATTTCCAATTGATTGACGGCAACAAAGCGGTTGTTCTCCCTATGCTCAAAATCCACCAAGCGCGCCATCTCGATTTTCTGCTCACCGTTAGCTTGATATTCCACCCGTACACCATCACGCAACAGTTTATAAAACGCCTGATTACGCACCACCAAGTCGCCAATATCGTTTTTTGTCGCCGATTTCACCACCGAATCCACCGCACTTTCAGGCAGCTGCGGATTAAGTTTACGCACCGCCTCACGCAGCTGCTCAATAAAGACTACGCCGCTCAAATCGCCACGGGCAAATTCGCCT
The DNA here is from genome assembly GCF_901873365.1 of uncultured Aggregatibacter sp. Lineage (GTDB taxonomy): Bacteria > Pseudomonadota > Gammaproteobacteria > Enterobacterales > Pasteurellaceae > Aggregatibacter. The sequence continues at coordinate 3,468 of NZ_CABFLM010000081.1, forward strand.
TCATGAACAGGCAAGTCTTTACCGTAGCGATATTCCCAACCGAGGGATTGCAGGCGTTGAAGAGTGAGTTGTTCGATGTCGTTTTCGTTGAGCATGATGTGTTCCTTTTGTGTATTTGCTGTCTTTGGGGAGCTAATGGATTAATTTCTTCGTTTATGGATACTGCCAAATCTCCCCTAACCCCTCTTTGCTAAAGAGGGGGATTCCTTTAGTTTATTTAGAGTAACTGGCTTATGACTAACTTGATCTGTATTCACGGTCTTAAAGTAGAAAGCTAAAATTCAAATTGCCCTCGATCCAATCCCCCTCTTTAGCAAAGAGGGGTTAGGGGAGATTTGGCAGAAGTGAAATCAGCCTTATGGCTTATGAGTCCTTGTAAGGGGGCTTTAACCCTCCAAGTTTTCTACGGCACGATTTCGTAATACAGGCTTCGTCCGCCGCCACTTGCACGCAAAATATTTTTTGCAACTAAATCCGTGAGATCGCGCAGTGCCGTATCGCGCGAAACTTTCGTTAATGCGGCATATTTTTTATTGGTTAAATTGCCTTCAAAATCATCCAATAAACGATTTAATACCTTGCGTTGGCGTTCGTTTAAGTCGAATTTTCGCCATTTTTGCCAATAACGATGTTTGGCTAACACCTGATCTAAGGTCTCTTGGGTAGCATGCATTGCCTCAATCATATTTTGAATGAACCATGCAATCCACGTTGTTATGTTTGTGAAGCCTTTTTGCGTGTTTTCTAAAATCTCATAATAATCCGACCGCACTTTTTGAATTTGTGCGGAAAGACTATAAAAACGCGGAGCGTTTTTTTCTGTTTTTGCCAGTAAAAAATCCGCAATCGCACGGGCAATACGTCCATTGCCATCTTCAAAAGGATGTAACGTCAAAAACCACAAATGGGCAATCGCCACTTTAATAAAGGGATCACCTTTTTCTTCGCGATTAATCCAAGCTAAAAAACGTTGCATTTCAACGTCTAGTGTTTCTGCCGGTGGCGCTTCAAAATGGATTTTTGGCTTTCCCATGTTGCCGGAAATCACCTGCATTGCGCCCTGTTTGTCATCGCGCAATGCCGCAACGTTAATTTTCGACATTCCGCTATAACCGGTCGGAAAAAGCGCAGCGTGCCATGCAAATAAGCGTTCTAACGTCAAGGGCGTATCTACATTGGTTGTGGCATCGAGGGTCATTTCGACGACGCCTTCAACGGCGCGATCCACCGGCAACAAACCGCCGATTTCAACGCCAAGACGACGCGCAAGGGAAGAACGCACTGATTGAGGATTCAGCCATTCCCCTTCAATTTCACTGCTTTTGACGATGCTATACGTCAGCGATTGCAGACCCAGTTGTGCTAATTCCTCAAAGCCAATATCCCATAAACGACCAAATAGTCGTCCTTGCTGATAGTGCGCTTGATTGAGCAAGGGCAGTAATGCGGTTAAATCATAATTCCATGTTGTCCAATTTTTCTGTTGCCAAATATATTTCTCATTCATCATACAGCGATTACCCCTTCTATTTGCCTTAAAATATAAGGCGAATACTAAGGCGATTTGACGGATTTGTCTATGGTGATGTTTTTATTGAGCATTATAGATTCCTGAGCGTGTTTGGCTTTAAATCTCCCCTAACCCCTCTTTACGAAAGAGGGGAATGGTATTGAGCGTCGTTTTAGTTTAGGTGTTTTTCATGAATAATTTTTCTGTTAATTCGACCGCTTGCAGTCAACAAACCTCCCAAATAATCCCCCTCTTTAGCAAAGAGGGGAATGGTATTGAGCGTAGTGTTAGTTTAGGTGTTTTTTATGAGTAATTTTGCTGTTAATCCGACCGCTTGCAGCTAACAAACCTTCCTAAATAATCCCCCTCTTTAGCAAAGAGGGGATAGGGGAGATTTGGCAGATTTCAAATCAGCCTTGTAATTTATATTCCAAATCAAGAGAATCATAGAATTTTAGAAATTCATCTTTTAGGTATTGGTATTTTTCATTAAAAAATGGAGCATTGTTCCCTAATCCATTTTCAGAAACAACATCAGAAAGAATTTCTCTCAAATTATATTTTTGTATAAATTGATTGATAATTTCATTAAATTTAGGAGATACATGGATTAGTTGATAATCTGAAGGATTTCCTGATAAATTGTTTTCTGTCATGAGTTGCAATTTCTTTTCTAGTTTTTTGTTTTGTAAAATAAAAGAACAAGCTTGAGAAAAATTAGCTAATGTAGAAGTGGGTGAGAATTTTTTAACACTAAATGAATTTTGTTTCTCATCATCTTGAATATATAAGGAATAGTTTTGGGGATAATCTGGAGATTTTGAAACAAAGAAACGGCAATTCCTTATATCATAATTATTAATAAAAAATTCTTTTGAAGGATGATAATCCTCAAGGTAATCTTGCAAGTCAGCAATATAATCAGGATTAGATATATATCTTTCAGTTTTATGCTCGTCTCGAATTTTTTGTAGCCTATTCTTAAGGAGTTTTTGAGTTGTATAATATACATCTCTAGTTTTTAAATAATATGTTTTTGACATTTTAAACATCCTGTTTTAATAATTTAGGTAATAGAGAGTCTCTAGTTTTCATGAGGGTATTATTCTCTTCTTTTAAGTTTCTTAAACTATCAAGATATGTATTACTTATTTTCGAGAAAATATTTAATATAAAGTTAGAAGGAATAACAACATTAATACCTTTAAAAGTTGAAGTATTTAAAGATGCTCTAGTTGAAGCCCCAGAGGCCTGCTCAAAATATGCTTTCTGCTTGGGTTGCATAAGAAACCAACGTAAATATTCGGTTAAATTGTTATCATTTAAGACAATTTTAGCTAATGCGATATTATAAACCCCACTAATACCAAAACGAATTTTTCCTGCATCACCATATCGATCAATTAAAATATCTTTTTCTGTGCATCGTTTATTTTTTTTTGATATTTCTACATAAGTTATATGATTGTTGCTTGAATAATCTCTATTCTGAATAAAACGTTCATAACCTTCTTTTGCTTCATATATATGTTCTTCTTTTGGAATTTGTGTTCCGCTAATTAATGTAAACAATCCTGATAAAGGGGTAACCTCCCACCCCTTCGGCATCTCGCCCCCATCAACCTCCACCATCTCACACGGAAACGCTTTGGCGGTTTCGGCTAATTCGGCGTAGCGGTTAGGCTGAGTTTGTGAAAGTGCAGTCAGTTCTTCGGGTGTTTTTCCGCTGATTGCCTGCATAGCTGCCAGTTCCGCTTGTTCAAGACTCATGCCGTCTGAAAGGGCTTGGACTTTGGCACGTACGGGATCGAAATCGACAAACCAGCTTTTAAACAGGGCTTGGGCGATTTGTTCCAAAGTTTGGTTAATTTGGGTGTTGAGTTGGATTTTGTCTATAAAAGCAAAAATTGTTTCTGTAATTTTTTTCTGTTCATTTAATGGGGGTAATTTAAATTCAAACTTAGCCATATCACCTACTTTCATATTAGGTTGTGCAGCTGTTCCGCTTGAAATAGCATTAATATGACTTTTGAAATTAATAGATTGCATAACGCAATAAATAAATTCGGGGGTAGCAAAATTTTTATTTACTCTAATTCTTGCCAATCCATTATTAAAAACAGACTCTAAATCATTTCTTATTAGCTTATTAACACCAATAGAGCCACCCGTCCTAGCAATAATAATGTCGCCAGAAGTTAATTTATATTTTTCGTAATCAGATTTTTTTGTTTCTGTGAATCCCCATTCGTTAAAAGGTTTATCTTGAGAAATATCCTGTATTCTCAAGCAACGTAAATTTGTTTGATGTTCAACAATCGGCGCTCTACGAATAGCATCTAATCCTGTATTAATACTTTCAGCTACATCTTCTAGTGTTACCGTTTGCCAATTACTCATACCCCAATCCCCCTAAATTCTTCTTAATCTCCGCTTCTAATTCCACACTTTTCGCAAATTGCTCCTTCAAAAGAGTGGTCAGATTTTGCATTTTTTCTGCAAATGGCACGCCGTCGTCTTCTTGTTCTGCGGTGCCGACGTAGCGTCCCGGTGTGAGTACGAAGTCGTTATTCGCAATCTCTTCTAAAGTCGCGGATTTGCAGAAAGCGGCTTGGTCTTCATAGCCGTCTGATTTTTGCCAAGCGTGGAGGGTATCGGCAATTTTGGCGATGTCGTCAGCGGTGAAATCACGCAAGACGCGGTCTTTCATATAGCCAACTTGGCGGGCATCAATAAACAATACTTCGCCTTTGCGCTTTTTGTTGCGGTTTAAGAACCAAATACAGGCGGGGATTTGGGTGTTGGTGAAGAGCTGGCCGGGCAGGGCAACCATACATTCGACTAAATCGGCATTGATGATGGCTTTGCGGATTTCGCCTTCGTTGTTGGTTTGGCTGCTCATAGAGCCGTTGGCAAGTAGCAATGCCATTTTGCCGTTGGGCGAGAGGTGGTAAATCATGTGTTGCAGCCAAGCGAAGTTGGCGTTGCCTTTAGGTGGTGTGCCGTATGCCCAACGTGGATCATCGGCAAGGGATTCGCTCCACCAATCGCTAATGTTGAATGGCGGGTTTGCCATGATGAAATCCATCTTTTTGTCGATGTGTTGTGGCTGGGTGAAGCTGTCGGCGTTGTGCTTGCCGAAATCGTAATCAATGCCACGAATCGCCATATTCATGGCGGCGAGCTTCCAGGTGGTCGGGTTGAATTCTTGCCCGTAGATGGACACGTTGTTGATGTTGCCTTGATGGGCGGTAATAAAGCGTTCGGTTTGCACGAAAAAGCCGCCGCTGCCCATAGCCGGGTCATACACGCGGCCGGAGTATGGCTCGAGCATTTCGACAATCAGGGAAACAATGGATTTCGGCGTGAAATATTGTCCGCCGCGTTTGCCTTCGGCTTGAGCAAAGCGACCAAGGAAGTATTCGTAAACGTGCCCGAGAATGTCTTTTGCGCCTAAATGCACGGGCTCGCCGTTGTAAGTCGGACGGGTAAAGTGGGTGTCGGAGAAGATGATAATCAGCCCACGCAGGGTGTCTTCGTTTACAGCATAGCCGCTGATACGTTGGAGCACGCCTTTGAGTTTTTCGTTGTCTTTTTCGATGGCATCGAAGGCATCGTCAATCAGTTTGGCGACGCCGGAAAATTTCCCACCCCAAGGGAGTTCGGCGCCGATGTTTAAGATGGAAACGGATTTTAGCTCATTCCAACGGGCTTGCAGCGGCACCCAGAACACATTGTCGGCGGTGTAGTAGTCGCGATTTTCCAGTTCGGCGGTTAAGGCTTCTTGGTATTCTTCTTCGGTGTCGTAAAAAGTGCGGTCAAGATAGAGCGCGTTTTCAGGATCGGTTAGTTCAGCCTGAATTTTGGCTTGTTGGTGGGTGAAACTGTCGGAAATGTATTTTAAGAAGATCAGACCAAGAACAATGTGTTTATAGTTGGCGGCGTCAAGCTGTTGACGCAATTTATCGGCAGATGACCAAAGTTTTTCATCTAATTCATTTAAAAATGCTTGCTGTAATGCGTGATTTTCATCGACAATCTTGGTCGTCTCGTCTCGTCTCGTCTCGCTTGCATAAATTATATCCTTTGTAAAGTGATTTTAAGAAAATGTGTGTAATTTTTGCGGTCGTTTGGCACGCTAAGCAAAGCTAGCCTAAAAAAACGTTGTCTTTTTCGACCGCACTTTGTGATTATTTCTGCGCCAAATAACGTTCAACCGTATCCACAATAGCTTGCGTTTGCGGATCGATTTCAATATTGACTTTTTCGCCCACCTCTTTCTTGCCAATTAGCGTACGATGAATGGTTTCCGGAATGAGGTTGACGCAGAAACGTTGTTCGCGGACTTCACCGATGGTTAAACTAATACCATCCACGGCAATAAAGCCTTTGGTTAACACATATTTCATCATATCTTTATTCGGCAGTTGGAACCAAATTTGCAGGTTGTTTTCGGATGGAAGGCGTTCAACGATGTCCGCGGTGCAATACACATGACCGGATAATATATGCCCACCGATTTCTGTGCCCATTTGCATGGCGCGCTCGATATTGACGAAATCACCAGCCTTTAATTCGCCTAAATTAGTGATTTTCAAGGTTTCTTGCATTAAGTCGAAATTCACCAAATTGCCTTTGATTTCCGTGACGGTTAAACACACGCCGTTGTGTGCAACAGATGCACCGATTTGTAATCCTTTCAGCATTTCTTGTGGCATTTCCACCACGTGTGTTCTAAAATTAGCCGCTTCTGTAATAGCCTTAATTTGTGCGGTACCTTGCACAATGCCTGTAAACATAATGACCTCGAAATCTATTTATTTATGAATCTAAACTTCGTCAAAGAATATCATATTGAAGCCAAAAAATTAATTGCTATCGCCATACCGATTTTGCTTGCGCAAATTGCGCAAAATTCCATGGGGATGGTGGATACCATTATGGCAGGGCGCGTGAGCGCAGCAGACATGGCAGCCATTTCCGTGGGTGCCTCCATTTGGTTGCCGTTGGTGTTATTCGGACACGGGTTGTTACTCGCCTTGCCTCCGACCATTTCCTATTTGAATGGCTCCGGTCAGCGTAAACGGATTGCTCATCAGGTACGCCAAGGCATCTGGATTGTGTTCTTTAGCTGCATTCCCCTCGGTTTATTGATTTATCACAGCGACGTTGTCTTGCAAAACATGGATATGGAACCCCGTTTGGCGGAGATCACAAGCGGCTATTTACACGCCATGATTTGGGGCTTGCCGGGTTATTTATTAATGATTAATTTTCGTTGTTTAAATGACGGTATTGCCAAAACCAAGCCTGCCATGGTGATTACTTTCCTCGGTTTAATGCTCAACATTCCCCTTAACTATATTTTCATTTACGGCAAACTCGGTATTCCGGCATTTGGGGCGGTGGGCTGTGGTATTGCGACGGCAATCGTGAACTGGATGATG
>NZ_CABFLM010000082.1 GCF_901873365.1 uncultured Aggregatibacter sp.
AGAATAGCTCTCAATTAATCTGTAAAAACAAAAGGTTACATCTTATATTCAGATAAAAAATAGGGATATTCTTGATGACGATCAAATAATGTTCCACCTTATGAGCATATCATAGCACCGATAACCATATATAAAATGTGTGAATTGGAGTGAATATATGCAACGAAGCGATGGATTATTTTCTGCCTTAGCCGATGTTTCCCGCCGGGATTTCATGAAATTATGTACCGCACTTGCGGCAACAATGGGGCTAAGTAGTAAAGCCGGTGCGCAAATGACAGAAGCCTTGATGGCGCCTGCTCGTCCGCCGGTGTTATGGATTGGTGCACAAGAGTGTACGGGATGTACTGAATCTCTGCTACGTGCCACCCACCCAACAGTAGAAAACTTGGTATTGGAAATGATTTCCTTAGAATACCACGAAACGCTTTCTGCAGCCTTTGGGGAACAAGCTGAAGATAACAAACACAACGCCATGCATAAATATTATGGCAAATATGTTTTAGTCGTCGATGGTTCCATTCCGGTGAAAGACGGTGGTGTTTATTGTATGGTCGCCGGGAAACCGATTGTAGAACACATTCAAGAAGCGGCAAAAGGTGCTGCAGCCATTATTGCCATCGGTTCTTGTGCAGCATGGGGCGGTGTGCCATCTAGTGGTGGTAACCCAACCGGTGCAAGCAGCTTATCCGAAGTGTTACCTAAAGGCACGCCGGTCATTAATATTCCGGGTTGCCCGCCAAATCCACACAACTTCCTTGCAACTGTCGCTTACATTCTGACTTATAAGAAATTGCCGGCAATGGACAAACTTAATCGTCCGCTATTCGCTTACGATCGCTTAATTCACGAAAACTGCTATCGCAGACCGCACTTTGATGCAGGCCGCTTTGCCAAAGAATACGGTGATTACGGTCATCGCAACGGTTGGTGTTTATACCATCTTGGCTGTAAAGGTCCGGAAACTTACGGTAACTGCTCTACTTTAGAATTCTGTGATGTCGGTGGTAATAACTGGCCGGTCGGTATTGGGCACCCTTGCTATGGTTGTAACGAAAAAGGTGTGGGCTTTACTAAAGGCATTTTCCAATTAGCCGGTGTAGAAAACCCAACACCACGCGTTGAAAAACCAGATGTCAATAACACCGAAGGTTCAGGTGCAACCATGACCGCTATTGGTTTATTAGGCGGTGCCGCGGCAATACTCGCCGGCGTGAGTGTGGTGACTTTACGCGAATTAAGCATTCAACATAAAGCCCGTGTCGAAGCCAACGCGGCAGAGAAAGAACAACATACAGGTAAATAACATGGATAGACGAAAATTTCTAAAAGCCGGTGTGCTTGGCGGAATTGCTTCCACCTTGCCTGTGTCGAGTGCACAGGCATCGGAAGTGGTTGAGCCTATTCCCGGTGCGCTTGGAATGCTTTACGACTCTACCCTTTGTGTAGGTTGTCAGGCATGCGTGGCTGAATGTCAAAACGTGAACCATACACCGGTGAATCCAAAAGGCGATCAGACTTGGTCAAATAACGACAAACTCACGCCGTTTACCCGCAACATCATTCAAGTTTGGAGCGATGGCGACGGTAAAAACAAAGACCAATCGGAAAATGGCTATGCTTACGTGAAAAAACAATGTATGCATTGCGTTGACCCAAACTGTGTTGCGGTTTGCCCAGTTCAAGCCCTTACCAAAGATCCCAAAACCGGTATCGTGAAATACGATCCTGACATTTGTACCGGTTGCCGTTATTGCATGGTAGGTTGTCCTTTTGATGTACCAAAATACGACTATGACAATCCATTCGGTGAAATCAGCAAATGTGAACTCTGTAACCAAAAAGGTGTTGAACGCCTAGATAAAGGCGAATTGCCGGGTTGTTGCCATGTTTGCCCAACGGGTGCCATTATTTTCGGTACAAGAGAAGAATTATTGGCGGAGGCCAAACGCCGTTTAAGTTTATTACGCGGTACTGAATACGATTACCCGCGTCAACACGTCAATAGTACGGATAAATACCGCGCTACCGTGCCGGCATATCAATACCATATTTACGGTGAAAAAGAAGGCGGCGGAACACAAGTCCTAGCCTTAAGTGGAGTACCATTTGAAAATCTTGGCCTACCACCTTTAGATGAAGTGGCAACGGGAAGTCGTGCAGCGCATTTACAACATTTCTTGTATCGTGGTTTAGCGTTGCCGTTAGTGGCACTTGCCGGTCTTACCTTTATGACTTACAAAAATATGCATGGCGATAAAATTGCCGAGCGTATTGCAGCACAAAAAGAAGCCATGCGTCAGGCACGCAAGGAAATTGAAGAAGCGGAGGATGAGCATCATGAGTAATCCACGTCCGGTGGGCGGTCGCCTTGTTTCTGCCGCAATTCTCTTTTTTGCACCACTTGCCGTACTTTGCGTTTTATTAATTTTAAAACGTTTGGTTTTCGGTATCGGTTCCGTGACCGCACTTAATGGCGGTTATCCTTGGGGTTTATGGATTGCCTTTGACTTGCTTGTCGGTACAGGTTTTGCCTGTGGCGGTTGGGCATTAGCTTGGACTGTGTATATTTTCAATAAAGGGAAATATCACGCTCTTGTGCGCCCGGCATTGCTTGCCAGTCTCTTCGGCTATTCCCTTGGCGGTTTGTCCATTACCATTGATATGGGACGTTATTGGCATTTACCCTACTTCTACGTTCCGGGACAGTTCAATACCAATTCCGTGCTGTTTGAAACAGCATTTTGTATGACGGTGTATATCATTGTTGTCACCTTAGAATTTGCACCGGTGTGGCTTGGTTTCCTTGGTTTGAAGAAATGGTTTAATAAACTCAATAAAATCATGTTCTTCATTATTGCGTTGGGTGCCTTATTGCCAATGATGCACCAATCTTCAATGGGTTCCTTGATGATTGTAGCGGGACACAAAGTTCATCCGGTATGGCAAAGCTATGAAGTGTTACCGATTCTCTCCTTGCTTACTGCTTTCATTATGGGCTTCTCTATTGTGATTTTTGAGGGTTCTTTAGTTAAAGCGGGTCTTGCAGGAAAAACACCGGATGAACGTCATTTATTTACTCAATTAGCACGCGTTACCGCAGGATTAATTTTCTGTTTCTTAGCAGTGCGTTTTGGTGAGTTGATTTATCACGACAAACTGCAAATGGTTGTGGGTTTCGATAAATTAACTAAATTTGAAGCATGGATGTTCTGGATGGAAGTCTGGTTGATGGTATTACCGTTACTTACCCTCTTCCTCGGAGAGAAAAAATCAGATTCCCGTTGGTTATTTATTTCGGCATTAAGCATGTTACTCGGTGCAGCATTATGGCGTATGAACTACTCGCTTATCATGTATAATCCGGGCAACGGCTATCAGTATTTCCCATCTGCGGAGGAATTGCTTATTTCAATCGGCTTCGTTTCTATTGAAGTATGTGCCTATATTTTAATCATTCGTTTATTCCCTGTATTACCGGTATTTAAAGAAAAACATACCGAAGACTCAGAAAAAATTATTGCCGAAAAAGCGGCATTCAGCAAAAAAGTTAGCGGAGCAGAATAATGTCAGAAAAAAAACGTATCTCAATTGACCCAATTACCCGTATTGAGGGGCATTTACGTATTGATTGCGAAATTGAAAACGGCGTCGTCACCAATGCTTGGTCATCCGGTACCATGTGGCGCGGTATGGAAAATATCGTAAAAGGTGCCGATCCACGTGATGCATGGATGATTATGCAACGTATCTGTGGCGTATGTACCACAGTACACGCGATTATCAGCGTGCGTGCCGTAGAAGATGCCATCGGCGCTAAAGTGCCGGTGAACGCACAATATATTCGTAACATGATTCTTGCCGCACACACGATTCATGATCATATTGTGCATTTCTATCAACTCTCCGCCATGGACTGGGTAGATATCACTTCTGCCTTAAAAGCAGATCCGGAAAAAGCGGCTGATATGCTAAAAGGTGTCTCTACATGGTCATTAAACAGTGCCAATGAATTCCGCAATGTACAGAAAAAAATTCAAGCATTAGTAGATAGCGGACAACTTGGTATTTTTGCCAACGGCTATTTCGGTCATGCTGCAATGAAGTTGCCACCGGAAGTAAACCTTATTGCTGTGGCGCACTATTTACAGGCTCTTGAATGTCAACGTGATGCTAACCGTGTAGTAGCATTGCTCGGTAGTAAAACACCACACATTCAAAACTTGGCTATCGGTGGTGTGGCAAACCCAATTAATTTGGATTCACAAGCCGTACTTAACCATGAACGCCTCATGTTTGTGAAAGCCTGTATTGATCGTTTAGGCGACTTTATCAACCAAGTTTATAAAATCGATGCAGCTGTATTTGCGGCTTTCTATCCGGAATGGTTCAGCCTCGGTAAGACATCCGGCAACTACTTAGCCGTACCGGAATACCCGATTGATGCGGACAATTCTAAATTCATGTTGAAAGGTGGTTATGTAGAAAATGGTGATTTATCCACCATCCGCGTCATTGACCAACAAAAAGACGAATTTGTCGTAAAAGGCATTAAAGAAAGCGGTAAACACGCTTGGTATGAAGACGATGAGCCATTAGAGCCTTGGGCGGGTTTAACTCGTCCAAAATACACAGGCTGGCAAGACGACGGTAAATATTCTTGGGTAAAAGCACCAACGTTCTACGGCAAAGTTGTGGAAGTGGGGCCTCTCGCCTATTTAATCTGCGGATTAGCCTCTAATGACAAACCAACCGTTAAACATTTTAACGAAGTAAAAGACATTTACGAAAAATTAACCGGCAACACGTTAGCCACCGAGCAATTACACTCTACCCTTGGACGCATTATCGGTCGTACCGTACACTGCTGTACGCTAAATGACGTTTTAGGTACGCAATGGCAAATGCTCATTGATAACATTGCGAAAGGCGATACTACCGCTTATATCAAAACTGATATTCCGGCAAGCGGTGAATTCCGCGGTGTCGGTTTCGGTGAAGTACCACGCGGTATGCTTTCTCACTGGGTGGTGATCAAAGACGGTCGCATTGAAAACTATCAAGCAGTTGTACCATCTACATGGAATGCCGGTCCGCGTAATGAACAAGACCAAATGGGCCCTTATGAACTTTCCATTATTGGTACACCGGTGGCAGATCCAACTAAACCATTGGAAGTGGTTCGAACCATTCACTCTTTCGACCCTTGTATGTCTTGTGCCGTGCACGTAGTTAATACCGAAAATGGTGAAGTGACTGAAGTGAAGGTGTTGTAATGAAGCCATTAATTCTTGGCGTCGGCAATATTTTGTTAAGCGATGAAGGTGTCGGTGTGCGCGTGGTGCAGGAGCTTGAAAAACGCCCTGAAATTCAACCGCACTTTGACATCATCGATGGTGGCACTTGTGGCATGGAATTACTGGATGCGATGGCAAACCGCGAGCATTTGATTATTGTCGATGCCGTGCTTGCTAACAAACAGCCAGGCGAGATTATCGTGTTGCATGACGAACAAGTGCCTACCTTTTTCTCACGCAAAATCTCGCCACACCAACTCGGCATTTGTGATGTACTTTCCGCTCTCAAACTGACGGATGAATTTCCACAAAATCTTTGTCTCATCGGTATCCAGCCGGAATCATTAGAATCCGGAATTGGCTTGACGGAAACGATACAAAAAACATTACCGAATGTTTTTGTAGCCTTGAATCAAGTGATTACTGAATATGGTTTGAATCTAGACTCTCCTCTTTAGAAAAGAGGGACGGGGGAGATTTGACTTAATTAATAGAGACAAGTGTTAAATCTCCCCTAACCCCTCTTTACGAAAGAGGGGAACTTTCTTTAAAGTTTCGCTTGCTATGCTTTAATCTTATTGATATTGACAAACAACCCCTGATAGCGCGTCTCTCTGATACGTGCTTATTTTATTAATACTTCTGGCACACGTTATAGAACGCACGCCACTATTTTGTGAAAAGTTAACCATGTACCGACACGAAAAAACATCTGAAAATTCGACCGCACTTTTAAACTCTGTTTCTGGCTTTGAAGAAAATCCAACGGAGATTTTCCTTGCCAAAATGCAAAAAATTATTCCTGAAATGCAAGATCTCCCTTTCTTTCATAAAGGCATCGAGTGTTTCTGCCCTAAATTTGTTTTATTTGAAGATCAATGGATCGGCTCAGTGTTAACCCCATGGATGATTAGCGTCGTTATTCTGCCGGGCCCGCAACAAACGTGGGAACCGCGAGAGTTAGGGGATAAAATCACCGTTCAACTGCCTTACAAAGCCCTTACTTTCACAGTCAGTGGCATTGAAACAGTACCACAATATTTAAGCTGTTCCTTGCACTCCCCGCTTGATCCGAATCTTACCAATGAACAAGCCATCCAACTGACACAGGATTGCCTACGCATGATTTTATCCATGCCGACCAAACAAGCGACGTTTGATCCAGATCGCCGCAATTTATTTAAAGCAATGGTAAAATAAGCGAAAATTTTTAATCGGAGTAAATGAATTATGTGTTTAGGTGTGCCCGGTCAAATTGTCAAAATCGGCGACAGCGCATTACAACTTGCCACCGTGAATGTTTGCGGTGTGCAACGTGATGTGAATATTTCCCTTATCTGCAGTGATGACCCCAAACCTCTGCTTGGCAAATGGGTTCTCGTCCATGTTGGTTTCGCGATGAGCATCATTGATGAAGAAGAAGCCAAACAAACCCAAGAAGCCCTTCTTGCTATGAGTCAGCTGGAACATGAAGTGGGTGATTTTAGGGGATTGAATCAGGAGTGATTTAAGGGAAAGTGCGGTTGGGATTTTGAGTGTTTTTTAAAGTGAAAAATGGTTAGGAATTTGACCGCACTTTGTTAATCAATTAAAGAAGACCAAATCAGATAGCGCGCGTCTCCCGACGCGTGCTTGTAACTCCCTCCTACTGGCGCAAGCGTCCTTCGCTTGTGCTTTTTGATTTCTACAAATATATATTTTCAGCACAAGCGTGGACGCTTGCGCTATCGTATGGTCGTGTATCAAGAAGCGAACGCCATTTATAAGTTAATCCATATTAAAAATCCACCGCACTTTTTTAGTGCGGTGGATTTATTCTCTCTTTTTTAGATTTCGTGCAACAAGTTGCACGCTACGGTGATTTTTTCGTTTTTGTAGCGTGCATCTTGATGCACGAAGGGTTTTTAACCTCTCAATACCTCCCGCTGGCGCAAGCGTCCTTCGCTTGTGCCTTTTTGATTTCCTCAAATATATATTTTCAGCACAAGCGTGGACGCTTGCGCTATCGTATGGGTCGTGTATCAAGAAGCGAACGCTATTTATAAGTTAATCCATATTAAAAATCCACCGCACTTTTTTTAGTACGGTGGATTTTTCCTCTTTTTTAGATTTCGTGCAACAAGTTGCACGCTACGTTTTTTACTGATTAAAGTGCGGTCGCGATTTTATCAATTTCGGCTTTGGCGTGTGCCTGTGCTTTGGCAATCGAATCAGCGCCCAAGCCAATGCCTTCTGAATAAACGAATTGTACGTCGGTAATGCCAACAAAACCTAAAATGGTTTTTATGTATGCCGTAACATGATCCGTTGGTTGATTTTGATGGAAGCCACCAAATGCAGATAACACAATGGCTTTTTTACCTTTTAATAAACCTTCCGGGCCGTTTTCGGTATATTGAAATGTTACACGTGGACGCGCGATAAAATCAAAATAGCTTTTTAATTGTGTCGGGATGTTGAAATTATACATCGGCGCATTGATCACTACGATATCTGCCTTTTGAATTTCCGCCACCAATTCATCAGATAACGCCAATAAGGCATTTTCAGCTTCTGTACTTGGTTGACCACGAACGGCTGTGGCTGCCGTTGCATCAAAATGCGGTAATGCGTTTTTAGCAAGATCACGCACAACAATATTATTGTTATCGCCAAGCTTGCTAACCAAATAATCGGACAATTGATTGGTTTGTGAATTGTCTGCCAAAATACTGGATTTTAATACAAGAATATTGCGCATATTTTTTCCTCTTGAAATAGTGAATAAAAAGTGCGGTCATTTTAATGGGTATTTTCGAAAGATAAATAGGGCTTTTAGAAAAGCATTATTCATGATCCGTTAATAATCCGAATGACAATTTAAACGCTATCATTCCTTCATTTATCACGAAAACTCACCGCACTTTTAAAAGGATAGCGACCCTAAAAGATGACATCACACTATCGTGCTTAGCTCACCATTGGCTTATGCCTTTTTCAAAAACTCTGATTTCAGCATAATTTTGCCGCAATCCACGTTGTGATCGCCGCGGGCGAGGCTGATGCCTTTAAATTTAGTGCCTTTCTTTAATACTTCGGAAGATCCTTTAAGTTTTAAATCTTTGATGAGCAGCACATCGTCACCATCGGCGAGGAGATTGCCGTTACTGTCTTTGACGATGAGTTGATCGTCATCATGCTCCTCGGCTTCATTGCCGGTCCATTCATGGCCGCAGTCCGGGCAGACAAATTGGATGGAATCGTGATACGTATTTTCGCCTTTGCAAGATGGGCAAATTGGATAGTCCATGTGTTTCCTCATTATTTAACAGTAGAATAAAAATTGAAATGCGCGCTATTGTAACGGAACAACACGCATTTTGGGGAATTATTTAGCCCTGTTTTATCTGCGTATTTTTGCCAATAGGCTAACGGAAACAATAATGACCAACGAACCGATCCAGAAATTAAGCGTCGGCACGTTGTGCCAGAACAACCAGTCGCAAATGCTGGAGAAAATCACGCCGGTGAAAGCAAATGGTGTGATGACATTGGCCGGAGCATATTTGAAAGCGCGGGTCAGCAATAATTGGAAAATCAGGCCGAAACCGCCTACCAATAATAAAAGTACAAAACCCTGTGCGGAGGGGATTGTCCATTGTGTGGCGAAAAATAGCGGTAACAAAAGGGAACCCAATAAATGGAAGTAAAACACGATATTTTTCGGCGAATTGTGCTTGTTGAGCTCTTGTAGGCTAATAAATGCCATGGCGGCGAGAAATGCCGCGCCCAAGGCATAACCGATGTGTTGTAGTTCAAAATGCTTGGAAGAATCCGTCAGCATGATAATGGAGACGCCCGCAAAACCAAGGAAGCTACACGCCAGCACTTTTAGCGGGGTTCTTGTTCGTAACACAAACAACAATAAAGGGACAAATAACGCCGAGGTATTCATCAATAACACGGCGATAGAAATCGGTAAGTATTTGATGGCGTAGAACGTCAGCAACATACTGGCAATGCCTGCTAGGTTACGCATAACAAGAAACGGCCATTGGCTGAGTTCGACCTTAAAATCACCGTCACGAATCATAAACGGCAATAAAAAAATAAAGCCGATCAAAAAGCGGGAAAATAAAATTTCGCTGGATGGCAATTCATCGGAAGCATATTTTACAAATACGCCCATTAAAGCGATGCTGATATAAGCCAACACCATACAGATAATGGCTTTTTGATATGAAGTGGCAGTGAGTTTTTTCGACATGAAGACGTCCTCGCGATGATGGCTTAAAAGTGCGGGCAGATTTTCAAACGTTTTTTTCCTTATTGGTATGAACAACGGTTTCGATAGTTGCCCAAAAACGTTGAAAAAACTCACCGCACTTTTCTCTCTCTTGAAATTCGGGGCTGGTGCTAATTTGAACCGCCTTTCCGAAATAGTCAAATGATAATTGATAGGCGTGCAAATAGGTGCGGTCCGCCACCTCTCCGCCATATAATTCGTCACCTAAAATCGGACTCCCCAAACTTTTCATGGCAACGCGAATCTGATGGGTTTTACCGGTTTTAGGATACAGAATGAATAAACGCAAATTCGGTGCCAAGCTGTGTGAAACAAAATCGGTAATGGCGGGATTTTCTTTGCTTTGACAGAGTTTCCACGCACCACGACGGGCTTTTTGCATATCGCCGCTAATTCTGCCCTGCTTTTTCTTCGGTTTTTGGGTGGCTAGCGCTAAATAGGTTTTCTGAATCTGATGTTCGGCGAACTTACGCGACAACGTCATAGCCGCCTTTTCGTTTAGTGCCAATATCAACAAGCCGGACGTCACTTTGTCCAAACGATGAACCAACCAAACCTGCGGCACGCCCAATTGCTGCGCCACAAGCCGAGTTAACCCCACATCGGCATCATCTTTATGTACGCTTATTCCGTTAGGTTTATTTATTACAATAAAATCAGGATGTTGGAATACAATTTGAAATGTCATGACAGAAAAACCTCAAGAAATGATGCGCTGAATGATACCATGAAAGCAACGGCGGAAACTGCCTGCAATTAGGTGAGAAAACAGAAAAGTGCTATACTTCCCGCACTATACTCGTTTCATGCTGTCGTCAATTATGTTGGAAAGTTTGCTCATTATTTTAGTGCCGATGCTTATCGGCTACGCCTTTAAAATCAAAAATACAAAAATATTACAACAATTTGGCAAAATCACCATGCTACTGTTGTATATAATCTTGTTCATTATGGGCGTGTCCCTTGGGCAATTAGATAATTTGGCACAGCAATTGCCACAAATTGGTGTGTATGCCCTGACATTTATTGTTTTCATTCAAGGGCTAACCTTTCTCGGTTTATTTATCTATGACAAACTTTCCCCACTGCCTTTAACTAAAACAACGGAAAAAATGCCCTCCCGTTGGCGGATTGTGTTGGATTCGTTGAAATTATGTCTGGTAGTGATTGTTGGCTTTTTTATCGGGTTATGGGGCAAAGGTTGGGTGAGCCTGCCGTTTGGTTCCAGCACTTATGTGTTAGTCGTGTTGATTTTTTGCGTCGGTATACAATTACGCAATAACGGTATTTCTATTCGTTCCGTGTTTTTTAATCAACGCGGCATGATAACCGGTGCCATTTTTGTTTTAACGTCACTCCTTGGTGGCATTATCGGTGCGCAAGTGCTCAATGTCCCCATCGTGCAAGGGCTCGCGGTGTCTTCAGGGTTAGGCTGGTATTCCCTTTCCAGTGTCACCTTAAACAACGCATGGGGACCGATTTGGGGTAGCATTGCGTTTTTTAATGATTTATCCCGTGAATTGATGAGTTTATTTATTGTGCCGTTATTTATGCAACATTACCGCTCCACCGCAATAGGCTACACAGGTGCCACCGCCATTGATTGCACGTTGCCGATCATTCAAAAAGCCGGTGGCGTGGAAGTCTTACCATTGGCGTTTAGTTTTGGCTTTATTACCAATATTGCACCGCCTATTTTATTGGTCTTTTTTACCTCGGTTCCTTTATAGGGTTTTCATTTTTTTATGACAATTGAACAAATTCTCGCTTATATCATCCCCATTTTGGTTTGGATAGTCACCATCACCATCACCTTACGCTTAGTAATAAAAAAACAATCTGTCCCGACCATGCTCTCATGGTTGATTGTCATTTATGTGTTTCCTGTGGTGGGCATTATCGCCTATTTAATTTTTGGTGAAATCAATCTCGGCAAGCACCGGGCTGCCATGTTTGAGCAACTCAAGCCTAAATACATGGATTGGTTCAAACACCTTTCTCATTGTGATAATTTGATCAATACGCAAACCAACCTGCTCTACCGCCCGATTTTTGATCTTGCCAATCAACGCCTTGGCGTGCCTTGTCTTTTAGGCAATGAATTGCATATTTTGGATACGCCCGAAAGCATTATGCGAAGCATCATTCATGACATCAATCAGGCAGAAAAATCCATTAATATGGTGTTCTATATTTGGTCTGCTCAAGGCTTGGTAAATGAGGTAACACAGGCATTAATCAACGCTCGACAACGTGGCGTGGCAATTCATATATTGTTGGACTCGGTAGGCAGCCGCCCTTTCTTAAAAAGCGCCGAATGCCAAGCCATGCGTAATAACGGCATTGAAGTGACGGAAACCTTGCACGTGAATTTATTCCGTATGTTCTTTAATCGCATTGATTTACGCCAGCATCGCAAGATTATTGTCATCGACAATCAAATTTCTTACACCGGCAGTATGAACATGGTAGATCCGAAATTCTTCAAGAAAAATAGCAATGTTGGCGAATGGATTGACATTATGGTGCGCATTAACGGCCCGGTATCTTCGGTGCTAAACGGCTTACACGCATGGGATTGGGAAATTGAAACCGGAGCCAAACTTCCGTTAGATGTGCCTGATTGCCCGCTTTTGCCGTTGGAACAAAACAACTCTCATGCAGTACAAATTCTCGCCACCGGTCCTTGTTTTCCTGATGATTTAATGGCGCAATCACTGTCGATTGCGATTTTCTCGGCGCGTAAAAGCATTGTGATCACTTCGCCTTATTTTGTGCCAAGCCATAATATTGCGGAAGCTTTGCGTATTGCGGCTTTACGTGGTGTGGAAGTTTCCATCATTCTACCCAAAGAAAACGACTCCCTCATGGTGCATTGGGCAAGTCGTACCTTCTTCGATGACTTACTCGCTGCCGGCGTGAAAATTTATAATTTCAACAAGGGTTTACTGCATACCAAAAGTATGTTGATCGACAACCGATTGGCATTGGTCGGCACCGTGAACATGGATATGCGCAGTTTCCTGCTGAATTTTGAAGTCACCATGGTGGTGGAAGATCCGGCATTTGCGAACGAAATTTCTTTATTACATGAAAGTTATATTAAAAACTCGGAATTAGTCGATTATGTTACATGGAGCACGCGCTCCGTTTATCAGCGTATCATCGAAAAGCTCTTTTTCTTATTTAGCCCGCTTTTGTAAATATCGCGTCCAATATCACTTTATTCCGTCACCACGCATAATCTGCGCTATACTAAGCGCCTCTTTTGAGAAACAGGAGAAGAAAAAAGAATGAAAAGAATAGAACAACTCTTTGCAAACAACTATCAATGGGCGACACAAATGAAAGAGGAAAAATCCACCTACTTTCAAGAACTGGCCGAACATCAACAACCGCACTATTTATGGATTGGCTGTTCAGACAGCCGTGTGCCGGCAGAAAAATTAACCAACCTAGAACCCGGCGAACTCTTCGTACACCGCAATGTGGCAAACCAAGTCATTCACACGGATTTCAACTGCTTATCCGTTGTGCAATATGCGGTCGATGTTTTAAATATCGAGCATATCATCATTTGTGGGCATACCAATTGTGGTGGGATCCATGCGGCCATGAATGATCAAGATTTAGGATTAATTAACAACTGGTTATTACATATTCGTGACATTTGGTTTAAACACAGCCATTTACTGGGTAATTTATCACCGGAACGCCGAGCCGATATGCTCACAAAACTAAACGTGGCAGAACAAGTCTATAACCTCGGAAGAACATCCATCATTAAAAATGCGTGGAAAAGCGGGAAAAAACTGTCCTTGCACGGTTGGGTATATGACGTAAATGATGGATTTTTAGTGGATCAAGGCGTCATTGCCACCAGCCGAGAATCCTTAGAGATTTCCTACCGTAATGCCATTTCGCGATTACTCAAATTAAATGAAGATGAAATGCTGAAAAAGCAGCATGAACAAGAATAATCTCTGATTGGGCGGTCTTAGCACGGCTTAAAGTGCGGTCATTTTTCGAGGCAAATCGTGGCAAATTTCAAGAACGGGCATATTCGCTAGAATATCCCCGGAATATAGCTTAAAATTTAACGTTTATTTTCATCTTTTAACTCATGTTTATTATGCGGTATAAAAAACTCGTTATGTCTGTTTGTTGGTTCGCGTTTATGGTGAATACGGTTGTTGCCGCACCGCGCGTGCCTGAAGAACTGACGGATAACGGATTAATTTATTGCACTCACGCTTCCGGTTTTTCCTTCAATCCGCAAACCTCGGATGCCGGCACAAGCATGAATGTGGTAACTGAACAGATTTATAATAAACTTTTCGAGATATCCAATACGGCGATTCCAACGCCCATTTTGGCACAATCTTATTCTATTTCACCTGATGGCAAGATTATTACGATTTATCTGCGCAAAGGCATTAAATTTCATCATACCGATTGGTTTAAACCGACCCGTGATTTTAATGCCGATGATGTGGTGTTTTCATTAAATCGTGTGCTGGGCTATGAAACCTATTTGCCAACGCTGGAACAAAGTGCGGTGGATTATAAAAATCCGCAATATCGCATTTTTCATGAACAAGCGAAAAAAGTGCGTTTTCCTTATTTTGAAAGCATTAAGTTAAATCAAAAAATCGAATCGGTGAAAGCGTTAAATCCGCACACAGTGCAAATTACCTTATTTAAGCCGGATGCCTCCATTTTGTCTCACTTAGCCAGCCAATATGCCATCATTTTCTCGCAAGAATATGCTGTGCAACTTAATGCGGAC
The DNA here is from genome assembly GCF_901873365.1 of uncultured Aggregatibacter sp. GTDB lineage: Bacteria > Pseudomonadota > Gammaproteobacteria > Enterobacterales > Pasteurellaceae > Aggregatibacter. The sequence goes on from NZ_CABFLM010000082.1 coordinate 14,372, forward strand.
GATAATTTAGTGCAACTTGATTTATTACCGGTCGGCACCGGCCCGTATAAAGTCAAAAATTATTTCCGGAATCAATATGTGCGGTTAGAAAAAAACGAGGATTATTGGAAAAAAGACGCCAAAATTAAAAATATTATTATTGATTTATCCACGGATCGTACTGGGCGCTTGGTAAAATTTTTTAATGGCGAATGCCAAATTGCGTCCTATCCTGAAGTCAGCCAATTAGGTTTATTGAAGGAAAACGACAAACGCTATTATGTCAAAAGTGCGGAGGGCATGAATTTAGCCTATTTAGCCTTTAATTTTCAAAATGCTGTCATTCAAGATGAACAGGTTCGCCGTGCTATCGCACAAGCCATTAATCGCCAACGCATTATCAAAACCATTTATCACAATACGGCAACTGTGGCGAATAACATTATTCCGAATATTTCTTGGGCATCCAGCGTAAATACGCCGGATTTTGCTTATGATTTTAATCCGAGCGAAGCCAAGAAAGTCTTACAAGATAAACAGCTCCATTTGAATATGTGGGTGTTAAATGAAGAGCAGGTTTACAATCCGGCGCCACTGAAAACTGCAGAATTGATTAAAGAAGATTTAAATAACGTTGGGGTGAACGTAACGATTCGTTCAGTAACGCGGACTTTTCTCATCGACCAGCTGAATAAAAAATCAGAAAACTACGACATGATTTTAACCGGTTGGTTAGCCGGAAACCTCGACCCTGATAGCTTTATGCGACCTATCTTAAGCTGTAACTCGGCCAGTGAAATGACGAACCTCTCCAATTGGTGTGATGAAGATTTTGATCAGTTGATGGATAAAGCATTAGACAGCCCTAATTTATGGGAGCGTGCCCACGCCTATAATCAAGCACAAGAACTTATTCTCTCCAAGCTGCCGATTGTCCCATTGGCGAATATGAAGCGGGTGCTGGTGGTAAATTCACGTGTTCGCCATATTGAAATGAATCCTTTCGGCAGTTTAAATTTCTCGACATTATCATTGCGTAAAGGAGAGAAATAATGTTGCATTCTTTTCTTCGACAAGGTGTTTTCCTGCTGTTAACGGCGTTTATGCTCTCTTTGCTAAGTTATGTGATTTTGATGCAAGATCCATTGAATGCCGAACTGGCTACGCCACACTTTTATCAGGGGTATATTCACTATTTAAACCGTCTTATGCACGGCGACCTTGGCATCAGTTATAACGGCGGTGATCCATTAAAATCCACCATTCTTACGGTGTTGCCGCCCACACTTGAGTTATGTTGTTGTGCGATTTTATTGGCCGTTATTTTTGGCATTCCCCTTGGGATACTGGGCGCTGCCTATCAAACGCATTTTATTGGAAAAACGATCCGCACTTTATCGGCTATTGGCACCGCCTTGCCGGTATTTTGGATAGCACCGATCTTATTGTATTTCTCCGCCATTAACGCTTGGCAAATTTCCGCCATCGGGCAATATAACCTCCTCTATGAAATCAAACTGCTGACCGGTTTCCCTCTGATTGATGTCTGGTTTGTTGATGCTCCGTATCGCATTAAAATGATTCAAAACGTCTTACAACATTTGGCACTGCCAACGTTAGTTCTCAGCATTTTACCTATGATGGAAATCGTACGTTTGGTGCAACAACGTGCCGAAATCGTGCTTCAACAAAATTATGTTAAAATCGTCACTACTCGGGGTTGGTCAAAATTGACCATATTGCGCAAATATGTGTTGCGTAATACGTTGCCCTTACTCATTCCACAAATGACTCGCCTGTTCACCTTGATCATCACGCAATGTATGCTGGTTGAAAATACCCTCGGTTGGCCGGGCATTGGGCGTTGGCTAATTGATGCGGTCACACAACAGGATTACAACAGCATTTCTGCCGGTATAATTACTATCGGGCTTTGTATTATTTTTATCAAAATTCTTTCGGAAACGCTTATTTTCATTGCTGATCCGTTAAATAAGAAGGGATGGTATGCGAAGTAAAGATCCAAAAGACTTTCGTGAAACGGGCACACTAAAACACATTTGGTCACTGTTCCGCCAAGATCGCATTGCGCTCTTTAGTTTCTACGCACTTTTGTTATTAATTTCGACCGCACTTTTGAGCCCGTTCATTGCGCCTTATTCTGCAGAGACGCAATTTATCGGACGAGAATTAATGCCACCCTCTTGGGCGGCAAACGGAGAAATCGCCTACTTCCTCGGCACAGACGATATTGGTCGCGATGTGCTAAGCCGTATTATCGTTGGAAGTACTTATACTGTGGGGGCATCACTCATTGTGATGATCACAACGGCAATTCTTGGCGGCGGATTAGGCATTTGGGCAGGGATGTCACAAGGAATACAATCACGCATTTTAGGCCATTTATTAGATACGTTTCTTACCATTCCCGTCCTTCTCGTCGCCATTATTATTGCGACATTAATGGAACCCGGTTTGCTCAATGCGATGCTTGCCATTACCTTAGCGCTACTGCCGTATTTTGTGCATGAAATTTACCGCAGTATTCAACTAGAATTAAAAAAAGAATATGTCTTAATGTTACGCTTAGACGGCATCTCAAAATGGGCTTTATTGAAAAGCACGATCTTGCCAAATATCGCCGTGCAATACATTCAAGAAACCTCTCGCGTCTTCACGATCGCCATTTTGGATATTAGCGCCTTAAGCTTTATCGCCTTGGGTGCTCAACGCCCGGCACCAGAATGGGGCGCAATGATCCGCGATTCTTTAGAATTGATTTATTTAGCACCATGGACGGTACTCCTTCCCGGTTTTGCGATTATTTTCAGTATTTTAATTGGCTTGATGTTTTCTAACGGATTATGTCGTGCCATTAGCAAATATTACGAGTAGGTCATTATGGTTCTTTTGGATATTCGCAATCTTCGGATTGATATTAAAACGTCAAACGGATTAATTCGCATCGTTGATAACGTCAGTTTCACACTGAACGAGGGCGAAATTTGTGGCTTAGTGGGTGAATCCGGCTCCGGCAAAAGCTTAATTGCCAAAGTCATTTGCAATGCCTTTAAAGATTCCTGGATTGTTACCGCCGATCGTTTCCGTTTTAACGACGTTGAACTGCTCAAACTCACGCCGACCCAACGCCGCCAAATTGTGGGCAAAGAAATTTCCATGGTTTTCCAAGATCCGCTCACCTGCCTCGATCCAAGCCAAAAAATCGGCAAGCAGCTGATTCAAAACATTCCGGGATGGACGTTCAAAGGGCATTGGTGGCAACGTTTATTCGGTTGGCGAAAACGCCGCGCTATAGAATTATTGCACCGTGTCGGCATTAAAGAACACAAAGACATCATGCGCAGTTATCCCCATGAGTTAACCGAAGGGGAAGGACAAAAAGTGATGATTGCCATTGCTGTGGCAAATCAACCGCGCTTGCTCATTGCTGATGAACCGGCCAATTCCGTGGAATCCATTACGCGCGTACAAATTTTCAAGCTATTATCCAGCATGAATCAAAACCAAGGCACATCCATTCTACTGGCCAGCAATGACATCAACAGCATTAGCGAATGGTGTGATGCGTTTGTGGTGCTTTACTGTGGGCAAAATTCAGAGTCCGGCCCCCGAGAAGCGATTTTAGAGAATCCTCATCATCCCTACACACAAGCGTTGCTACATTCGATCCCCGATTTTACGCAGCCGCTGCCTTTTAAGAGCCAGTTAGGCACGTTAAAAGGCTCGGTTCCGCTACTTGAAGAAATGCCGCTGGGTTGCCGCCTTGGTCCACGTTGTCCTTTTGCGCAAAAAAAATGTATTACGAAACCGACCGCACTTCGGGTGAAACAACATGAATTTTATTGCCACTTTCCGATTAATTTACGGGAAAAGAAAATAAAAGAAGCCGAAGTGCCGCAGCCATTAACGCTCAGCAATGACACGCAGGAATAAAAGAACGAAATGCACTTACTACACGTTGAAAACCTGACAAAAACCTTCAAAAAAGATCTTGACCTGTTTGGCGACGGTTACTTTCATGCCGTGGAAAATGTGAGCTTTACCTTGGATGCCGGAAAAACATTGGCCATTATCGGGCGTAACGGTTCAGGCAAATCCATGTTGGCTAAAATGATTGTCGGCATTACTGAACCCACTTCAGGCAAAATCTTATTTCAAAATCAGCCCTTGATTTTTGGTGATTATACTTACCGCGCCAAGCATATTCGTATGGTTTTCCAAGATCCTAATACCGCCTTTAATCCGCGGCTTAATGTTGGTCAAATACTCGATGCGCCGTTGCTGTTAACCACATCACTTAATGAGCAGCAACGTACTCAAAAGATTTTTGATATCTTAACCTTAGTCGGGATGCACCCTGATCACGTGACGATTAAAATCAATACGCTTTCTATTAGTCAGAAGCAGCGTATTGCCCTTGCCCGTGCGTTAATTCTGGATCCGCAAATTATCATTATTGACGATGCCCTTGGCTCATTGGATGCAACGGTCAAAACACAGCTCACCAACTTAATGTTATCGTTACAAGAAAAATTCGGACTAACCTATATTTATGTGGGGCAACATTTAGGCATCATCAAGCATATTGCCGATGAAGTGTTAGTAATGGAAGAGGGTAAGATGATTGAATATGGCGACACTTATTCTTTATTTACTTCACCGCAAAGTGATGTGACCAAACGCCTGATCGAAAGCCATTTTGGCAAAATTTTAGACGAAACCTCTTGGGGAGAGACGTTTTTACCGATGATCTAATCGCAAGGTGCGGTAGATTTTCACCGCACTTTCACTTGTGCCCAAGTTGCGACATCTTGCGCAAACTTAACCTTGCCAATACATCGCTTGCACGTATTAACGCAATAATTCCAAGCCAAACTGATAAAGCTGATTTTTCTTGTAGCCATACAATTCCGCCACAATGGCAGCGGCTTTTTTCAACGGCAATTCTTGGCTAATTAAGGTTAGCGCGTGCATGGCTTGCGAAGAGATCGCTTCTACTTCATCTTCCTTTGGCTCGCCTTCAACAATAACCACCATTTCGCCTTTGGTACGATTCGGATCTTGCGCCAACCAAGCGATTAAATCGGCTAATTTGTCGCCATAGATTGTTTCCCATGTTTTGGTAATTTCACGCGCCAACACCACATAACGCTCGCTGCCAAAGACACTTTGCATATCCGCCAGACTGTCTAAAATGCGATGTGTGGATTCATAAAAAATCAAAGTGCGGTCTTCTTTTGCCACGTTTTTTAATTTATCCACGCGGGCTTTGCTTTTTGCCGGTAAGAAGCCTTCAAAACAAAAACGATCGGAGGCAATCCCCGAAGCACATAACGCCGTAATCGCCGCACAGGCACCCGGCAATGGCACAACCTGAATCCCCGCTTGCCGGCATTGACGCACCACATGAAAACCGGGATCACTGATTAATGGTGTACCGGCATCAGAAATTAACGCAATATTCACGCCTTGTAAAAGTTTTTCGACTAACGCACCGGCTTTTTGCTGTTCATTATGATCATGTAAGGCAAAAAACGGCTTTTTAATACCGTAATGGGCTAATAATAAACCGCTGTGTCGGGTATCTTCTGCTGCAATGAGATCGACTTGTTGAAACGTTTCCAGCGCACGTTGTGTAATATCTTGTAAATTGCCGATAGGCGTTGCGACGATATATAAAATTCCGTTTGAATTGCTCATTTAAACTTCTTTTATTTGCTTTTAGTTAGGGAGATAAGTAAGATCGCTCCAACTGTTTAACCAATGGAGTAATTATGTCTATTCTATTACAACGCATTAATTTAAAAAATCGATTAATGCCTTTTTTGTTCACGCTAATTTTAGCCGGCTGTAATGCCAATTTTATGGGGAACAGCTTCACCAGTGAACTCAAAAAAGATGCGAATGCAAGTTCTGAATTTTATATGAATAAAATTGGGCAAACACAAAAAATCGAAGATCAACAAACCTACAAATTATTAGCCGCGCGTGTACTCGTGACGGAAAACAAAGTGCCTCAAGCCCAAGCGCTATTAAACGAATTAAGCACACTCAATCCAGATCAATTATTGGATAAATCACTTATTGAAGCGCATATCGCTGCCGTACAAGGCAACAATCAACACGCTGAAGATTTATTACGCCGTGTGGATTTAACGCAATTAAGCAGTTCCCAGGTTGGCCGTTATTATGCGGTGAAAGCGCGCATAGCGGAAAACAAAAACGCCATTATTGATGCGGTGAAAGCACGTATTCAAATGGATCAAGTGCTCACCGATGTACCTCGAAAACAAGAAAATAATGACCGCACTTGGGCGTTATTACGTCAAGCGAATCGCGGTTTATTAAATAATACGCCGGATGAAGGCAATTTAGCCTTAGCCGGCTGGTTGGCGCTCGCCCGTGCTTATAATGATAATTTAAGTCAGCCAACCCAATTAAGCCAAGCTTTGCAAAATTGGAAATCGGCTTATCCGAATCACTCTGCGTCTTATTTATTCCCAACGGAATTACAAGGCTTATTCAATTTCCAACAAACATCACTTTCTCAAGTCGCCTTGCTTTTACCGCTAAGTGGTAATGGTCAAATTCTCGGTAACACCATTAAATCCGGTTTTGATGCCGCCAAAGGCGACAATACCGCTGTTCAAGTGCAGGTTTATGATACCGTTGCGACCCCTATCAACGATATTATTGCGCAAGCTAAACAAGCCGGTGTTCGTGCGATTATCGGACCTTTGCTAAAACAAAACGTAGATAGCGTATTAAATAATCCGTCTGCTATTCAAGGCATGGACGTTCTTGCATTGAACTCTACACCAAATGCCCGTGCTATTGGTCAAGTTTGCTATTATGGCTTATCTCCTGAAGATGAAGCCGAATCGGCCGCCAATAAAATGTGGAAAGATGGCATTCAAGTGCCAATGGTTGCGGTGCCACAAAACGATTTAGGACAACGTACTGCGACAGCATTTAACATTCGTTGGCAACAACTTTCCGGTACTGATGCGAATATTAAATATTACAACCAAACCGGTGATGTCGGTGTCGCGTTACAAGGCCAAAACGTACAAGGCCTTTATGTTGTTGCAAAAAGTGAAGAGTTGGCTGATGTAAAATCGGTGATTGATAATAGCGGCAGCAATATCAAATTGTATGCCAGCTCACGCAGCAACTCCTCCAATAACGGACCAGAATACCGCTTGTTAATGAACGGGCTACAATTTAGTGATATTCCGTTCTTCAAAGACACGGATTCTGCGCAATATCAAAAAATTGCCACCAATACTAACGGCGACTACTCGTTAATGCGTTTATACGCCATGGGAGCTGACGCTTGGTTGTTAATTAGTCATTTCAATGAACTACGCCAAGTGCCGGGTTATCAAATTGACGGCTTAACCGGTAAATTAAGCGCAGGTCCGAACTGCAATATCGAACGTGATATGACTTGGTTCCAATATCAAAATGGTGGCATTCAAGTATTAAACTAAGTTAAAAGTGTTTTCTCTAAAACGTCAACAAGGGGCGAGATTTGAACACAAAGCTCGCCTCTTTTTAGAATCTCAAGGCTTAACTTTTCTCGCGGCTAATCAGAATTTCAAATGCGGTGAATTAGATCTCGTCATGTTAGATCAAGACACTATCGTGTTTGTCGAAGTCCGCCAACGTAAAAACGATCACTTCGGCTCTGCCATAGACAGTGTGGATTGGAAAAAACAACAGCGTTGGATGGACGCTGCTGCACTTTGGTTGGCACAGCGGAAACAAAGTTTAGAAGATACAGACTGCCGTTTTGACTTAGTCGCCTTCGGCAAATCCGACCAAGATATCCAATGGATCCCCAACTTTCTTGATTAATCACTATGCTAAATAAACTCAATGATTTATATGAGGAAAATATTAAAACTCATATTTACGCCAAAAGTCTGTTAAGTACACAAATTGTCGAGGCGGCACAACGCATGATCAGCTGTCTCTTGCAAGGCAATAAAGTGATTGTGTGCGGAGAGGGGCGTTCTTATATTAATGCCCAATGCTTAGTGGCGAATTTATTAAATCGTTACGAATTAAAACGCCCGAGCTTTCCTTCTGTTTTATTGAGCTTAGATAGTGCGGTCAGTTCTACCTTTATTTCTGATCTTGCCTTAGAAAAATTATATCAACACCAATTTAACGCCACTGCGAAAAAAGGCGATATGCTAGTGGCATTCGCACCTTTAGGTAATGAAAAGAACGTGCTCAATATTATTACGCATGCGGTCAATAAAGACATTACAACTCTTGTTTTAACCGGCAGCAGCCACGATCATATTCAAGGCATTTTGACCGAAAACGATTTACACATCGCGGTGCCAAGCGCAAAAGAAAGCCGATTGTTGGAAAATCACTTATTTATTATTAACAGTATTTGTGAACTTATTGATTTTAAACTCTTTTCTCATTCATAGCTTGACAAAAACCGTCCATTCAAGCCACACTAGCGCATAATTACCACACAGACAAAGGAGACAATGATGCTAACAAGTCCATTAAAAAAACTGGTTCTTGTGTTAACGACAGCCTGCTTACTACAAGGTTGTGTTGCCGCTGCGATTGGTGGTGCTGCGGTTGCCGGTGCGACAAAAGTTGCCACCGATCCTCGCACCATGGGAACGCAAATTGACGATGAAACGTTAGAACAACGCGTCTATTCCGCCATCAAAAAAGATCCTCAAATTAAATCGGAAGCGCGTATTAGTGTCACTGCGTATAGTGGTCGTATCTTATTAACCGGTCAAATACCAAATGAAAGTTTGCGCGACGTTGCCACAGGATTAGCCAAAGGCGTACAAAACGTCAACGATGTTTATAATGAAGTTCGTGTAGGAGAAAAAGTCAGTTTTACTCAAATGAGCAAAGATGCTTGGATTACCAGCCAAATTAAATCTAAAATGCTTGTTGATTCCAAAGTGAAAACCAGTGACATCAAAGTGGTAACAGAAAATAATGAAGCCTTCCTCATGGGCAATGTGACCCAAGATCAGGGCAATGCTGCCGCGGAAATTGCGCGTAATGTTTCGGGTGTAACCAAAGTTGTCAAAGTTTTTAATTACTTAAATTAACATTCAAGGCGACGCTTATACGCCACTGTTCTTATATGACAAAAAGGTGCATAGCGCACCTTTTTATTTGCCTTTGATTTACGTATTTAAGTGCGGTCAATTTTCGAGGTGAATTTCATTTTTGTGTTTCACAATCACCATATGATGATCCGCAAATTTCTGCGCAAGCATTTGGATTGATTGTCCATTTGGCAACACAAGATGCGGGGCGATCTCAACCAATGGAATGATCACAAACTCGCGCTGATGCATATCATAATGCGGCACGGTCAGGCGTTCTGACTGAATAATGTGATCAGCGTAAAGCAAAATATCCAAATCTAATGTACGCTCTCCCCAACGGCGCAGACGAACACGACCTTGCTCATGCTCAATGCGTTGCAATTCATCTAACAATGCCAGCGGCGCAAGTGAGGTTTCCAAACAGGCAACTGCATTCACATAATCCGGCTGATCTTGTGGCCCAAGTGGCTTACTTTGATAAAAAGAACTCACCGCCGTTAATCTTGAATCAGAAAGCTCATTTAACGCCTGCAATGCGGCTGTCAGTTGCGCCTGAGGATGTTCAAGATTACTCCCTAAGGCAATATACACCTTATTCATGACTCACCTTTTTCGCAGAATGATGTCGCTTACGACGATGATATTTCCGTTTTTTAGGCTGACTCGGTAACGCTTTTACCAAATCTTGTCGTTGGCTTTCGTTGCTAAATTGGTATTCATGCCACCATGCCGCCAATTCCACCGCTTCACCACCCTCAATTTCTGCGCGTATAACCAATAAATCAAAGCCGGCACGAAATTTTGCTTGCTCAATGGCACGTTGTACAGATTTTGGCGTACGTTTTAAAAACTGTAATTGCAATAACCAAATTTCACGAATAACGGCCGTATGGCGACGCGGTACGGCTAAACTTTTACACAATTGCTCAAGTACATCATTTGAGGCTAACGCATAAGCATCGTAATTATTCAGCCCCCCTTCATTTTTTAACACCTCAACCCGTTCGCGTAAGGGATACCAAAAAAAGGCGGCAAATAAAAATGCCGGATTGATGGGGAGTTTGTCCGCCACGCGCTCATCCGTTGAAGTTAGCGCACGCAAAATCATTTTTTCCGTCATGCTATCTTCATACTCAGTAAAATAGGGCGTTAATAATGGGAAAAGTGGCTCAAACAAACCGTATTGACGTAATAGCCGATAAGTTTTGACACCGTAGCCACTTTGCAATAGCTTCAAGCTTTCTTCAAATAAACGTGCCGGTGGAATATTTTTGAGCAAATGGGCAAGGGATTTAATCGGCGCATCACTGGGTTTATCCAAGAACATATCCAATTTCGCCATAAAGCGAATAGAACGCAACATCCGCACCGGATCTTCCTGATAACGGGTAACCGGATCACCAATTAAACGCAACTTTCCATTTTTTAAATCGTCAATACCGTTGAAATAATCTTTCAACGTGTTGTCTTGTGGATTGTAATACAGCGCGTTTACACTAAAATCACGGCGTTCCGCATCTTGCTCCAAGGTGCCATACACGTTATCACGCAACAGCATGCCTTCTTCGCTTTGCTTGGCAAGCTTCTCATTATGATGTTCTGCATGGCCGGCGCGAAATGTCGCCACCTCAATAATCTCACGTCCAAACATCACGTGCGCTAAGCGAAAACGTCGCCCCACTAAACGGCATTGACGCTGAAAAATCGCCTGAATCTGTTCCGGACGGGCATTGGTCGCCACATCAAAATCTTTCGGTTTTTTACCGAGCAATAAGTCACGCAAACAGCCACCGACCACATAGGCTTCATACCCTTGGCGTTGCAATTTTTCCACCACCGCCAATGCATTACGATTAAACATACGCGGCGTAATGCCATGCACGGATGCCTTAATGCTATGTTTGCAATCTTTTTTAGGAGTGTTTCTTTTATTGTGGGATGAACCCTGAACCTTGTTTTTTACAGGTTCAGTCACTGTGATAGAGGGTCTTTTAGGTGAGGTTTTAACATCATGTTGAGTAGCCGAATGTTTTTGGCTTTTCTTACTCAAAAGATTTTTAATATAGGTAAAAATAAGACATCTCCGTTTATCAGAAAAATAACGTGAAAGTGCGGTCGAAAAATAAGGTGTTTTTTGACCGCACTTTTATCTGTTTTGAGTCGAATTAACCGACCATTTGTTTTTCGCGAATTTCCGCTAATGTTTTACAGTCGATACACAAATCTGCCGTTGGGCGCGCCTCTAAGCGTTTAATCCCGATTTCTACGCCACAAGATTCGCAATAACCAAAATCGTCGTTATCTAATTTTTTTAAGGTACTTTCGATTTTTTTCATTAATTTACGCTCACGATCGCGAGTACGCAATTCCAAGCTAAATTCCTCTTCTTGCGTTGCTCTATCAGAGGGATCCGGAAAATTAGACGCCTCATCTTGCATATGCGCAACAGTTCGAGACGCTTCATCTCTAATTTGATCATGCCAAGCTTGAAGGATTTTTCTGAAATGCAGCACTTGCTGCTCATTCATATACTCTTCGCCTTTTTTCTCTTTGTACGGCTCAACACCGGCTAACGCTAATAAGCTCAAAGACGCTTTACTCATTTGTATCTCCTAATAAAAAACGCATCCATTTAACACGTCTAAAACGCCACTTATCTGTGTTGCTTTTACGGATTATCAAAGTAACACCAAAATTAAAACAGACCCTAGTTTTTGAAAGGCGTAATAAATAACAGAACTTCCTCAAATGATCAAATGAATTTACGTTTCATTTCATCGTTTTTACCTTAATTTTTCTAAATTTGCGATCTTGCACGCATTATTGATTCGCCGGTTTATCTCTCCCCTCGGTTTCCTTTCATATTACGCCTTGAGTTAAATAATAAAGTGCAGTTAAAAACGTGACTATTTCATTAGATAAATTCGCCGGTTGCCTGATTTTCAGCGGATTAACACTGCTCGTTTTACCGGATAATTGGCTTTTATCATGGGAAATGGGTGCCTATATCGCATTTCCGATATTACTTATAATGTTACTGTGTTATTGCCTTAAATTAACGCGTTTATCCACCTTCCTTACCTATTGTTTATTGTGTTTAGTGCAACTGGTTTATGTACATTACCCTGCCCTGTCACTTCTTCAACAAGCGGATAATATCGCCTATCTGCCGAACCCCCTTCACACCGAATTCACCGTGCAAGAAATATTACATCAACAAGATTTTCAAACACTGGTCATTGTCGCCAAACTCGCTGAGCATTTGCCGGAACAGCGAATTTATGCGCAATGTAAAGCGCCACACAAAGTAAAAATTGGTGAGCGCTATGCAGGAGATTTACGTCTGCGCCCCCTTTCTTCTCGTTTAAATATGCACGGCTTTGATCGCCAACAATGGTACTTTAGTAAACGCATCACTGCGTGGGCAGAAGTGAAAAGTGCGGTCAAAATAGATCACGTTTTTTCATGGAGGCAAAACGCACTTCATCATGCGCTCAAGCAAACAGAACTGTTATCTCAACAAGGGTTATTATTAGCGCTTGGTTTTGGCGAACGGGCATGGCTTAAAAACGCCACATGGCAAATTTATCAAAAAACTAACACAGCGCACTTGATCGCGATTTCAGGATTACATATCGGCTTGGCGATGATGTTAGGCTTTGCCTTGGCACACTTACTCCAATTTACGTTTCCAACCCATTACATCACCCCAACCTTTCCTATTTTCTGCGGCTTCATGTTAGCCCTGCTTTATAGTCAACTTGCAGGTCTGGCAATCCCCACGCTACGCGCCATCATTGCCCTTGCTTTGCTCTACGCTATTCAGCATTTAAGACTGCATTGGACGGTGTGGCAACTGTTATTACGAGTGGTCGCACTACTGATTTTTATCGATCCGCTCATGTTGCTTTCCACCAGTTTTTGGCTATCCGTGGGCGCGGTCACCTGTTTGATTATTTGGTATCAATGTTTCCCACTCTCCTTATTACACTGGCGCGGCAAACCACTCACGAGTTCCCCTTGGCGAAAAGTGCGGTACGTTTTCGGTTTATTTCATTTGCAACTCGGTTTGCTTTGGTTATTCACGCCGATTCAATTGTTCTTTTTTAACGGCATTTCCTTAAACAGTTTTATTGCCAATCTTATTGCCGTGCCACTTTATAGCTTCATTTTAGTGCCGTTGGTGCTGTTTGCTGTGCTCACCCAAGGAAGCTGGAATACATGGTGGCTTGCCAATGATCTGGCAGAAAAAATCACCGCACTTTTAGCCCCGTTGCAGGATCATTGGCTGGCTATTTCTCTTCCCCACAGTTTATGGATTACGCTTGTTTTAACCGGCCTGTTTTTAGGCTTTCTTCATTACGTTTATAAACCCCAGAAACCCCTTTCTTCTACATTGGAATTAGCAAAACTCACTCGTTTAAAGGGATTTCACCTCGCTGCTGAACGCACTTTGAGTTTACCGTTACAAAAGACAATTTATGGCTTAGGTTGCGGATTGATTGTGTTTTGCAGCACCACATTAGCGCACCACTACCTTTCCCGCCCAAATTGGCAATTGGATACCTTAGATGTGGGGCAAGGATTAGCCACCTTGATCGTGAAAGATGGCAAAGGCGTGCTATACGACACCGGCTCAAGTTGGGAAAGCGGCAGTATGGCGCAGTTAGAAATTCTGCCTTATTTACAGCGACAAGGCATTCAGTTGGAATGGCTGATTTTAAGCCATGATGACAACGATCATTCGGGCGGTGCTCGTGCGATGTTGAGCGCTTATCCCGACATTCAACTGACCACCGCTTCGCAAAAACGCTATGGCGAAAAAAACACGGCAGAAAACGACCGCACTTTTTGCCTTGCCGGCAAACAATGGGCATGGCAGGGCTTGCGCTTTACTGTACTCTCCCCCGATAACATCCTGCCCCGTGCGGAAAATCCCGATTCCTGTACGCTGCTCTTAACCGACGGCAAACACAATATTTTACTGACAGGCGATGCCGATCTCAGCGTGGAATACAACATTTTACCCAAGCTAGATAAAATCCACGTACTACAAGTAGGACACCACGGCAGCAAAACCTCAACAGGAGAAGCATTAGTGCGCCACACACAGCCGGATATTGCGCTAATTTCCAGTAGCCGTTGGAATCCTTGGCATTTTCCCCATCAAACGGTTGTTGACCGATTAACGCGACACCATGCTCAACTTTATAACACGGCAGAAGCCGGACAAATCCGCTTATTATTTGAAGAAAACGACATCAAAATTCAAACGGCACGGGCGGAATTTTCGCCATGGTATCGCAGATTAATTGGCTTGAAGGGTAAATAAAGGTACAATGCGCCATTATTTTTGACCCAACGACAGATATTATGACGCAAGATCAAGATCTTTCCACCCTGCAAACCTTCAAGCGATTATGGCCGACCATTAGCCCTTATAAAACCGGTCTTATTGCCGCCGGCATTGCATTGGTGCTCAATGCGTTAACCGATTCCGGTTTAATTTTCTTACTTAAACCCTTGTTAGACGAAGGCTTTGGCAAGGCAGATGCCTATTTCTTAAAGCAAATGTCGGTTTTTGTGGTATTGCTGATCATTTTTCGCGGTATTTCCGGTTTTATTTCTAACTATTGTTTAGCGTGGGTATCCGGCAAAGTGGTGATGACCATGCGTCGCCGTTTATTTAAACACTTAATGTTTATGCCGGTCGGTTTTTTTGATAAAAACGCGACCGGAAAACTCCTTTCCCGCATCACTTATGATTCTGAAGTGATAGCCAACGCCTCTTCAGGTTCCTTGGTGACCATTGTGCGCGAAGGCGTATATTTGATTTCCCTGTTAGGCATCATGCTTTATACCAGCTGGCAACTGTCGGTTGTATTGCTGATTATCGGCCCGATTATCGGCGTGTTAATCAGTTTAGTGTCGAAGAAATTCCGTAATCTTAGCCGTAATATGCAAAACTCCATGGGTGATTTAACCTCCACCACAGAGCAAATGTTAAAAGGGCATAAAGTGGTACTGTCTTTCGGCGGGCAAGTTATCGAGGAAGAACGTTTCAATCAAGTGAGCAACGATATGCGCCGTAAAGGCATGAAAATGGCGGCGGCCGATGCCATTGCCGATCCTGTGGTGCAAATCATTGCCTCCTTTGCCCTTGCCGCCGTGTTATACCTCGCGAGTTTCCCTTCCATCATGGATCAAAACTTAAGTGCGGGCACATTTACCGTTGTTTTCTCTTCCATGCTTGCCTTAATGCGCCCGTTAAAATCCTTAACGAACGTCAACGCCCAATTCCAACGCGGTATGGCAGCCTGTCAAACCTTGTTCGGTATTTTGGATATGGAAACGGAAAAAGACACGGGTACGCATAAAGCGGACAATGTGAAAGGCGACCTTGAATTTAAAAATGTCACCTTTCGCTATGAGGGCAAAGAAGAACTTGCCTTGGATAATATTTCTTTCCACATTCCTCATGGCAAAACGGTGGCATTGGTGGGGCGTTCCGGTTCCGGTAAATCTACCATCGCGAATTTAGTGACCCGCTTCTATGATGTGACTCAAGGTGAAATTCTATTAGACGGCGTGAATATTCAAGATTATCGCCTATCAGATTTACGCGAAAATTGCGCCGTTGTCTCCCAACAAGTGCACTTATTCAACGATACCATCGCCAATAACATCGCTTATGCAGCGAAAGATAAATATAGCCGTGAAGAAATCATCAACGCAGCAAAAGCGGCTCATGCCATGGAATTTATCGACCATTTAGAAAATGGTTTAGATACCGTTATCGGCGAAAATGGCGCCAGCTTATCCGGCGGTCAACGCCAACGTTTAGCCATTGCTCGTGCCTTATTACGGAATTCACCGGTGTTAATTTTAGATGAAGCGACCTCCGCTTTAGATACGGAATCCGAGCGTGCGATTCAAGCCGCATTGGAAGAAATTCAAAAAGATCGTACCGTTTTGGTGATCGCGCATCGTTTATCCACCATTGAAAAAGCGGACGAAATTCTTGTCATTGAAAACGGACAAATTAAAGAACGCGGCAACCACCAAGCCCTATTGGCACAAGGCGGTGCGTATAAACAATTACACGGCATGCAGTTCAGTCAATAATTAACCTAAGGAGAAAGTATGCAGTTTTGGTATTCCCGTTCGTGGATCACATGGCTACTCTGCCCTTTCTCTTTGTTATTTTGGCTGATTAGTACTCTTCGTCGAGCGCTCTTTCGCTTTCATGTCTTAAAATCCTATCGCGCACCGGTTCCCGTCGTGGTTGTCGGCAATTTATCTGTGGGCGGAAACGGAAAAACACCTGCGGTGATTTGGTTAGTTGAGGAACTCCGCAAGTGCGGTCTGAATGTTGGGGTGATTTCCCGTGGTTATGGTAGCCAAACGAAAACCTATCCTTTGTTGGTTACGCCGAGCAGTGATCCGGTACAAGCCGGTGATGAGCCGGTTTTAATTGCCACACGGACCCACGCCCCGGTTTGCATTTCACCAAATCGCCAACAAGCCATCGAATGTCTATTACAACATGCGTCTTGTGATGTCATCATTAGCGATGACGGCTTACAACATTACAAATTACAGCGTGATGTTGAAATCGTAATCATGGATGCTCAGCGTGGTCTAGGTAATGGTTTCTTGTT
Organism: uncultured Aggregatibacter sp.; assembly: GCF_901873365.1. Lineage (GTDB taxonomy): Bacteria > Pseudomonadota > Gammaproteobacteria > Enterobacterales > Pasteurellaceae > Aggregatibacter. Next base: position 31,140 of record NZ_CABFLM010000082.1, read on the forward strand.
GCCGGCAGGCCCGCTACGCGAATTGCCGAGCCGTTTACAATCCGTCGATTTCATTATTACCAACGGCGCAGAAAATCAATACAGCGATGCGGTGATGCTGTTAAAACCACAATACGCCGTCAATTTAGTGACCAAAGCGCAACGTCCGTTAAATGAATTTAACCACGCCACCGCTATTGCCGGTATCGGCAATCCGCCACGCTTTTTTGCGATGTTAGAACAACAGGGAATCACCTTAAGCGAAACTCAAGCCTTCCAAGATCATCAGGCTTTTACCGCCTCTTTGTTTGATAAATTCGATAAAAATCAACCGCTCTTCATGACCGAAAAAGATGCGGTGAAGTGTCTCGCCTTTGCGCAAGAAAATTGGTGGTATGTGCTGGTAATCACGGAAATCCAAGGGGATAAAACACAGCTATTGATTCAAAAAATCGTGCAAAAGTGCGGTCAAAAATCAACGTAAAACACCATGAACAAACAATTATTGGATATCGTGGCTTGCCCAACTTGCCATGGACATTTGGAATACGATGAGCAACATCAACGTTTAATTTGTCGCATTGAAAAGCTTGCCTACCCGATCAAAAACGGTATTCCGATATTATTAGCAGAACAGGCAGAAACATTAAGCCAATCAGAGGAACAATAACATGACCCAATTCACCGTAATCATTCCCGCCCGTTACGCCTCCAGCCGTCTGCCGGGCAAACCGTTAGCAGACATTGCCGGCAAACCGATGATTCAACATGTTTTTGAACAAGCTAAGCAATCCGGCGCCAGCCGAATCATTATCGCGACCGACAATGAGCAGGTGGCAACCGCGGCTAAAAATTTTGGTGCGGAAGTGTGCATGACGGCAGAAAGCCACAATTCCGGTACAGAACGCTTGGCTGAAGTGGTGGAAAAACTGGCGATTCCCGACAACGAAATCATCGTGAATATTCAAGGCGATGAACCGCTTATTCCGCCGGTGATCGTCAAACAAGTGGCAGAAAATCTCGCCAAATACCCTGTTAACATGGCAAGCCTTGCGGTCAATATCGACGAGCCTGAGGAATTATTTAATCCCAACGTGGTGAAAGTGCTAACGGATAAAGACGGCTATGTGCTTTATTTCTCCCGTGCAGTGATTCCTTGGGATCGTGATCAATTCGCGCAAATGGATGGCGTGGCCAAATTGCAACTGAACACACAATACCTGCGCCACATCGGCATTTATGCTTATCGCGCCGGTTTCATTAAACAATATGTGCAATGGCAACCGACCGCATTAGAACACATCGAAAAACTGGAACAGCTACGCGTGCTTTGGAACGGCGAAAAAATTCATGTAGAACTCGCCAAAGAAGTACCTGCGGTGGGCGTGGATACCGCCGAAGATCTGGAAAAAGTGCGGTCGATTTTGATAAAGAAATCACATTAAAGAAAATACTCCCCTCTTTAGAAAAGAGGGGCTGGGGGAGATTTGACAGACGGAATTAACGGAGAAAATAATGTGTTTCTCAATGCAATTAAGCAATTTATAATTTTGTATTGCTATCAGGAATAACAAATCTCCCCTAACCCCTCTTTAGAAAAGAGGGGAATTTGCTTTAAAAAAGCAAAGACGATAATGTTTAAAATCATTTCAATATAAAATCCAACTTAATCATTCATGATGACTTTCGACGCTAAAAAATTCCTCGCTAACGTACCGCACTTACCGGGCGTTTATCGTATGTATGACGATAGCAACACGGTGATTTATGTGGGTAAGGCGAAAGATCTGAAAAAACGCTTATCCAGTTATTTTCGCAAGCAGTTAAACAGCAAGAAAACAGAGGCGTTAGTGGCATCAATTCATCATATTGAAACCACGATTACCACCTCGGAAACAGAAGCACTCCTGCTTGAGCACAATTACATCAAAACCTATCAGCCGCGTTATAACGTGTTGTTGCGCGACGATAAATCCTATCCGTATATTTTATTAACCAAAGAAACGCATCCTCGTATTACGTCTTATCGCGGCTCGAAAAAAATCCAGGGAGAATATTTCGGCCCTTATCCCAATGCCGGCGCGGTGCGTGAGACCTTGTCTTTGTTGCAAAAGCTGTTCCCTATTCGACAATGTGAAAACTCCGTATATAACAACCGCTCTCGCCCTTGTTTGCAATATCAAATCGGGCGTTGTCTTGCCCCCTGCGTAAAAGGTTATGTAACAGACGAAGCCTATGCACAGCAAGTGAATTTTGCCCGCTTGTTCTTACAGGGGAAAGATCAACAAGTGTTGGATCATTTGGTCAAACAAATGGAACAGGCAAGTCAGCAACTGAATTTTGAAGAAGCAGCGCGGATTCGCGATCAAATTCAGGCGGTGCGCGCGGTAATTGAAAAACAATTTGTCGCCAACGATCGCCATGATGATATTGATATTATCGCCATCGCCTACCAACTTGGCGTGGCTTGTGTTCAGGTGTTGTTTATTCGTCAGGGTAAGATTTTAGGGAATCGTAGTTACTTTCCGAAAGTACCAAGCAATACCAATCTGGCAGAACTCACTGAAACCTTTGTTGGGCAATTTTATCTACAGGCACACCAAGGCAGAACTATTCCGAATACCATTATCGTGGATCAAAAACTGGAAGAAAAAGCGGATTTGGAAACCTTGTTAAGCGACCAAGCGGGGCGAAAAGTTATCATTCAAGATCATGCCAAAGGTGATAAAAGCAAATACCTGCAACTTGCGCAAATGAATGCCAAAGCCGCGTTAGTGACCAAGTTAAAACAATCTACCTTGCAACATGATCGCTATGCCGCCCTGCAAGAATTACTCGGCATTGATGTTATCAAACGCATGGAATGTTTTGATATCAGCCACACGATGGGCGAACAAACTATCGCTTCCTGCGTGGTGTTCAATCAAGACGGGCCGCTAAAATCCGATTATCGTCGTTTCAACATCAGCGGCATCACCAAAGGCGATGACTACGCGGCTATGGAGCAAGCACTGTTAAAACGCTACGACAAAGATTTGGAAGAAGACAAAATCCCCGACATTATTTTTATTGACGGCGGCAAAGGGCAACTCAACCGTGCGCTACAAGTGTTTGAAAATCTCAAGGTAAAATGGAATAAAAACCGACCGCACTTAATTGGCGTTGCCAAAGGCGTCGATCGTCGTGCCGGCTTGGAAACCCTAATTTTAAGCAAATGGGATAAAGAATTGCATTTGCCATCGGACAGCCTCGCGCTCCATTTAATCCAACATATCCGCGATGAAAGCCACAACCACGCCATCAGCGGACACCGTAAGAAACGCCAACAACATTTCACCCAAAGTGGCTTAGAAAGCATCGAAGGCGTAGGCGCCAAACGCCGCCAAGCGCTCCTCAAATACCTTGGCGGCTTACAAGGCGTTAAAAATGCTACCCTCGATGAAATCGCCTCCGTCCCCGGCATTTCAAAAGCGTTGGCAGAAAAGATTTTTGAGACGTTGCAGCATTAAGACTTGCCACGCAAAATAAAGAATGATTTGCTAAAAAGATAATTTTTATGCAAAATCCGTTTATATTTATCTTGCTGGAATTCGTATGCTTAACAAACCTAACTCGCTTCTACAGGCGTTTAAAGACTTATTGCGTCAAGAAAAATTCGGCTCGCAGAGCGAAATTGTGGCTGAATTGCAAAAACTCGGATTTCATTCGATTAATCAATCGAAAGTCTCCCGAATGCTCACCAAAGTCGGGGCGGTACGCACGCGTAATACTCGCATGGAAATGGTGTATTGCCTTCCCACTGATCTCACCGTACCACAAGCCGCCAGTTCACTGAAAGATTTGGTGTTAGATATTGATCATAACAATATGCTGATAGTGATTCATACCAGCCCCGGCGCGGCACAACTCATTGCTCGTTTACTGGATTCGATCAGTAAAGCCGAAGGTATTTTAGGCAATATTGCCGGGGACGATACCATTTTTGTCACCCCAACCCGCGATACCGACATTCAGCGATTATTTGCCAAAATACAGGCATTATTTGATCATTCAAATGAATCCATTTAGACGCTTATGAGAATTCTTATTACCGGCGCAACCGGCTTTATTGGCTCGGCCCTCGTGCCGCAACTTTTGGCGCGAAATCATCACCTCACCGCATTCGTGCGCGATATTTCAACTGCGCAAGCCAAACTCCCCGCTTCTCCCAACATCGAATACATTAATACACTGGATTATTTTCAACATTTAGATCAGTTTGATGCCGTCATTAATCTGGCCGGTGAACCGATTTTTCACCGTCGTTGGACGGATGAACAAAAACACCGCCTAAAAGACAGTCGCGTTGCTTTAACGCAACAACTGGCGGACTTAATTAATCGCAGTACGACACCACCTTGTTTTATCTCAGGTTCCGCGACCGGTTATTATGGCGATGGTCAAGAGCAGGTTTTACATGAGAGAAGCGCACCGGCAATAAACTTTATCGGTGAATTATGCCAAGCTTGGGAAGCAGCGGCATTACAGGCTCGCACGCGCGTTTGTATTATGCGAACCGGCATGGTCCTTGGCAAACAAGGCGGGGCGTTGGCTAAAATGATACCGCTCTATTCTTGTTGTCTCGGTGCGAAACTAGGTTCCGGGCAGCAATATTGGGCATGGATCGCCCTTGAGGATATGGTAAACGCGATGTTATTTTTACTCGAACACGATACTTGCCAAGGCGTATTTAATCTCGTTGCGCCACACGCCATTCGTCAAAAAGACTTTCACGCTATGCTAGGACGTGCGATGAAACGTCCTCAACAGCCCTTTGCCGCACCGGCATTGATGTTGAAATGTCTTCTTGGGGAACGCGCCTCGCTATTACTGGACAGCCAGCATATTCAGCCTCAACATTTACTTGCGCAAGGCTTTCAATTCCGCTATCCGACATTGTCATCTTATTTGCCTGACCTGATTTAAGCGTTGCTTCAAACGTCATGGTGGATATTTATGGTCGCACAGTGGAAATTATCCCATTCCGCCAGAATACGCAGAGCCTATTATAGCGTGCAACTTGTTGCACGAAATCGTGAATGCCCGAAAGAGTTAAATAATGTTCCCTGTGTGGTGTGGTCGTGCATCAAGATGCACGCTACACACTGACCTGATTTAAGCGTTGCTTCAAACGTCATGGTGGATATTTATGGTCGCACAGTGGAAATTATCTCATTCCGTCAGAATACGCAGAGCCTATTGTAGCGTGCAACTTGTTGCACGAAATCGTGAATACCCGAAAGGGTTAAATAACGTTCCCTGTGTGGTTTAGTCGTGCATCAAGATGCACGCTACGCACTGACTTGATTTAAGTGTTGCTTCAAACGTCATGGTGGGTGTTTATGGTCTAACCGTGGACATTATCCCATTCCGTCCAAAGACACAGATCCTATTAGCAAAAGTGCGGTGAAAAATGAATATATTTCCTACCGCACTTTGTTGCTATATATAAAAACAGCCGCTTATTATCAAAGCGGCTGTTTACGTTATCTCTAAATTAAAGAACGCGACGAGATTGCGTGTATGTTTTTGCCCAGTAGCTATCATCTAGGGACTCAATGATCACACCACGGCTTGTGCTAGAATGCATAAATCGATTATTACCAATATACACACCTACATGATTATTTTTACGGAAGAAGACTAAATCGCCTACTTTTAATTCATGCTTCTGAATTTGCTTGCCAACATGGCGTTGTTCCGCAGTGGAACGTGGTAATGCTAAACCGTAGGCTTTAAGAAAGGTTGTTTGCATAAAACCGGAGCAGTCGATCCCGCCTTTAGTCAACCCGCCTAAACGATAACGTGTACCTGCCCATTCTTGGTAGATTTTCGCAAGTCGTTTATCGGTAATCTCCGAATATTGACGTGGTTTGTTGGTTTTTAGCGTGGTGCTAATGAGTTGATTTAATTGTTCTTCATCTTGTGCCGAGGCTGTTGAATTTTCAGATGTCGTAGAACAGGCCGTTAATACAAATAGCGGAAGAAGAATAAAAAATTTCTTAAACATAGGTAATCGTCGTTATTTTAAAAGTTATTTATACATAAAAATTCTCGGTGATCCTAGCGTAAAATAAAGAAGAAATCCAGAAAAAGTGCAATTTAATTTCATAAAATTCATGTTTTATCGCCTATATCGTGCATAAAAAGAATTTTATGCACGATATATTGAAGAGACTAGTTAGCTGTATCTAATTCTGGGAAAGATTTCACCAAATCATCCACGGCTTTCATTTGTGAAACAAAGGCTTCCAATTTATCTAACGGTAATGCTGACGGGCCATCACATTTTGCTTTGCTCGGTTCCGGGTGCGCCTCGAGGAATAGGCCAGCCAAACCAACCGCTAAACCGGCACGGGCAAGTTCGGTGACTTGCGCACGACGGCCACCGGAGGCAGCGCCAAACGGGTCACGACATTGCAATGAATGGGTCACATCAAAAATCACCGGACAACCTTGAGAGACGTTTTTCATCACGCTGAAACCCAACATATCAACAATTAAATTGTCATAGCCGAAATTCGTGCCACGATCACACAAAATCACTTTATCGTTGCCGCATTCAGCGATTTTTTCCACAATATTACCCATTTGTCCCGGACTTAAAAATTGCGGTTTTTTTACATTAATGATCGCACCGGTACGCGCCATCGCTTCGACTAAATCTGTTTGGCGAGCAAGAAATGCCGGTAACTGAATAATATCCGCCACCTCGGCAACCGGTTGGCATTGATAAATTTCATGTACATCCGTAATGATTTTTACGCCGAATGTTTGCTTTAACTCAGCAAAAATCTTCAATCCCTGCTCCATGCCCGGGCCGCGATAAGAATGAATGGAAGAACGGTTTGCCTTATCAAAAGAGGCTTTGAATACATAAGGCACACCCAATTTTTGCGTCACTTCCACATATTTTTCACACACTTGCATTGCCATATCGCGGCTTTCGAGCACATTCATGCCGCCAAATAAGACAAAGGGTTTATCGTTGGCAATTTGAATATCGCCTAATTGAATGAGTTTATTTTGCATACGTTTTCCTTATTTATTTTCAGTTTGCGCCCAACAACCTAATGTTACGCGCTCATTATTTCCGTAATCCCGTAAAGTTTCAATCGATGTCCAAAAATTCTCTTGGAAAATCGACCGCACTTTTTCCCCTTGTTGCCAACCATGTTCCACCAACAGATAACCGCCTGTCCGCATAAATTTCGGCGCATTGGAGATAATATGACGTAAGTCCGCATAGCCTTCTTCTTCCGCCACTAACGCCGACAAGGGCTCAAAGCGTACATCTCCTTGGGTTAAATGTTCATCCTTTGCATCAATATAAGGCGGATTACTCACAATCAAATCAAATGTGCCAGTCACCTTGTCAAACCAATGGCTTTGTAAAAAACTGACGTCTAACTGATTTTTTTCCGCATTAGATGTCGCCAAAGCCACCACATTCGGCATGACATCCACTCCGATAATTTCCGGTTGAATGTGTTTTTTTTGCGCAATGGGTTTCAGTTCAGAGGCTAACGCCAAGGCAATCGCCCCCGTGCCGGTACCTAGATCTAAAATACGAAAACATTGGGAATCTTGACCGCACTTTTGTAGCTTTTCAATGGCAATCGCTAGCGCTTTTTCCACCAGAATTTCGGTATCCGGACGCGGAATCAGCGTGCCTGCTGAGACATTTAATGGCAACGACCAAAACTCTTTTTCACCGAGAAGATAAGCGATGGGCTCACCTTGCAAACGACGAGATAAAAGTGCGGTCAGTTTTTCTTGTGTTTTTTCGTCCAACGTTGTCTCTCCAAAAGCCAAAATAAATGCACGCGATTTTTTTGTTACAAATTGCAATAACACTTGTGCATCAGTTCTGCCATTTTCCGTAGGATTCGCCTGATTTAACGCTTGCGCGGCTTGTTGCAGCCATTGTTGGTAGTTCATGTTTGTTCAATAAAAATGAACGAGCCGTTAAGCTCGTTCTCTCGTTAATTCTGTTCGGACAATGCCGCCAACTGATCCGCCTGATATTCGGTGATAATCGGCTGAATCAAATCGTCAATTTTACCATTCATCACTTCATCTAAGCGATAAATCGTCAAGTTAATGCGGTGATCAGTCACACGCCCTTGTGGGTAGTTGTAGGTACGAATCTTATCAGAACGGTCACCGGAACCCAAAAGGTTACGACGGGTATCCGCTTGCTCTTGCGCCAATTTTTCCTGTTCTTGTTGTACTAAACGGGAAGCCAGCACGGACAAGGCTTTGGCTTTATTTTTATGTTGTGAACGCTCATCCTGACACTCCACCACCATGCCGGTTGGAATATGCGTAATACGCACGGCAGAATCGGTTTTATTAATGTGCTGACCACCCGCACCGGAGGCTCGATAGGTATCAATACGCAAATCTGACGGGTTAATTTCCGGCATTTCTGATTCCGGCAATTCCGGCATCACCGCAACAGTACACGCAGAGGTATGAATACGCCCTTGAGACTCAGTTTTCGGTACACGTTGTACACGGTGACCGCCTGATTCAAATTTTAATTGACCATAGGCACCATCGCCGCTCACAAGGGCAATAATTTCTTTAAATCCGCCTTGCTCGCTTTCGTTTTCACTCAGCACTTCAATGCGCCAGCGTTTGGTTTCCGCATAACGGCTATACATACGGAAAAGATCGCCGGCGAAAATCCCAGCTTCATCACCACCTGTACCGGCGCGGATTTCAAGGTAGCAGTTATATTCGTCGTTCGGATCTTTCGGTAATAAGAGAATTTGTAAATGCTGCTCAACTTGTTCCAGTTCGGCTTTGGATTCTTCAATCTCCATTTGTGCCATTTCTTTCATTTCCGGATCGTCAAGCAGGAGCTGCGCTTCTTCTAAATTGGCATTGAGTTGATTCCAACGGCTAAAACTTTTCACCACGTCTTCAAGTTGCGAATATTCTTTGGAATAGGCTCTGAATTTATCTTGATCACTAATGACAGAAGCATCGCCTAGCAACGCTTCAAGCTCTTCATAACGTTCTTTTAAGCTATCTAATTTACTGATAATAGAGGGTTTCATTCTTTAACCTTCGAAGGAAAATGGACAGGGAAATAAAAAAATCGGGGCATTCTAGCACAGAATCGGCTGGTTGTTGAACTTTACAAATAAAGAAAGGCGCTGTTAATGAACATGAGCGCCTTCCAAAAGGGATTTTAAGCCTCTGTTTAGGCGAATTTACACATACTCTACGTCAATAATTTCAAATTCAACCACACCACCCGGTGTTGTGATATTCACCACATCATCCACTTCTTTGCCGACCAATCCCCGTGCAATCGGTGAATTCACCGAAATCAAGCCGTTTTTAATATCCGCTTCATCGTCGCCCACGATACGGTAAGTCACTTCATCTTCCGTATCGGTATTAACTAACACCACCGTCGCACCAAAAATCACTTTGCCGTTATTCGGGATTTTAGTGACATCAATAATTTGGCAGTTCGCAAGCTTGCCTTCAATTTCCTGAATTCGCCCCTCGCAGAATCCTTGCTGCTCACGGGCGGCATGATATTCCGCATTTTCTTTTAAGTCGCCGTGTTCGCGCGCTTCTGCAATGGCTTTGATGATTTCCGGGCGGCGTTCGTTCTTTAAATATTCCAGCTCTTTGCGTAAAAGTTCTGCACCTCGAACCGTCATGGGAATTTGTTGCATATAAGACTTTCCTTAATTTAGATAAAGAAAAACTGTGGGATCGTCATGATCCCCCAGTATAAATTAATCATGTTGCGAGAAAACTTTACTCTCGTCTATTCGAGTACTATTATTGTTCGTCTTATTAAAAATAGCAACAACAAGTCCGAATTATGTCTATGTTTTCACCACGCCGATACTTTTCAAAAACCGTTTTATGTCTCACCCTAACCGCCTCCGTACACAGCTTTGCTGATGTCGATTTAACGCCACATCTCGGCAACTTGCCTGAAGGCGCCAATCTCGCATTTATCGCTAAAAACCTACACCAAGATAAAATTGTCGCCGATTATCACGGGCAAACATTCATGTTGCCGGCCAGTACACAAAAAGTCTTCACCGCGTTAGCGGCAAAACTCGCCCTTGGCGATTCGTTTCAATTTCAGACCGCACTTTTAACCAACGGAGACATTCAAAACGGACAATTAAACGGCGATTTAATCGTCCGTTTCACCGGCGATCCCGATTTAACCAGTGGACAACTTTTTAATTTATTATCAGAACTGAAAAAGCAAAATATCAGTAAAATCACCGGCAATCTCATTTTAGATACCTCCGTATTCACCAGCCATGATCGCGGCTTAGGTTGGATTTGGAACGATTTAACCATGTGTTTTAATGCCCCACCGGCGGCCGTAAACATTGATAATAACTGCTTTTATGTAGATATTGACGCCAACCAACCGCCCGGTGAGCTGGTGAAATTTAACGTGCCGTCACAATATCCGATACAAGTGTTCGGACAGGTTTATGTGGCAGATAAAGACGAAGCGCCTTATTGCCAATTAGATGCCTTAGTGCATGACAACAATCGCTATCAAGTAAAAGGCTGTTTAGCACGCCAAGCGAAACCCTTCGGGTTAAGTTTTGCCGTGCAAGATCCTAATGCCTTTGCAGCAGCGATCATTGAACGTCAGCTCAAACGCCTTAACATTGAATTTAACGGACAAGTACAACAACCCTATCGCCAACAACAAGGGCAAGTATTAGCACAACATTTCTCCAAGCCGTTGCCCGATCTTATCAAAAAAATGATGAAAAAATCCGACAACCAAATTGCTGATGCCTTATTCCGCACGATTGCCTATCAGCAATACAAACGCCCGGCGTCTTTCCAGCTAGGCACATTAGCCATGAAACACGTCTTGGCACAAGTGGGGATTAAATTCGGCAACAGCATTATCGCCGACGGCTCAGGCTTATCCCGTCACAACCTCATCGCACCGCAAACCATGTTACAGGTGTTGGATTACATCGCGAAAAATGAAGAAACGTTGCATCTATTAGACAGCTTCCCTGTTGCCGGTGTGGACGGCACATTAAGTGGACGTGGCTCTTTAATCAATCCGCCATTAGTCAAAAACGTCATGGCTAAAACCGGCGCACTAAAAGGTGTTTATAATCTGGCAGGTTATCTCACCAACGCGCGTGGCGAAAAAATTGCCTTCGTTCAATTTATCAATGGCTACTCCACCGGCGATCTTGAAAGCAAAACCAAACGTGCGCCATTGGTACAATTTGAAAGCGGCGTATATAACGCCTTATATCAAGATTGATTTTGCCGAATCGAAGCAAGAAAAACACCGCAAAAAACCACCGCACTTTTGTTATAATTACACGCCCTACTTTCTTTAATCAGTTATAACATCCATGCAATCAAATCGTTTTGCGGCCAGTATGTTGGTTATCGGCTGTGTCTTATTTGGGCTCGGTAGCCTTATCGTTAAATTTGTTCCTGTTGGCGCCTACGCCATCGCCTTTTGGCGGTTGCTAATTGCATCAGGAATTTTTGGGCTTTTAATGAAGCTTTATCGTAAGCCCTTGCCAAAACAACCTAAGGCTTTATTTTGGGCAATCGCTTCAGGCATATTTCTCGCATTTGATTTAGCCTTTTGGCATGAAAGCATTTACGCTGTCGGACCGGGTATTTCCACTCTATTAAACAGCTTACAAATCTTCTTTTTAGCATTTATTGGTTGGCTGTTTTTTCAAGAACAGCAAAGTAAATTACAGCTTGCAAGCCTGCTTATCGCAATAGTCGGTGTAGTGCTTATTGCCAGTCCCGAACTTCAACATAATATCGAAGCGGGCTATGGTATTTTTATCGGATTACTTTCCGGCGCCTGCCTCGCCGCCTCCATGGCATCGATTCGCCAAGTACACCGCATTGAACCGATTTCCATTTTTCCACTCATGTGGCTTATCAGTATCAGTGGTACCATCACATTAACTCTGCCATCACTGATATTCAACGCCGATTCCCTTTATCCAACAACACTCACGGACATCAGTTTAATTCTGACTTACGGTGTTGTTATGCAATGCATCGCCTGGGGTATGATTGCCTACACAATCCCTTTGCTCAGTCTAGGCTTAACCGGATTATTGTTACTTTCCGAACCTGTCGCTGCACTCGTTATCGACGCATTTTTATTACACAAACCCATCAACGTATGGCAATGGTTCGGGGCCTTTATCACCTTAGTCGCCATTTATTTAGGGTCACTGAAAAATAAATGAAAAAAACACCGCACTTTATGTGGTAAGACAATCGCTAGCGTTTACGTTAGAGGGGGGAAATGATAGAATGCGCCACGGTTTTGTGATAGAACATCAACATCGTTAAAAGTGCGGTTAAAATCGGCAACGTTTTCGTATTGCGTTGCAATGCATTCGGCATATAATCTTCTCCATAATTAAATAAGGGAGAAAAAATTATGTTAGATAGCTCAGTGAATTTCCGTACTCAGACAGAGATTAAATAGCAAGCCTTTAATGTCATCAAAAGCTACTGTTTAACGCCTGCTCAAGTATTAAACATGTTTTAACCCAAAATCGCCAAAACCAATACCATTCTGCTCAGTTTAGATTATCAGCTGAATGAAACCACCTGTCGCGCAATGGAAGATTCTTTAAATGGAGAAGTGTTACATGTATTCCTTTGAAGAATTTCAAAATCAAATGCGGGATTTATGTAAATCCTAAAATGTTTGATCTTATCCTTTGTCCTAATTAAATAATATAACCAAAATCTAAATGAGATAAAAATGAGCCAATTAGATCTATTAAAGAATACTAAAAACAGACAACAACTAGAGGAATTTCTAAAAAATAATAATATTCCTGAAACGGAAAATTTTAAAGCGCAAATAAAAACTCTTAACCTTGATTTGAATGATGTTGAAATTAACATAGACAATAACCACCGTAAGGATTGGGGTGTTGTGAATATATATTGGGAAAATACAATATGTAATTACAAAGAATTAGGATTATATGGTTCATACCGTTCAGATTATTACCATATCAACTTTGACCTGAAAAATAATATTCTAATTATTTTCAGTGATAAAACTAAAATTCAAATTAGCTATACAACTAACTAAGGCTACTACAACCATGACCAACATTCACAACCATAAAATCCTCATCCTCGACTTTGGTTCCCAATACACCCAACTTATCGCCCGCCGTGTACGTGAAATCGGTGTGTATTGCGAGCTTTGGGCGTGGGATGTCACCGAACAACAAATCCGTGATTTCAACCCAACGGGGATTATCCTTTCCGGCGGTCCGGAAAGCACCACGGAAGAAAACAGCCCGCGTGCGCCAGAATATGTCTTTAGTGCCGGTGTTCCTGTGCTGGGCATTTGCTACGGTATGCAAACTATGGCAATGCAACTTGGCGGTTTAACCGAAACCTCTGATCACCGCGAGTTCGGCTATGCTTCCGTTTTAATGGAAAATACCACTGCACTTTTCGCTGATCTCAATGACGGCGATAACAAATTGGATGTGTGGATGAGCCATGGCGATAAAGTCACCCGCTTGCCACAAAACTTCCAAGTGACCGGCACAACACCAACTTGCCCGATTGCCGCGATGTCTGATGAAAGCCGCCATTTCTACGGCGTGCAATTCCACCCTGAAGTCACACACACTAAAAAAGGCTTGGAATTATTAACTAATTTCGTGGTGAACATTTGCGGTTGCGAAACCAAATGGACCGCCGAAAACATCATTGAAGACGCCGTTGCCCGCATTAAAGAGCAAGTAGGCGATGACGAAGTCATTTTAGGTTTATCCGGTGGCGTGGATTCCTCTGTGGTCGCGTTGTTATTACATCGTGCCATCGGCAAAAACTTACATTGCGTGTTTGTCGATAACGGTTTATTGCGTTTAAACGAAGGCGATCAAGTCATGGAAATGTTCGGCAATAAATTCGGCTTAAACATCACGCGTGTCGATGCAGAAAGCCGTTTTTTAGGCGAACTTGCCGGCGTATCAGATCCGGAAGCGAAACGTAAAATTATCGGCAAAGTGTTTGTGGACGTATTCGATGATGAATCTAAAAAACTCACCAACGTCAAATGGTTAGCACAAGGCACCATTTACCCTGACGTAATCGAATCTGCCGCCAGCAAAACCGGCAAAGCCCACGTCATCAAATCCCACCACAACGTAGGTGGCTTGCCGGATTATATGAAACTCGGCTTAGTCGAACCGTTGCGTGAATTGTTCAAAGATGAAGTGCGTAAAATCGGTCTAGCTTTAGGTTTACCGGCTGAAATGATCAACCGCCACCCATTCCCTGGCCCGGGTTTAGGCGTGCGTGTACTCGGTGAGGTGAAAAAAGAATACTGCGATTTATTACGCCGAGCCGATGCCATCTTTATCGAAGAATTACGCAACAGCGGTTGGTATGAAAAAACCAGCCAAGCCTTCAGCGTATTCTTACCAGTGAAATCTGTCGGTGTAATGGGTGACGGACGTAAATACGATTGGGTTATCTCACTACGTGCAGTAGAAACCATCGATTTTATGACCGCACATTGGGCACACCTGCCTTATGATTTACTCGGCAAAGTCTCCAACCGTATCATCAACGAAGTGAACGGCATTTCCCGCGTCGTGTACGACATTAGCGGCAAGCCACCAGCAACTATCGAATGGGAATAAAAAACCCGCTTTTCATAAAATAACATATCATTTCAAAAATAACCTTAAGCCCTGTATTTACAGGGCTTTTCTATTTCATCTTATTTCATTGTGTTTCGTGGTAGTTTATTTTTCTATCGGTAAATTTGACGGTAAAACCTTGAGCTTGTCAGAAAAAAGATCGAAAATACCGTCAAATTCATGACGGTAAAAGTGGACGTAAAATGCTAACAGATACAAAAATCAAATCTCTTAAACCTAAAGACAAAGTTTATAAAGTGGCAGACCGTGACGGGCTTTATGTGTCCGTCTCCACCGCCGGCACTATAACCTTTCGCTATGACTACCGAATCAACGGCAGACGGGAAACGCTAACCATCGGTAAATATGGTGCTGACGGTATAAATCTTGCAGAAGCCCGTGAGCGTTTAATGATCGCCCGCAAGCAAGTAAGCGAAGGAATATCCCCCGCCACTGAAAAACGTGCCGAACGAAATAAAATTCGTAATGCGGATCGCTTCTGTGTGTTCGCTGAAAAATATCTTGCTGATGTACAGCTTGCTGATAGCACTAAAGCTCTGCGTGTCGCTACGTACGAACGAGATATTAAAGATACATTTGGTAACCGCTTAATGACAGAAATCACAGCAGATGAAATTCGTAGTCACTGTGAAAAAATTAAAGAACGTGGTGCGCCATCTACAGCAATTTTTGTGCGTGATTTAATTGCTAACGTTTACCGCTATGCGATTCAGCGAGGCCATAAGTTCGCAAATCCAGCTGATGAAATTGCGAACTCTTCTATTGCGACATTTAAGAAACGTGAACGCGTTCTAACTCCAAGGGAAATAAAACTCTTCTTTAATACACTTGAAGAAACACAGTCGGATTTTGCGTTAAAAAAAGCAGTGAAATTTATCTTACTCACCATGGTTCGTAAAGGGGAATTGGTTAATGCCACATGGGATGAAGTGGACTTCAAAAATAAAGTGTGGACAATCCCAGCCGAGCGCATGAAAGCCAAACGTGCGCACAATGTGTATTTATCTGAACAAGCTATTGATTTGATCGTAGCATTTCAGATTTATTCGGAAGGCTCACCGTATCTTTTGCCTGGTAGGATTAATCGCAGACAGCCAATAGCAAATAGTTCATTAAACCGCGTGATTGCTAACTGTATTAAATTTATCAATAAAGACGAACAACGAATTGATGATTTCACTGTTCACGATTTACGCCGCACCGGCTCTACTCTACTACATGAAATGGGCTTTAATAGTGATTGGATTGAGAAGAGTTTAGCACATGAGCAACAAGGCGTGCGTGCTGTTTATAATAAAGCGGAATATGCCGAACAACGAAAAGAAATGATGCAACGGTGGGCGGATCAGGTTGATGAATGGATAAATGATAATAGTCTCTAAAAAAGATGGCGGAATTACCCGCCGTTTTATTAGAAAGTTCGTGGGGTAAATGTTGAAGGGGTGTATTGATTATGTTTTGCAGCCCACTCTTTTGCTTCTTCGGAAGCCTTAGCAAAATTCATTCGAGATTGTTCTTCCTGTTTTTGTTTAGCCAATTGAGCAACTTCTTTCGCGGAAAGGTTATTCATGTCAACTATGTTCCGCTGAGGTGGAGTTATTGTAGGTTTCACTTCTTGTACTTCCGGCACCTTTGGTTTTGGATTAAATAAATCCATATCCCCTCCGCTTGTCATGTAAAGCGCATTCCCCATCTGCTCTGCGCCTTTGAATGCAGCAATAGTATCAGGGCGTTTCAAGTAATTAGATCGCTCGTTGGCTAAGTTATTGATTCGCTCTGTAATGGCATCTTTCTGTGCTTTATCCTCTGTTACCGCCAGTTTTTCTTGAAGAGAATTTAACTGAGCATCATAAACCCCTAGGACTTGCATTGCCCCGGTTAAGTTCTTTTGCGCCTGAGAATTTCCATCACCTGAGTTGCTTCTAGAATATTGAGCAGAAATGCGCGCTCTTGCGGCAGCTTCGGAGATGGCATTGCGGGATCTGTGATCCTCCAATTCAAACTCATGTTGGAATTTTTTATCTTGCTGTTCAGCATCGAAAGCGCGTTGTTTATCAGATTCTTTTGTGCGCCAATCTAACATCTTGTCTGTTTCTTCGTTTTTCCAGCCTTGCTCCACATTTTTTACTATGCCGGTGCCGAGGCCTTGCGCCATTGCCGCCAAAATGCCACCAAAACCCATAACTACACCCCTTGCTGTTGCATTGTTTGTTGTCCGCCTTGCATTTGTGCTTGGCGTTGATTTTCCATTTCAGCCACTTTGTTGATCATGTCAACGTATTGCTGCTCTTCTTCCGGTGGCAAAATACCGTTTGTCGCTTCGCCGAATTCATCTAATGCATTCATCAAAATATCAATCAACACATCATCAATTTGTTCTTCAGGCACGCCGACTTGTTGCAATAATTGCATAGCCAAGTCTTTGGCCACCTGCATCATCACTTGCGGTGGAATGGTTTTGCCGTTTTGTTGAGCCGCTTGGAGGTTAGTAATCATCGCCGTTGCAACTAAATCTGCAATGCCGTCGACCGGTCCTTTTTGTTGAATGCGTTCTTGCGCCACATTTGCAATGGCATTCATGGAGTTTTCCATTAGCATTTGATACATTTGTGCCATGCTACCTTGTTGACTATTTTGATTTTGTTGCATTGCCTGTTGCGGTTGTGCTTGTTGTGTCATTGAATCTAAAATACCCATGTTTTACCTCTATTTAATGTAAACGTTTTTCCATAAATTGGTCAGTGTTGGAATGCCTTCAATGCGTTCTTCGTCATCCTGTTGTTTGGTTCGGGAATACATTGTATTAAGGATTCCTTTGTTATTTTCACTGCCTCCGGTCGTGTTGCGATTAAACTCTCTTTCTTTCTGCGCTTGTGCAATGCGCTCATCTCTTGCTGAGATTAATCCTTTCAACGTTTCACGACCGGGTTGTTTCGCCATATCTCGCAAAGCAGAGTTCACTTGATAATTCTCAATCCCATTATTGACCACTGCACCGACCGGCGACCCTGTTGCAAAAGAAAGTAATCCCCCAGTAACACTTCCTACCCCCCTCGTCCATTTGTTTCCTGTTGAGTTGTATTTATCACTGAGCTCATCCTCCAGTTTATTGATCTCATAGTTGTACACCATCTTGTCATCAATAGACGGGAGGGAATTAATGGTTTTACTTTTTACGTCATCAAACCGATTAACAATATTCCCTAGATTGCTTAGCGTTTTACCGGCGGCGGCCTTACCGAGGGTTTCTATAGCACTGCTTGCGGGCATTACGGTATCGGCAACATTTTTTACCATGTTTCCAATTCCGTTAAATGCCTGTTTTCTATTGGTTAACTCAAATAGATCTCTTTGAGCGGCACTCGCACCAACTTTTCCTGCGTTCACGGACTGTGCCGTATTTGTTGGCAGTGTTGATTCTTTTTTTACGCCATCAATGAAATTATTCCAGGTATCAGCATATGGGGAATTAATAAGCCCTGATTGTGCCAATGTATTATTTGTTAGAGAGCTATGTTTATTTGAGCCAAGAGAATTTCTTGTGTTGTTTACTGCACCACTGATTGCGCTCCTACTACCACCCCATCCATTCGTGTTTCTTTCGTTAAACTCATTAGTATATGCTTCATCCTTCCCGTATTTAGAAAGATGGCGATCCATCCTGTCCCTTGAGTTTTCATATCCACCGCCACTTTCATGTTCTGACCATCCTCCACCAAGATCACCGGATCGTTCATACCCGGCATTATCCATCATTTCACCGAAACTATCCGATATTCTGCCCATAACTAACCACCTTTCGCCTCAGTGAGTTTCTTCATTTCTGTCAAAATCCCGCCGTTCGCTAACCCTGGTGCTTCATCAACCGTTAGACTGCGATAGGATATATCTGTATCCGGTACAGTAGAGTATTTTGATTTCATTTGATCCTGCAGATTGAGTAATTCCCGTTGCTGTTTCATCAAATCTCTGCCGGCTTCTTTTTGTGCAAAATAACCACCGATTCCGGCAACCGCATTCCCTAATAAATTTGTTGCCGCTTTGTTTTTATCCATCCAATTAAGCGCATCGGTTGCCCAACCGTTTGATTTCGCGCCATCTGCGGTAGAATCAAATGCGCCTGTAATTGCGCTCCATGCAGTATCCCAAAATGCCATAATCAATTACCTCCTAATAAACACCTATGTTTGGCACACCCAAATTCGGGAATGACGACCAGTTCTGTCTTGTTGTCGGGATGCCTTGCATGAATCTCGACATGAAATTCATTTCAGAATCACGACTTTCTTTCAGCATATTGATTGCTTTCTTTTTATCTTCCTCCTTCATCGATGTGTTATTTAACACGGCAGCGATTTGTGCATCAAAGTTGTTCGTTATTTGTTGTGCAAAATCAATAGACTTTCCGATGGTATTTGCAGAGACTTCAGCATTGAGTCTCTGCATATTGTTGCTATGATTAATATTAGCCAAATCACGTTGATGAGTACGATCTAATCCTGCTTGTTCAGCCGTAAATTGGTTTTGTTGTTGGTTTAGCCTACTTTGGTTTTGGTAATTCAAGTCGGCTTGGAGTTGGGTTAAACCACGCTGATGAGTGCGATCTAATCCTGCTTGTTCAGCCGTAAATTGGTTTTGTTGTTGGTTTAGCCTACTTTGGTTTTGGTAATTCAAGTCGGCTTGGAGTTGGGTTAAACCACGCTGATGAGTGCGATCTAATCCTGCTTGTTCAGCCGTGAATTGGTTTTGTTGCTGATTCAACCTACTTTGGTTTTGGTAATTCAAGTCAGCTTGCAATTTAGCAAGATTAGTTTGTTGAGTACGATCTAATCCTGCCTGCTCTGCGCTGAATTTATTCTGCGCTTGGTTTAATCGACTTTGATTACTATAGGCTAAATCAGACTGTAACTGCGCCATACCACGCTGATGACCTCTGTCCAGTCCAGCTTGCTCAGCGGCAAATTGGTTTTGTTGTTGGTTAAGTTTACTTTGGTTTTGGTAATTCAAGTCAGCTTGCAAGCGTGTTTGCTTTTCGGTAAAAGCGTTCTGCGTATCTTGACTTGCAATCGGCATGGCAGCATCTAACATGGCACGCTGTGCAGCCTCTGCCCCGGCGGTTGAATTTTGTAATCCTCGGTTAGCCGCGATACGCTCGCCTTTGGCTGCGGCAGATCTCATTAATAACGAATTACTATTGAGGATGTTTGCCACATTGCTTGCCATAGTTTGTGAGTTATCTTGTGGCGGTGTTTGTGAAATGGTTGGCGCACGAGGTTGTTTTTTGTTTAGCGCCTCGGTCATTGAGCCTAGAATTGACATATATTCTCCTACAAAAAAAAGACCGCACTTCGGCGGTCTCTTGTTGAAAATTTTTAATGATTACTTACTTTGGTAAAAATAACCGAAAGCTGATTAGGGGTGAAATACCATCCGCTTTCACCACCATGAATAGCATTAAAACACCATTCGCTACAAAAATATTTACTACGCTTTTGCTTAACGCCTAACACAATCCCTAATGCGCCCCACCAGTCATATTTCGCACCGCAAGTGCGGTTGAAATAAGCTTTAATTTGATCTTCACTTACATCATCAAGTGATAGCAAATCCCATTTCGATGCGTCAGAGACATCAATTCGCTTACAACGCACACCGCCATCTTGCACTGATGATGAATAACAGTCATAACCATTCGAACCCCGTTCAACGGCAATTTCGCAGTGAGAATAGGTCCCTTTAGTGAAAAAGCGCGTTATTCGATCCGCAATGAACTTTATTGGCTCTTTAAGCCAACTACGCTGGTGTTTATAAAGTGCCAAATAAACTTTAGCCATTTTGGTAAGCCTCCATGAGTAGATCCATCTGCTTAACGATGTCATCATAAATTGACTGCAATTGCTCAAGTTTGAGATTTGGCCGCTTAAGTTCATACTTACGCATGCGTTGGTTGGCGAGCTCAACCTGCAATTTTTCAAGACCTGCCGCTTGCGTCAAAATTAAGTTTGTTGCGGCTTTATTATTAAGCCCCGCACGCCGCGCAAAATCAGTGATATAACGACTGCACTGACCCTCATAATTTGCGGATTTATACGCTTCCGCCGCCGCTTGGCGCTCACGATATTCACTTTCGAAACGTGTCCATGTGCTGTATATTGCCGCGGCGTGAGCATCAATGTTTGCAATAAGTTGGTTTTGAGTGTCCGATAAAAGCGCGGCCTGTTTTGAGGGCGAAATTTCCCACTGTAATGTGTCAAGATTCAATTCGTACGCCGCACTTGGTTGTGGATCGACTAATATAGGTTGACCAGATTTATCTTCGATGATTTGTTTCCCTTGGGATTGGCCTTCAAGCAATTCAAGATACTTATCTTCCCTGATCTCAACCGCACTTTCCGGCACATAACCACCATTTACATCATCAAAAAAACCATCTTTATAATAAATAGCCATTATTTCCATCTCCCTATTGCAAAAAATTGGAATCTGACATGAACAGGAAACGATACAACCCCATGTGTTGTTATGGCTCGGTTGTAATAACATACTCGGTTGTTGGATGTTACAAATATATTTGCGTAACAAGAGAGCGTTTCGTTTGATGACATAACCGTTTCAAAAATCAGAGGAGATCCTACAAATGCTTGTGCCCAGGTAAAAGATTTGTTCGATTTTGGTTGAATATCTTGATAGTCTCGCAAAGTTTCTTGCACAAAATAGGTTTGCCACATAGTCCCATCGGGGAACCGGTATATTTCAAAATTCCCAACCTTGGAATATTGGAAATCCTCCAAGAGTGCAAACGTCCCATTTTTGGTAGGTGTGTTGATGGCATAAAAATTACTGCCATTATTTTTATTGCGTCTAATTAAACTAAATCCGCCAATTTCATTCGATTCAACAAGTAATTCATCTTTCTTGCCAGGTCGATTTATTTTTAGACCACCATAAGTATCGGTCGATGTCTCAACATATCGGTCAGTTGTTTGATGCGATAAAGAGAGTTTTTTCCCGCTCTTTAATACGACATCCAAAGAGCGTACATTGCCGGAGGTATAAATGCCGGCAGAATCAATAGAAACCAAAAATTCATTTGAGTTTGGTCTGCCACCTAGGTGGATTGAGCCATTATTATTGAATCCTATCCCAGTTACTTCGTTGCCGATGAAAGCATCGCCGATAAATCTAATCGGCATACCCCACGAGTACCCTCCTATTTTGTAGCTTTCTGTCGAATCGGTAAATGATATGGTTCCTCTCATGCCGCCGCCATTTTTTAATACGACATCTTCTACATAAGCAATTGTGCCGTTTTTTTTGGGCAAAGATGCCACTGCGACGTTTTCGCCGTTTGGTTGGCGATATACGAATGTGAGCATATTACTACTGGATTTAGGATTGCCTTCTAGTCGTAGATAATAGTCATCATTGTTGTAAAAATTAATGCCGATGTAATCACCTTGTTTAAATGACAGATTGCCTGTCATCGTATCGCCTGATTTATCGACTCTGGTGTTTACGTTATCATTTGCTGAATTAGCAGTCCGTTGTGCATTGTCTGCAGCGTTTTTTGCTTCAACGCCCTTGTCGTAAGCTGTCTTTACTGCTTTTGATGTCGCTACATTATTTTCGTCATTACTATTAACTGATGATGAGCGTTTGTTAAGCGGGATATAGTTATTTAAAGCAAGTTGCACAACCGCAATCATTTGTGCGAGTTTCTTGCCAGCTCGTGCGGATAATCCTAGCTTATCACTGTCGATTCCGGTGTCATCGGTGAGCTGCACGATACCTGCCTGTGTACCGGATGCGCGAGGAACATTAAGGACTTTCTCATATTCAACTTCGCCATCAGCAATGCTTTTTGCTCTATCCGCTGATATTTTTGCTTCTTCCGCTTTTTGTACGGCGATGTTTGCGTTGGTTTTAGCAGATTGTTCTGCAGCAGATAAATTTTGGGCTGATGTGGCGGCTTTTGAAGCATAGTGATAGGCGGAATATTTATCGCCGGAAACAGGCTCATCAATCGGATTCGATGCCCATTTGCGGGCCCAATCTTCCGATTCATCGGCGGATTGACTACTTGTCGCCGCAGAGGTGGCAGATTGAGTGGCGGAGTTAGCCTGATTGATCGCGGTTTGTGTATTTGTTTCAACGGTCTGTGTGTTTTGTGCGACTTGTTTTGCTTTAGCTATGACATCATCACGTGCATTATTCACACTGGCTTCTGTTTCCGTTAGCATTTTAAATGGGACAGGGTGATTCGGATCGGTTGGCTCCGGAATTAATGGACTTACCGCAAAGCCTTTTCCATCATCACGCATTTCAGGAATTCTTTCAAAACTTGCCTGAATAGCATCAAATTCGTCTGATACGGCTTGCCCATCCGCTTTTGTGTATGGTGTGAATTGGTGTGTTCGCTTATACCATTTTTTTTTAGACACGATAGTTTCTCCGTGCAATGTAATTTAAAATAAGACCACTAATTTCAAACTGCGGTGAATAAATAGAGGAGCCTGAAAACGATAAGGCGATATTGCGGCTGTAGCCGGATAAGTGGAATGTCGGTGCCGAATAGTCTTCCGCAGACCAAAGGAAGTCGTTCCATAGGGAGTCGTTCCAACGCCCTCCTCCACCGGCAATTTGTAAATCTTTGCCAAGTGTTGCTGCGTGGTAATTGGAGTTATAGTCGAGATCAAAGCGATAACTTAACTTGGATTTCCCTTCGGTTGTCGCCTGTAGCTCTGCGCTATGCCAGCTCTTAATTAAAGTCGGAGAACCGCAATGATTAAATGCCATCTTCACAATCCAATCAATTTGCTTGCCCGAAAACGAATGACAATTATCAGACTGGCGATAAACCTTGCCGTCTTCAAATGCCATATAGACGTTATCGGGTGATTGCCATAAACCTTTGAGCGGTTCAGGGTAGGTGAAAAATGTGCTTCTTGTTGTGCCGTCAGGCTGAAACATAATACACAGATGATGACCTTCGGCAGAATAAAAGCGGATCTGATTGGACTTCGGTTTAGTAGAGGAATAAGCAATATTGTAATGTTGTTTATCAAAACCAAGTTTACGATTTGCATCTACTTCACTTAATCTAAAATCACCAAATTGTTCTGTCTGATCAATTCTTGTTAGGCCGTTCCGGCTAATAGCCAATGGCACGAAAGAGGTTTGCAGTGTGTTTTGGTGAATGCCGACAGGGGAAATATCTTTCAGTACCCAATCATCACGACCAGAACCATAGAGACCTGCCGTTTTATTTTGGCAACCCACGATAAGCACACCACCCACTGTCGATGCAAGTGCCGTGATTTCATCACCCAATCCAAATTGTTCAGAACCTAACAGCACAGACCATTGATTAGGATGACCAACAAGAGAGTGTCCTAATTGCCCACCCGGAAATGAAGCAAATAAATGGTTGCGATGTGCGCAAATATATTGTGGGTTATCATTGTTCACCAAAACGGGAACAATCACGCCATTTGGGCGCACTTCAATGACCTGCTCCCCATTACAACCGTAGGCGTAAAACGTATTCGATCCACCATAAAAATTATGGTAGATGATTTGCCAGCTTTTACCTTTTGAAAACGTTACAAGATCGCAAGTTTCCACTGTGGCAACGGTGATACCATTAACCTGTAATGGCTGATTAGCTGTAACGGATTGCGACAATACGGCATAGCCTGACGTGCTATCAGGCGATAATGTAACGGAGTAAATAACCCCTTTAACATTGCCGGAGGTAAAATTAGAGTTATCCAGTAAGTTTTCAGGCTTCACCAAATTTTTCAATTTTACGAGATAACTTGCTGGAACAGGCGACCAACCGTTATTTGAACTGATAAACGCACCGCACTTTTCGCCGTTATCACGAAAGGCGATCACCTCTCCATTAAGTTCAATCACGCCACGAATTTTATCCATTCCGGGAACTACCGAAACGGAATCTACACCGAACTGAAATGCCATACTTCGATAGCGCAAGTCATCTTCAAGTTCGCCATCAACGCCACTATTCACATAAGTGGCAGTGAGATTTACGCCGTTGACAGTGAGATTTACGCCGTTAGTAATGTTGATGGGTTTGAGAAAGGTGACCACAAAAGCATTATCCAGTACGTCAATAATCCGGTATTGCTTTCCTTCATATACGAATGCTTTGTTGCTAAACCTGTCTTTATCATGGATGTCCCCGACAATCAAAACTGCATAGCTCATTTCGGACGGTATCATTTTCCCATCAATACATTCATAGCCATCAATGCGAGAAAAACCACCGCCATAATTAGGCTGCACATTTAATGCACTGGTCGCTTCACTGTTTGCTTTTGCAATCGGTGGTGTGGTTAAATCCATACCCCCACTGATCGCAATAAACTGCGATTGGATTCGCGGAAGTTGTGCCATTTATTTGCCTAAAGATGGGGTTGGTAAGAATTGAGAGCAGAACAAATGAAGATATTTATCCCATTCATTCTGACCGCGCATGACTAATTCCTGCGCATTTTGAGATAAAGCCTTGCCTTGCATGGCATAGTACACAATCGCTATGTGAAAATGTTCAGGAATGAAAGGCGTATCGGAGGAAGTCTCTAACTGCTGTAAATGATCCGCAGAAAAGCCATCACTCCAAAACGATTCATTCCATGGACGCAAGGATTGAATATCTAACCACGCTTCACGAATTGCATCAACATACTCAAGGTTACGACCGGCTTGATTGGTAACGTTATACGGACCTTCGCCTGTATCGTTCATTTCACGGCGTAACCTTTGAGCAAGTTGTAGGAAATTCATTAGGCGTTACCCAAAAAATGAACGTTGTAATTCTGCACTACGGTTTTTGCGATTTCGCCTTCTTTAGTTTGTGATCCAACGATGCTTTTTGCATCCATCAACAACTGATAAACCGGCTCAGGAACCACCAATTCTTTTTCACGCTGCATTTGAAAAGATCGACCATTTAGCCATACAATCACGTCTTCTGCACCATCAAAACCAAGGCCAGTGCTGATTTTAATTCTAACTTTTGGGTAATCATCTAGGTTATCGCTTAATGCAACGGAAGTTTGCGCAGAATCTTCTTCGGATTGTGTTGTGAAAATTGATTTTGGTATTAGCTCAGCCGGACGCAATAGTCCGTTATTTTCTTCAAACTCCAAAATCGCATTAACTAAATCGTCTTTGCTATCTGAATCCTTCTTTTCCAAACCGCACTGCTCTTTTAAGTGATTAATTAAATCGCTTTTTTTGCTTTTGTCTAAATCGATAAATGGATAACTCATCTTTCTACCTTAAATAAAAAGCCCTGAATTAACAGGGCTTATTGGGTTACATTTTAAAGTTCAGAAGCCGCGCATTCGATACGCGCCAACCATGCTTGATTCAGGATTAGTGCCGCATGCCATGTTTTCCAGCCAACAGAACCGGTCTGGCCAAGTTCATCGCCATGTGACGGTGCCCCCGGATTACGCACTTTGATTTCTGCCGATTCCTTGCCTTTCAACGGCACAATACCAAATGCGTCTTGTGCTAACACAAGGATTTGATAAACGTCTGCATTTGTGCCAGAGGTAGACAACACTTTTTCACTACCTTTTGTTGCGCCGGCATCTGCCAACGGTGTAAAAAGCGGCGTCGTGATAAAGCGGATGTTTTCAACCGACCCAAATTCATATGGAGAGACTACAGATCGGCTACCATATTCAGCCACAGATTTAAACCCTGGTAATTGACGTAAATCCGGCTCTAGGTCAGTATGGCAGATTGCGACGAAAGAGGCTTCGATCGGTTTTGTTCCGATTTTGATAGACGCATCTAAAATGGATGTAATTTTTTTGGCACGGTTATTCATTAACGTGCGCACAGTTTGACGAAGTTTTGCTAATGAAATTGGTTTATTCACCGCATTACGTGCTACACCATTTGCATAGACAACATTAGTGCCACCTGTAATTGCACCAAAAGTCAAAAGTTCTACGGTTTCCGCGGCTTGTTCGCCAGAAAGTTTAGTTGCGTCTTTCAACACTTCATCTTCTTTAGTGTCTTGGATAACATCTGTGATTTCTGCCCATGCACCGTACTGTTTGAGGGTGGTTTCTACATCCTCATATTTAATTTTTTGGGATTCAGGGCGCACTCCCTCAGTTAATGGGGTGAGTGCTGGTTTAAACGGAACAGCACGACGGAATTTAATTTTTTGGCTAGCATTTTTCGGCATAGGTTTAACTTGTCCGAATTTGCTGATTACCAAAATTGGTTCGGCGTGTGCTAACAAATTAGCAATGGCATAGACGCCTGTCTTTTCTGAAATATCACCATATTTAGTGACATTGGTTGAAGGCATAAATCATTCTCCTCAAATGAACTAACTATCGCCGCTTGTCAAATTCAGCAGCTAATTGATTAAATAGCACATTCTCATCCACTTCACCGCCACCTTTCGGTGCAGCACGACCTGTCGGAAGTGACATGGCGGACAATTGTTGAGAGCGTTTATTACGTTGCTCAGTGATGGAGGATGTCGCACGTTTGTACTCGTTGAGTAAATAAATCGCATCTTGCGGATCGTCAGAGCTAAACATTGCTTTAACGCCATTTGGTTGCGTATCTACCCAACGATGGAACATTGGATCGCGCAAGATATTATCGGCATCAGGAACCGCTTGAGTGACTAAAGAGATTGAGCCGTCAAGTTGTTGCTGTGCAAAATCTTGCACGTTGGCATCCACCATTTGAGCAATCGGGGCAGAAATATCTTCAAGACGTTTGTTTTGACCGGCGACAAAGCGGGTCAAGAATTCAGCGACTTCGGGATAATCAGCACGCAAACTTTCAAGCTCACTATCAAAGGTAGTTTGATTTTGTTTGAGCTGTTCCAAAGCAGCTTGTGCCTGTTGATATTTCTTAGAGAGCGCGCCAACACGACCGCGTTGAGACTTAGCCATGTGTTCATAGCGCTCTTTATCTGCTTTCATTGAGCGGAAGTGTTCTTTCATTTCATCAGTGGCATTTTTCAACCATTCAGGTTCTTCCTCTTGCGCAACCGGCTGTTGCGGGGTGCTTTCTTGAGGAGGGTTTTCCTCACGCTGATCAGGCGTGGTCTGAACATTGTCATTTGCGACAGACGGCTCGTTGTTGGCAGTTAGTCCACCTGATTCAAGTTGATTAGCGGCTTCATCAAAAGCGGCGTCAGCATTAAATTCTACGGTGTCTTGATTTTCCATGTATTACCTCATTAAGCGGCATAAAGCGGCTTGTGATAATTCGTTGATAATAAAAAACCCGCTACGGTGAGCGGGTCTATGATTGATGATCCAGTTCTGAGACCAGATCTTGTAATTCTTTAATTTTGCCTCGGAGAATATTGTATTGTTGAGGAGTGAGTCCCTCCTCGCACAAGTCCTGCTTATATTCAATAATCCGGGTATTCAGATAAACAATCAGTGATTTTCTATCTGCTTCATTCTGCAATTTTAGCTTTTGCATAAAAACTCCAACAAAAAAGCCGAACTGCATTTCTACAATTCGGCTATTGTGGGAAATTCTACTGCAAATATTTTGTTTGTCAATAGATTAGTTTGTATTCAAACCCTCCATCATGCGGTATTTACGCAACATCTGAGCTTGTACTCTGCTCATGTCTTTATTGTAACGTTTAATGCCATTTTCATAGGCTACCGCACTAATTTGACCCGCTCGAAGTGCACGGGTAAGTTTTGCTTTCTCACTTTTCATTTTACCAACCACTGACGCGTCTTCTTCGTGGAATTTGATTAGCTTGCGTTTATCATCATCTAACCAATCACCAAGCTCGCCACGGGCTTTGCGTGATTCGTACTCTTTCGCTACATTCCCCGCCTCTCCGCTTGCCTCATAGTAACGGCTTTGAATTGAAAACTCGTTAGTGGTGCCAATAAACTGATTTATGAAAGGCATTCTTGTATTGCGTCCTAACTGTTCACGGTTAGGGTTTTCAATAAAGACAGTATTCAACTCTTTAAGGCTGCCGAACATTGAGCTATACCCATCAAACAAATTTTTAATTTGTTCCGGGTGCATATCGATGCCCAAGGTATCATTGAGATCTAACGCCACATCTTTCCAGAACTGCGCTGTCGTCGCCTTTGATTGCTCTGCTTTCAACTTGTCATCACGCACAAAGTTTGTCGTGATCTTGTTACCAAATGCCGAACGATTAAGAACATTCTGCATTAATGGTTGAAGAATTGTTGGTGTTGCGGTCAACGTCAATTTCTCCATCGGATATTTCGCTGCTGAAATTTCAGATGGAGACACCGGCGCAAAAGTCTTCAAGGAGTGCGCTAGCATATTCACTCCCGCTTCCGTTAATGAAATATCGCTCACCGCACCTTTTACGATATTCGTAGCAAAATTCCACGCCATCTGCGGCATACCAAAGCCAACAGGGAATTTAAAGTAATATCCATCACCAATTGGGAGTGGAATATAACGGGTAATATCGCCAAGCTGATCCATTTTGTTACCGCCCTCATCTTCATCGTCCATTGAACGCAATACAGTATAAAGCACGGTCATCCCGGCAAGATACGCCGCAAAACGATACTGCCCTTTACGGGTGGAGAGATAACGAATTAGGTTTGCCGCGCCCATCACGGTTGGTTGAGAGAACATATACAGTGCTTTGATGCCACGCATTTTGGAACCCGTCTTGCGGAAGTTGGTAAGCTCCAATGTTGTGGCCGCCGCCTGTTTTGAATCAATGCCGTTTTCCACTAAGGCTTTATAAGCCGCTAATGCAGAAACGGTATCGAACATTTTATTGTACCCCTCAAGCACCTTACCCGCTTTTTCGAGCTTGCTTGCGATAGGATTATTTTCTTTTTTCAAGCGCTTGATTAAATCGGTTTCGGATTTATCCAAATAAGTACCGTAGTTTGAAACACCGCCCTCTTTGAGCAACTGTTTAAGCATACGCTCTGCCGGCACACTATCACGCAATTCTTGACCAAAGCCAAGGCGCTTGGTGGCTTGCCATACTTCTTTGTCGGTAAAAGCATTCGCAATGGTTGCACGACCGATTTTATCCATCGTTTTGCTGTCCACTAAACGATTATTTTTGTCATAGAGTTTCTGCACCCGGATAAATTCTGATTTTTCCCAAGTATCACGCATCATGTTCCCCGGAGCGAACATCAATGTCCATTGCGTTACACCGCGCGCATACCATCCTGTCGGTTTAGAAAGTAATTTTAGAAAATCATTTGCGTGTTCTACATTATCATTGCGTAAGGCTTCCATTGCTTGTGCCGGCAATTCATATTCATAATATTGGCCACCTTCTTTACGAATTAGCACATTATCACTCGAACGTGTTAAACCTTGCATTTTACGTTTACTAATGCCTAAATTTGCCGTGGCTTGTTCCCTTGCTTGAGAATCGGAATAACCTTTCTCTTTCAGCATGGTTACTTCCGTTTCGTACAAGTCATCAATCTTGCCTTTAAACTCCGCGAAACCGGCATAGGTTGTAGATTTACCCACGGATTTCCACATTGCATCGATCGCATCTTCCGCTTCGGAACTTGTACGACCTTTTAGCGCTTTATCTCGTCCGATATTGACCGCACTTGAACCTGCACCTGAAATAATATCGGTATCAACATCAGCATTCGGATCGCCTGTTAATGGGACGTAATGGCGGTTCGCCTTGTACTCTTGATATTCTTTTTCAGTGTAGCGTCCACTTGCACGATCGATTTCCAAACGTGCTTGATTCAAGTCATAGACCATTTCAGCAACCGATTCTAAATCAGATTTACTAATATGTTGTTCAGTGTTCTTCAGAATCAATTCAGCTTCCGGGATTGACCAACCACCGGCAACACCCGCCTTGAAACGATTGCCTTTGTTTTTGTAGTCGGTGTTGTAAATGTCCGCTTTGCGATTATCGTACTGCTCTTTCGCTTTCAGGTAAGCATCATTCAAACGGCGCACTTCTGCAACGGTGCCGTTTTGTCTTGCGTTATCCAATAACTGTTTAGCATCGAGCATGACTTTTTCATCATTCCGCAATAAATCCAAGTTCTTCTCAATGGAATATTTAGCCGATATCCAGTTACCTACCATGCGCTTCATGGTGAGTTCATCAATCGGATTTTTGCTTTTCTTGGTCGCTTTAGAAAGTGCGGCAATCTTAGAGAGGATTGGTTTCAAATAGGCTTGTTCCAATTCGGAATTCATTGCGTCACGTTTCCCTTTGGCGGTGTACATGGCATCTTTCAAGCGGCGTTTCTCGTGGTCTCGACTACTCGTGTTCCCTGTTTGGTCTTCAAGGTGCATGGAATCAATCCAGTCATTCACCGGGCGCAGGCTATCAGCCAGCCATTCATCCACTTTACCCACTGCACGATTGAAACGTTCTTTAAAGCTTGAATAGTCTTTCGCTTTTAAATCATCCCAAAGACTTGGCTCGCTTTCAGCTTTGGCTGTCTGAGAAAGATCAAGGGCAGATTGAGCTGTGTTGGCGCGGGAGAAACGAATATCGGCGTTTTCTGAAGAAAAGTCCCCATTATTATTCGTTGCAGATTTAATCTGATGTGGCTCAAATACCACATATGCTACCCCATCTTTACCGCTTGCTTTGTCTTTCCCCGGCACAATGAAACCATCAATGCCTTCATTTTTAATAAAACGTTGCATACCTTCTGATTTATTATCAGGCAGCGCTATTGCAAAATCGGTCTTTTCGTTAAATCTTTTTGTGTCAGCTATGAATCCATCGACTAATTCCGCCGCCTGACGTTGAGCTTCGGCTTCATCAAATCCAAAAGAAAGGAATTCTTGTTTATTGGCTTCAATGGCTTGTTCGTGCGTTACATTGCGGAAATCTAATGGTTTTTCCATTTTAAGGTAAACTGCATAAGTATTTTCTTTGCCGCCACGTTCTTGCGTGCGACGGTTCGCATAACTGTTGGCAATGTCTTCACTTGAAAAATAAAATCCCGCACCGAGATTATCAATATCAATTTTGCTCTTATCAAAGATGGTAAAGTTAGCATTTGAACCGTGATAAACAACAAGCGGATTGCCATTTTCATCAACAACCTTACTGTTACCGAACCAACGTTTGAAATTAGCTGAATGAATTTGCTGATCGCTTTCACCCTGTGCATCTTGCAAAATTTGCAATAAGCGCTTATCATTGACTTCTGATAAAGGCGATTGATTAGAAATCTCCGCACTAGATAAGCGAGAGGTCATTTCTAAAAGATCGCCTTTTTCAATTTTCGTCAATTTATGGTCGTAGTATTTATCGCCAGTAGTGGCAATTCCTACTGAGGCTCTTACGGTGTAATCAGCTCCGCCAATATTTAGCCCGGCTATATAATACTCGTATTCTTTAATGTCAGGATTTTTGGCTAAATCTTCATTTGGCAAAGTATCAATATAAATTGAGTTTTCAATAATTTCAGGAATAGCCACAACACTTTGCAAGTGTTCGGGATTGCTGATATCGTGATGCAGTACTTCAGTTACTCCCGCTCTCCCTAATGAAATTTCACGACCGGTATCCTCATTAACATAAGAACCTCGCAGTGTTTTACCATATTCCATTGCATTACGACGATATTGTCTAAAATCTTCGCTTGGCTCAATTTCTCTTCCTGAAATTCGGATGGTTTCCGCCTCACGTAACTTTTCCAAACTTTCAGCTTTAGAGCGTAATTGTGCACGGCTAAAACGAATATCATCATTTTCTTTAGAGAATGCACCAGTGTTATCAGTGGCGGATTTGATTTGGTTGGAATCAAAGGCGACAATTTCTTGTCTGTTAGGATATAAAATGCCATCATAACCAGCATCTTTTAGTATTGAACTGAAAGCTCCAGCATATTGGCTTCTCACCGAAAATGAATTTCCTACATTGAAAATAAAAGGATCAACTGTGTAATCTTCGTAACCTTGTTCAGAGAGTTTATTTGTTAAATGCTCGGCGACTCCCTCAGCAGATGTAAAATCACTAGGTCTAAATGGATTCTTTAATGATACATACGCACCAATAATTTTTTCTCCATACGATTCTGAGGTTGCTCTATTTGGAGACAAGTAGAACCCTTTTCCTCTTAACCCTTTATCATTTCCTGCGCCCGCTTTATTCTTGTCAAATACATTAAATTCCTCACCTGTTCCGTGATAAACAACCAATGGCTCACCTGTTCGTTCATTCACCACTTTAGACGCATTTTCAGGATCGTTTTCCCAATCCCCGAACCATGCTTTAAATTCAGGCGATCTAACTTGTTTCCATTGATGGAATGTGAGTTCGGTTTCGCCATTTTCTTTGGCTTGGTTGTAGCGTTCTTCGGTTAATTCTTCATTACGGCTAAAGCGTACGTTACCGCTTTCATTAAAATTTCCTACCGCACTTTTCTTAATATCAGCGACAAGATTCAATACATCGTCATCAGAGAATTGCGCCGCACGTTCTAAGCCGAAGATTTTCGATAAGAATTCCTTGATTCGTTGTGCGGTCATCGCCAACCATGATTTAGCGGATTGGCGTTGCCCCTTCTTGATTTCAACGCCGTAACGTGTTTCAAGCTCATTCCATTTGCCAGTTTCATTAGCTGCCATGATTTCAGCAATAGCTTCTTCAATCGCCACAGTTCGATTGGTTGCGGCTAAGTCATCTGTGCCTTTGCGTTGATTCTGAATTGCATCGGCTATTTGACTTACGGCTTTATTCTTGCCGACTTCGGCCATAAGGTTGTCGTAAGAGCCTTTATAGCCCACGTTGATTCCACGGTGTGCCATTTCGTGCCATGCAACGAACTGTAAGCGTTCGTCTTTGGTCATGGTTTTTGTCGGCTTGATACTGTCGGCAACAATAGTGATTTTGCCTGTTTTCGGATTAAACCAACCTTCCACGTCAGAAGTGATTAAGTTCTTCACGTCTTTTGGTGGGTTAGCAAAGGTCGTAACTTCAATATGTTCTGCCGCTTTGCCAAAGGTTTGGCGTAAGATTTCTTGAGTGCGCTGAATATCAGGATTAGCTGTAGATTCCTGATTGTTTTTTGCGCTTTGGTATTGACTTAGGTCGGCTTCGGTTTTAATATCTCTCATAGAAAGGTTAGCGTCTGATGTAAGATCCCAATGCAATTGAAGCGGATGGGTTTTCAGAAATTGCGAGCCTTTTATGGAGTTAGTTTCTGATAATGGTGATCGCAATTGAAGCGTAAGATTATCTAAGAAATTGGCTCCTTTTTTCTTATTCCAATAAAGCAAGTCATTTTCTAATCCGCGTTGAATTTGCGAATTATTTCGTCCATATACACTAGCAATATTAATTAATTCAATTCCTTGTGAAGTTTGCTTTAAATGTAAGGCTGAAACAACAGGCTTGTTGATTCCATTCACACTTTCCATTAACTCTGTTAAAACCACATAACCATTTTGCTGTGTACTGGATTTCATTACAGCTACAGGATCATTAATTTGTTTTGGTAGCTGTTTTAATGTATCAGGTGTAACATTATGTTTTCCTAACATTACCTTTTTCAATACTGCACCACTGATCACCACATTAACATCAGGAAGACCCAGCATCTTCAATACGCTAGGAGTTGTGCCAACATCAATAATTTGCGATGAAAACTTGCCATTGGCTACATCATCCACCGCTTTCGCAAAATCAGAATCAGCCGATTCATTCAGACTTAATCGGATATCTTCATCAACATTCTTCGCTTGCTGCAATGATCCTAATTTATCGAATGCCACCTCACCAAACATACTGTCTTGTGATAGATTGCCATGTGTTTGAGCCTGATCGAAATATGCACCTAACACTTGCGCAATGCGCTTTCCACTACGGCGATTTTCATCAAAGATAGTTAAGATTTCTCTTGCTTCTGGCGATAAATCACCCACAAAATCATCCTGTGCAAGATAATCATTGATTTTGTAACCTTGCGCATTGAGTTGATTGTATTTTTCTACTGCCTGAATGATAGCATTAGAAATGCTGACATCAGAAAGCACGCCTGAATTAATATCTTGTTGAGTTTGAGCCACTTTAGGCGCAAGTGCGGTTAAGGCATTGAGTACGTTTTTAGCCCCTTGGTCGGTGTTCTCAATCAATCTTGATAAGGTTTGACTGTCTCCATAGGCTTGATACAACATTGCATTACGAATGCGTTGAACGCCTGTTTGACTTAAATTGCCTTTACCGTCCAATAACTCATTGCGCAAGTTTTCCGGCTGGTTTTGCACGAACTGACGAATGAACTGTTGATTATCCGGTGAATTAATATCGCCATTATCCCCTGCGATAAATGAATCCATACTCGGTAAACGGCGCGCATCCACTTTCGCCTGTTCTAAATCAGACATCCGCATTCCGCCTTGCTCATTGGAATTAATTGCGACTTGCGCAATATCTACCGGTGAAGTTAAGCGGCGAACAAGTACGGGATTTTCTACAGCATCTAATTGATCTGAATCAACACCAAAATGACCGGCATTATCTTTTAAGAATTGACGATAACCATCAGCGCCGCCCTCTTGATAGGCTTGACGGATTGCCATTGTACGACCATTACCGGCAATAATGGTTTTCCCGTCCAGTGCAAGCAAAGGTGCGCCCATATCCATGGTTGGACTTGCCGCCAATTTACGCGGATCTAAATTTCGTGCGATATTATTAATTTGCGATTGACTTGCGGTTCTGTCACGGTCACGGAATTGGTTATCATCTTTTTGTTGTGTAGGAGAAAGCATGGTCGCATCTACCACCTCATATTGGAAAGGTTGATAGTTTCCATTACCCACATCAATTTCATCATTTGCACCGCTGACTACACCACTTCGATTT
Organism: uncultured Aggregatibacter sp.; assembly: GCF_901873365.1. Lineage (GTDB taxonomy): Bacteria > Pseudomonadota > Gammaproteobacteria > Enterobacterales > Pasteurellaceae > Aggregatibacter. Next base: position 66,747 of record NZ_CABFLM010000082.1, read on the forward strand.
TCTGGTGCAACATTGGCGGTAAATTGAAGATTACTTTCATGTGTTGGTCGTTGATTGTTTTCGTTGAATTCGCGCGCTTTGGCAATATAATCCTCAATCCATTGGCGCATGGCTTTACCATCTTTCGGGTTGAGTCCGTAGGCTTCTGCGATACTTTTTAATTCACCAAAACTTCGGTCGATAACAAATTGGCTTTTTGCGGCATTGTCGGCGAATACCATCGGATCGCTGATGAACTCATTTGCCCCAGCTAAATCCCCTTTTCTGAATTTCTCAATGGCTTTTGCTACATAAACCGCACGCTCCATTTGTGGGTCAATTGTAAATTCAGGCTGATTTGGTTGCGCTGTCTGCTCTTCACCAAAGAAATCTGATTCAAATTGTGCATTGGCTTGCTGTTGAACACGGGCATCTTCTTCCATTTGGCGGACGCGGGCATTCGCAATACCGGCATTATTCAATGCTTGAACACGGCTCGCAGAAACAAGATCGCCTAAATCGGCTGCGCCTTGGTTGAGCATGTCAACGTAATTTTTTAACTGACTATCAATTGCTTCATTGCCAGTGTTAATATGATTTAACAAGGTGCGTTTTTGGTTATTGAATGCGCGGCGGTCGGTGTATGTGTCTAATCCACCCATAGCAGAGCCGAACACACCACCAAGCACGGCGCCATTGATGGCGTTATCTGCCATGCCCTCAGTTAAATCTTTGTTCGGGTTGTAATTGTCTTGTTCAGCCTTGTTCAAAGCGTATTGTTCACCAACGCCTTGAATGGCTTCGGTGCCACCCTCAACCATTGCACCTTTAAGGAGCCCGCCTTTGATAGTTTTCGCCGGACTTCCAAGCCCCCAGAAACCGCCACCAAGACCGCTTACTGCATTTGTCGCTAAATCTGTTGCAATTGCCGCAGGATTTAACGCCGCATCACGACCGACTTTATCCGCAAAAGAAGCTTTGGCTAAATCATAAAGTTGCTCTACAGACTTCCCTTTTCCTTCCTCGCTGTCAGCAATTTCATAGTAAGCGTCCGAGAATTGAGGAATTTGTGATAGCTGCTCATTCGTCATCTGCATAACTTCGTCACGCTTTTGACTATACCGTCCACCACCGGACATGGCGGACATGGTGGCGGTAATCCCTACCATGTTCCAGTATTTTTGCGGAATACCCCGTTTAGCAGCTTGCTCTACGGCGACTTTGCCAACTTCTTCGGCCGCTTCTTTTTTCAGCAACATTTTACCGGCTTGTTTTACGCCGAATGTGGCCGCCTTGCCGGCACCAAGGGTTAAAACAGTATCAAGGTTTTGTCCGATCAGGGAGCCAAGATTGCCTGCCCACCAACGAACATTTCTAACTCCTTGCCCTTCTCCGTCAAACGCATTCTGATTCAATGCGGCTTTCATTTCATCGGACATTGTGGCAAGGTTTTCGTCCGCCCCTTCCCCAGCCCAATCACCAACCTTATGTAACCAATCTGCACCGGTTAACGCGCCTAAACCATGTGCAATATCACTTACGCCTTTCCACGCGCCCATTTGTACTGCATCAACCGTATCTGCAACAATACCCTGCTGTTTCGGCTCGGTGCTAGCTGACGGCATATCAATATAGGTACCGCCTGTATCATCACCTTTTCTCCCACCAGGATTGCCGCTGATAATACCAATCATCTCTTTATAGTCTTTGTCGGAAAGGTAAAAGCTCATGTTATTTGCCCTTAAAATTGAGTAATAAAAAAGACCGCACTTTTTAGGTTGCGGTCTGTTATTGGTCTAATCCGTAGTTTCCGTTCGGATTGGTGAGCGGTGTATTTTTCAACCGCACTTCGGTTTTGAATTTTTCCAAATCGATTGCTTGTTTACCGGTTTGTAATTGCAAGTCTGTGGTGAGTTTCGCTGTGCTTAATTTTTCATCCAGATTTAATCTCGCTTGTTGTGATTCTTGATTCATCTGCACTTCAAGCATTTTGATCTCCAGTTCTTTCTCTTTGATCTGTACTTTCATCTGCTCGATCTGTAACTGGTTCTGCATGCGCAACTGCTCTAACTGCATTTCATGTTGCTGTTTCTGTTGCGCAATCTGCATTTGCATTTGAACTTTGAGGATTTCCGGATCTTGCGGTTGCTGTGATTGTGCTTCCTGCATTTCTTGTAGCTTCTGTTCGTATTCCTCGCGTGGAATCAACATGGTTTGCGTTCCCATACTCATAGATTGCATTAAGGTTTTCGCGCCATCGTACCAATCAAAAGCGTGCATTAATTGTGGGTGTTGACCGAATTTCTGGAAAATATCAATAATTTGTGCTGTCTGTGTTTCTTTTACCAATAAAGCGGAAGTGCCACGAGCTACCACTTGCATATCGCCTTTAATGGAGGCATCTTCCGACATATTCATGTTGTATTCATAGAATCTGCGGATAAGTGGTTTAGTAACCGCATCATCCCACTCTTTCACTTGACGGCGACGAACAGCATTAGCCGCATTCATCAGCATGGACATACCGCCAAGCGTAGGCGTTACCTGTCCTTGTTCACCTTGAGCAATCATAGGAAGCCCTGATTCCTCATCCATAAATGACTTGGAAAGCTGAATAATATTAGCTAACTCTTGCTGACGACTACCAATATCAAAGATGCCAAAAGCACGCTGCGCTTCAAATTGCGCATTTGCTGTTGCCCGATCGTTGGTTTTCCATAGCTTGTAAGGCGATAATTCCCAGTTGCCATCCACCGGAGTGAGTACACTGCTATTTACAACAGCTTGTGGCCCGATACCTAAAACACCGTTATCAATCATGCCACGCCAAGCGGTGTTAAGGATTTCCTGCGCATCGCGGCAAAGGTAAGGGATGCCGAACCCGAATAAGCAACAAACATCCGGCTCACAGGTATAAACAGAATAAGGAAATTCAGCGGTTTCTAACGGGTTGAGATTCACGCTTAGGATTGTTCCATTGCCTGCCATCACGATCACGCCATCGATCTCTAAGTTCGCCGCGCGTGATTCTTCATCGTCAGGGATGACCAACCGATCATCTTCACCTAATTGGCTGTTTGCGCTTTCCAAAACGGTTAAAGGGATTCCGCCGTGGTACGTCCACAGTTCATAGCGATTGTCTTTGCTTTGCGTTTCAAGGCCTGAAAGCGTCCTTAATGTATCAATGTATCCATCCATATCGGAACTTGCGGTACGCGTATCGGAGCCTTCCAATTCACACAGTTGAAGCACGCTTTCTTTTAAGTAATACGGATTTTTAGCAAGGGCTTGTAACTGTTTCTTGGTGACATAACTACGCTCAAATACAAATTGACAATCTTTAATTGTTGGCGCAGTCATATCCGGCACAAAATCCCATGGCAGGACTAAATGTGCGGCAGGAATGGTTTTACTCACGATTTCACCAACCCAATTGCCTAACTCATCTTGATGCCAAGCCTTAGATTCCACCGTATCAATCACCGGTGCACGCAAGATTCCCGTTCCTAACACGGCGGCATAATGTAAGCATAAACGCGCCTCTGCCGCATAATCACACTCTAACAACTGGTCATCAATCAATTTCTCCATTGCTTCGGCACTTTCTTTCGCCTGTTGCATGATTGCACGGGCATTAGAGATTTGGGCGGCTTGTTCCGGATCGCTACTGTCAGGCTGTTTTGCGAGATTCGCAATATCCGGCATTGGCGTTGGTGAAATACCGTAGTTTTTATCGTCACTCGGGAAAAGCATATCTGTCATCTGCGCCGTCCATGAATCGGTTTTTGCGCGCGTATAACCGACAAATACTTTTGATTTGTTTGTTTTAATACCATCTTCATACTGATTGCGGTACTGATACATATCTTTTACCCAACGCTGGACAACCGGTTGGCGCTGTTTGATATGTTCTAAAAGTCTTGCGCGCAAATCTGACCCGAAAGCCGTGATGGCCTCCAGAAGTGCGGATTGTTCTTCTGCCATTTTTAATATCCTGTGACTGAGCTAATCGCTTGATGTGGTTTAACGTTGATGATTTGTTGTTTGAATAGGTCAGGCATAGCGCCTAAACATAAATATTGGTTTGCATCATGCGGATGTGAATAACGATTTTTATCCGGCGATTCTGTGTATTTTTCATCACTGCTGACGTTTAATTGTCGATAAGCGTAACCGGTTTCATAGCCTTTAATCAAAACTCGACAATGCGGGCTGATAATCATCGCAGGTTGCCCTTTTCCAACTAAGCGAGATAACCACCAACGCACAGCTTCAAGTCGCCCCGTGGTGTTGTTTGTGTCTGCTGGGCGTGCATTGAATCCGTTTTCTAACAAAATTTGAAAACAGGTTTTTTCATCGGTTTGCGCGCGCTGCACTCCGGCAGGGTCGCCAATGACTTCAACTTCACAGCCTGCATATTTAGATCGGATTAAAGGAGATAGCTGATCTTGAATAAATCGCTGAATCCCCATTCCGGTAGCAACTACTTCATCAGTAATTCGCAATTGACCGACTGGCGAAACTTGCCCAATGATAGCGGCTGGCGTTAAACCAAAATCAAGACCAATGAATGTAGGCCATCCTTTAACCGGGAGTAATTTATCTTTCGAGACGTGTAAATCTTTGTTGAAGTGATCCATATAGACGGGTTTACCTGTTTGAACAGTCGCAAATTCGTTGCAAATACGAGATTTAATCCAGCTCAATGTTTGCCCTTGAAGGTTATCAAACCAGTAGCCATAGCCTTTTTTATGGTTTTCTACGTTTTCCGCTAACGGATTAGCGACAAAACGGTGTCCGTGATAGTCCACGTATAAGCCGTTTTCGATATTCGCTTTGACTTCATCAGATAACGATTCAAACGGTATGCCGGTAACATCAATTAACGCGCCAGGTTGTGTGAAGAACGCCCAATTCTTAGGCGTAAGGCTTTCACCTGTTTCTTCATCGAGCGCCATTTCAAAGGTATGCCACCAGTGATCGTCATCAGGTGAGTTGGTGTCCATAATCATACCGTTCCACGTTGCACCATCGAATCCTTCCGAAACTCGCTTTTCAGGAAAACGACCAGTACGCGTCACCGCTTCCGTTACCAACATCACCGGTAAAAATTGTGCTTCGTTAATCCAAATTCCCGTCAGTTCCAAAGACATTAATTTTTTTACATCCTTTGGTTTATCCATCGACAAGAACATAAATTCCGCTTCTACCGTAGTTTTACCGTCAGGATGATTAATTTTCATCATTCCAGAAATCGGACTGTCGTATTTAATCGGGCAAATACTTTCAGGAATCCATGCTTGAAATGTCTTGATCACAGTGCCTTTTAATTCAGGATAAGTATTTCTCACGCAAGCCCAACGAGTACGGCGAACGCCATCAGAATTTGGCTCTTGGTTTAAGCAAATACGGAACATCTCCATTACACACCCAACTGATTTACCACTCCCAATCGGGCCACGAATCGCTTTAACCAACTCATTTGATTTATGCACTCTACGAAACGTGGCAGAAGCACGATAATTAATCTTCATCGCTACCTTCCTCGTCATCGTAGAAGTCGATGGCATACTCGACCTTGTGTTTGCTTGCCGCTTTTGCGCCGAGTTCTTGCGCTAATTTATCCGCTTTCAGCAAGGTTTCTTTCGTTTGCGCTTTTCTCAATTCGATTGTTTCAAGAGTAAGCGCAATATTGTTGTTTGTGCTATTCAGGCTTTCAATGCGCCCCACCGCTCTGTCTAGTGCAGCTTCCGCAGATTTGATTAGCTTAAATGTAATTTCCTTATCTTCTGCTGTAGTACACCGTGCTAAATCAGCAGTGAACTTCTCAATGCTTTCAATCGCCGAAATGGCCCGCTGGCGCATCAGGTCGATTTCGTCTTTGAGGGTAAAATCAACCACCTCATCAAAAGCAGATTTATCCTTAAAGTATTTAGCGTATCCACCATGCTTTATCATTTTTGCGGACTGTTTCACCTTTGTCGCAATTTCTTTCGCAGTTTCGCAGTTCACTTGTTCGGCTTTCGCAGTTTTGTTCGCAATTTCGCAATCAATTTCGCAGTTTTGCTCTAAATCTACTTTAGATTCAACAACTTCTGCCTCATCCATTTTGTTGGATGGATTCGCAGTTATTTTTTTGATAGCTTTTAGCTCTCTACTATCGCCTTTTTGGATTTCCCCTAACTGAGATATGGCTGTTTCAGGCTTTTTTATATACCGTTTAGCGGTGGCAAAATTCAATCCTTTCCGTCTGCACCACTCCATTACAGATACACCGGTTCTTGCATAAGTCTTGATGTACTCTATTTGTAATGCGTTCCAGTTTTTTTTTGCCATAAACGAGATATAAAAAAGCCCGTGGTTAGACGGGCTACTGTATTAATTCCTACTTACAACCCCCAAGTAATAGCTTTAACCGCCCACATTTGAGCATCGATGATACGTTTAACCGCCTCATCTAATAGCATCTCTTTATCTGCTGTTAGTGTACCTTGGTTAAATGCGTCATCTTTATGTGCTATTACTTGGTTAATAGCTTGCGCAAAGCGTTGTTTACACTCTGCAACATCACCGATGTTACCCGGGTTAAAGTCGATTCCGACTAACTTTTCTCCCGCGCTTTTATCGTTTGCGAATTTGATTTGGTCTGTCATTGTGATTTACCTTTTACTTGATTAATCCACTTATTGAGATTGTCTATTTGGCTTGCGCATTTATCTCGCTCTGCCGTTACCCTGACTAATTGCAACACTACATCGCCGTAAGTCTCCCCGGTAAATGCTGTCTTAGCACATGGTGTTGTGTAAGCTTGCGGTGGGTAAATGTATTCCGCCTTTGTTGTCACCTTACTTGTACAGGCGCTCAAGAGCAGACTGAGGGAGCTTAGTACGATAACAAGGTTGAGTTTTGATGATAGTTTTAACTGATTCGACATTTTCAAGTGCCACCCTTTCGATTTCTTCGTTTCGTTGTTGCTGCTCAATTACGGCTTCGCGCTCTTGTTGCAGCGCCACATTTAAGGCTTGATTAGCCTCTTCCTGCTGTTTAATGGTTTGGGCTTGCGTTTGATTCTCGGCTCTTAGGTCAATAATATTGCTGTGTTGGTACCGTGACCATATCCACAAGCCCAAAACTATAAGGACTAAAGCACCGATTAAGTAATTTTTTACTGTTTCGACAAATCGAGTAGGCATAATGCTTTCTCCTTTTCCCGGCGGATTACTAAGCCGGGTAATTTTGTTTTACCCGCATAAACCCACTTTGGATACTCATTGCAAGCGCCAATATAGTCTCCTGCATTGAGCTTGCGAAATAATGTTGATTTTTGGACGCGTCCACATCCAACGTTAAAGGTGATTGATACGGCGGCATCAAATACAGATTGAGGTAACGCCATACCGTTAGCAAATCTATTTACACATGATTCGGCGATCTTAATGTCATTTTTCCATCGCTCAGCGATCTCAAAATCGTTATAGCGCCGCTTTGGATCTATCGCCTCACCTCCTGCCTCTGTTGAGCCAATCCCAACAGTTAATACATCGGCAGGGCATTTATACGGGTCTCTACGGCACCCCTCGGCATTGCCGATAATCTCCGCGCCGGCAGGGCTTAATGCGATTTCATCGCCATACGAGGTGTACATCACTGCAATAATACTGATAACGGAGCAAACACCTAATGCACCTCTAGTCTTTGATAATTTCAATATTTAACCCCTGTTTTAATCTTGCCACCATCAGCGCGTGAATCTCTTCTTTGCGCTCTTCTTCGCGCTTCAGCAAGCGACCCTCCCAGAATTTGGAATACATATTCACAAGCGCGGTCAAAATACCAATCGCAAGACTAAGTAACATTAAATTATTCTGATCGCCAAGCCACGCCAAAAAGCCAGAAAAACCCGACCAGACATAGCTTTGATTTCCGGGATCTTTAAACATTCTCATACTCCACCCCGCTTATTTTCGAGGTAATAAAAAAGCCCAATCCGTTAAGATTGAGCCTATGGAATTCTTGCCAATAAAAAACCGAGATGTATTAATTTACACCTCGGCTATTGTTAGAAATAGTAATGCAAAATTAGGGTTAAGTCAATTTATAATCACTTTTGATGAGACTGTTCAACTTGGCAAATATACCCATCACAATCTTGATTTAAGTCTAAATGATAGGCGGCCCATAACAACGCCACTGCAAAGAAAATCTTGAACATAATTTGTCCTTTTTCGTGAATTTGAGGTGTAAAAACCCGCCGCACGGATTTCTTGGGGGAAAGTGCGGTCGGATTTTGCGGTGTTTTTAGAAGTCGATTTTGACGGCTTTCGGGTCAAACTGGCGCAAGTGTTGCAGTACTCGCCAGTTTGTCATTGGGTCAATCTCAAACTCTTTGGTAATGCGGTTTAAGATTTGGTTTGTTGAGCGTAGTACGCTTAAGTATTCGTAAGCCTGTCCGTAGATTTGCCCGCTCATGTTCGAGCCTAAAACGTTAAAGGCTCTTTCGATATGTTGGAAAGTGCCGACGCCACGTTTGAAAGCGAACCACAACCAAGCAAGCTGTTGAAGTTCATACTCGGTAAATTCAAAATTGAAACGATCATCTTTTTTCGGTTCAGTGATAAGCTCACCTTCAAGCACAATTCTATGCACATATTCCACCGCACTTTGTAATTTGTCGGCGGGAATGTCTTCAATGGTTTCGACGTTCATGTATTGGTGAACAAGATTATAGGCATCGGAATAAATCAAGCCTTTCTTACTCACCAACATATTTACGGCATTGCGTAAGCCTGTGCGATCGTCTGCCGTGGTTTTGCCTTCATACTTTCCTGTTTTACGGATTGCCGGTAAAACTTCTTCAAAGACCCAATTTTGGAATGTTTCTGCTTCTGGTTTATTAGACCGGAAAATCATTCGATAAAGATTAGGTTCATTAATGAAGATCATCTCTTGCAAACCACCATTTGAAGGGGTGGAAAGTTTTTCCACTCCTTTAGGATTGAATTTAAATTTGCTTACAGAACGATTTCCTAACCCTAAAATTGCAGCAACATCCACAAGACAGAAAAATGGATCTAAACCAATAACATTGATACGAACAGGTAATGAGTTGAAATTGAATGTGGAAAGTTGGGTTTGATTAGACATGAGTCTACTCCTTTGTTTTATTTTACGAAGTTTAGAATTGACCTTATAAGGTCGCCAAGAGGTTCGTAAACCGAAACAAAGAACGGCCGGGATTATTCCCCTTTCAGGTGTTGTATTCTCCGCCCTCTCGGCATAGATGAAATTGGATTTATGCGTGTTAAGTCTTAATGGCAATAAAACTAAACGAGAACACAAATTTTACGCATAAAAAAACCGCTATGCTGTCGGGTGCGGATTTCCGCTTTGTTTTAAGGTTACGAGCCTTGAAAAACATACTAATAAAAAAAGCCTGTGTTGTAAACAGGCTTTATTCTTATCTTAACAAATTTTTACACTTGCCTATGCCAATAGTCATGTTTGAACTGCCATTGGGATAAATTAATCGGCAAGACCCCTTACTTGAGTTATACTTGATTTCGTCAACTTCAAAGTTAATGTACTTTCCTCTATTTTTCCCTAAGAAGATAGCCTGAATAACCGAGCCTTCGGAAATAAACTGTGGAATTTGAACCTTTTCCTCATCACAAGAAGACAGAAATCCTCCAAACGAATCTTTGCACTCTGTGAACGTTCCTTTACCAGGAGTTTCTACTGTAATTGCAGATGCACTTACCGAAACCAGACCAAGGATAAACAAAAAACCAATCTTTCTCATGAAATACCTCAATTAATAATTCCGATAACTGTTATTATCGTAGATATTCCAACTATTCCCACGGTTATCACTACCACGGTATATGTCATTACCTATTTGATGCGTGGTTGACCGATAGCCATCAGATCCATTGGTGATATAGCTATTCCCAATCTGATGGGTGGTAGAGGTATAACCACTTGAATCACGACATATCTGAGTACTGCCGAAATCATTGCAGGTGGTGTAATTTGCCATAGCTGACGCCGATACAAAGAGCGAGCAAATAAATAACAATCTTTTCATTTCTTTTTACCTTTTGTTGATACAATAACTCACAGCTTCACTAAACCCCAATTTTGGTTCGGCTCGCGCGCAATTACAAACATGTTTAACGTATCCATCTAGCACGGACATGCTAAATTGATCATTATGTTCTTTTGCTTTTTTAATAAACGCCTGTCTTAATTCGCTTTCACAATTTGTTTGATTAATCTTTCCTCTCGGCTTGCTTGGGAAAATTGAGCCGTGATCAAAAAAATTAAACACAGCCCCAACCAAGAGGCAAAATACGAAAAATGATAAAAATTTCTTTATCTTATTCATTTGTTATCCCTAATTAATTTCATGATTTTTCTATTCTCCAATCAACTTACTAATATTCCAACGCTCAATATCAAAGTTTGATGGTATTTCAAAATTCACATTTGTCATCGAATAAGGCTTTGCGTTTACATCAACTCTGATTGTTATTTCGGGATGCTTCTCATCTAAATCAGATAAAAATTTATTTTTGGCCTCTAAATAAACCTGTTCAACAGGCTTTGTTTTGTCTCGGTCTGATATATCCCAATAAATATCTCTAAACGAACTATTTTCAGCCAACTGCTCATTTGATGCCGTTTTATACCGCGCTATATCCTCTGTTATAATTAACTCTATTTGTTGGATTTTTACATTCAATGGATTATAAAATCGAAGATTCATCCACTGATTTTCCCTAGGGTAAATTCTGGTAACCGTTCTCTTTCCGTTAACTGTATGTATTAACTCCTGATACTGATCATCAGTTAAAACATTACCGCTTTTCTTAGGACTTCCTTTACTTGGTCTATTCTGGAAATCCATTTCTAATTTATCATATTGAGCTTGCAATAAATCATACTTATATGACCACTCCCTAAATGAATCGGGTTTAACTTGCTCAAGCAACATTCTTGATTCTTTGGAAAATTTATTTACTTGCTCCACATTATTAATTTCGCTATTACTAAACCCAATGGATTGCATAGAAACAAAGCATAATGAAATTAATAATAAACTCTTTTTCATAAACAAAAACTCCTATAACTAAATTTCTTTAAATTATAGGAGTTTTTTTGGTCTTGTCTGTGATCTAATTCAAAGATTCGTTTTTTATTTGTCGCTTAATCACATTTTCCGCACCGCTCATTTCTTCGTAGCAATGGCGTTCAAAATCCACCACAAGCGCATTGAGGTAACGGTTAAAGTAGGCTTCGGTGCAATCAATAGACTTCATTAAGTGAATGATGTTCGCACGTAACTTCCCTTTTCCTCGGCATTCAGGGCATTCTCGTTTTTGTACTCTACCCACCTCGCCGGTGCCACGGCAGCGTGGGCAAACATTCGATTTACGGATTTCATTTAATTCACGGATTCGCAACTGTCTAGCCTCGACACTATTTGGGAGCAACCCATTTTCTTCGGCAATTTTGTTGGCTTTATCAATCACGGATAAGTGTGCATATTGCGACCGTAAATAGCGTTTTCTGAGGGAATTAAGGTGTTTTAATTGACTTGGTAAAGGTAAATCGCAAACCATATCCACAACGTATGATAGCGCTTCTGTAGCGTGTTCAGGCAATCCACATTCTTCGCACCAACTTTCTGCATAGCTGTTCACAAATTCGCGCGAAAACGGATCTTGCCGATATTTACACATCAATAAATGATACCCAAACATAAATTCCTTTTCGGCCTGAGCAAATGCAAAAACAATCTGCTCCTTATAAAGCAGACTTTTCCCACCTCTCCCTGCAGTCTCTGCACTCACGCATTTTGGATTGTGAAGTTTAACTAATAACTCAATGGATTTGCTCATTTAAGACCTCTACGCTTTTCAATTAATCGGCATTTTTTATTAAAAATCTGTTTAATTCTTTTCAAATCTTCTTTTGAGTAGTTTCTTATTCGTTGATCTGCTTCAACTTCCTCAACCTTCGCCAATCCAATTCGATCTATTAAACCAAGTCTGAATTGCTGATAATTTCCGCCTAAATATCGGTTGCATTTTTTGCATTGACCGAAAATGTTTAACGTATAGAATCGCAAATGTACCGCACTCCCACGACTACGATAATGCCCGGCATCAAAACCGCCGCCGAGCTGGTCGTTTGTAAGCGGTCTTCCGCAGGATATACAAGGCTTGTTTTCATCACGCAGACGAATATATCTATTCACCGCACTTTGCGCTTCTGACGTTAATTCTCCCTTGGTTTTAGCTTTTTCTTTAAGTACAGCCATTCTTTTACGAGATTCAATACGCTCTTGCTTATCTTTCTTTTCTCGCTCTTTGCGGGATTGTTCACGAGATAATTTAATTGCACATTCCGGCGAACAAACCTTTTGCGTACTACTGAACGTTTTTACAAAGTAGCTCCCACATACTTTGCATTTATGTTGTTTTGGTGCCTTAGTCATTAAAACACCCCTAACTTGTAAGCCATCCAGACCAAAAGGACAAAAATAGCTAAATCGCCATAACCCGTTCTCCCGTCGAAAAACAGCCCTAGAAACATTAAAAAACAAACAAACCAAATCACCGTCTCACCCCATTAATTACGATCTTGCCTTTACTGCCCGACTGTCTCCATTTGCGCCAGTCGTCACGCTCTTTTGTTAATCCGCGCGTTAGTTTTTCGTTTACATCATCAACCGATTTACGCGCTAAGTTAGCTGCTATTGCCGTTGCTACTGCTGCTGTGAGTTTTGTTTTTCCGTGATCGACATGACCTATAGTGCCAACATTCACAACCGGCTTTGTGCGTTCAAATTTCTCTTTGCTCATTTCCCCTCCAAAATCACCGTCAATCCCAATCCAACGCCTAGAGCAATCCACATCAAGCCACCTAAAACGCAACCGGTTAGGCAGTAAATAAAAATCTTACTTGCGTGTTTTCCGTGAACAAAAAATAACGCCCAGAACAACACAAAAACGGGCGTAAGTGATAGTGCTGCCAATACCGCAAAATAATAAGTCCAAATCATCCTTGACCACCATTAAACAACCAAAAAATAAATGCGGTAAAAATTAAATACGCAATCCAGTCCCAATCCATGTTTTTCATCGTCCATAAAATCCCCATCTGTCGTTAAATTTAACCCCATTAGCTACGCCGTAAGCCGTGACATATTCGATTAAGCTCGCCATTCGTGACACGCTCATTTTTGCCGAGCTTTCACGGATATTTACAAATTCACCCTCAAGACCTGGCACAACATCCGCTTTTTGATTAGTGGCGATTGCATGACCGGAGATAAACAAGACTTTCCACTGCTCCATTGAGAGTTTACGACCCATAAATTCCGCCTGATTTGCCACGTCTTGGCACATGGCGTGAAATTTCGCATTTTGCTCAAGGTTGCGTGTCATTGGTTGGATTTTGATAACCAACGGCTTTTTATCGTCCGTTGGCAAGTCCTGAATAAACGCTTGGCAATTTGACCGCACTTGTTCGTTGCGTAAGAAAAACGTTTGCTTGTCGGTCATTACAAACCCTCTCCCTCTAAAGTATCATTCGGATAAAAATCAAATACCTTGGGTAACAGCGTGGTATAGATAAGTATAGGCACGCCCCCTCCTGGTATTTCCAATGCATCAGAAAAGCGATAAATCGCCACCTTTAATTTCTCGTCTTCACGTTGGTGCGAACAGAGAAAAAATTCACCTTTCAACGTATCCCCGAGCACGATATTTTGTTTAAATACATTTTGCAGCACGCCCACGAAAGGTACTGGATTCACACCTAATATTCCGGTTAATTCCCGATAGCAAATATCAAACAATCGCTGACGGCACTCTTCAACGTTGTCCAATTGAATATCTACGCCATAAACTGATGAAGCACAGTCATAAATCAACCATTCAGCGGGCTCATTACCGTCATATTCTTCTCGCACTTTAGCCAATTTGCGTCTCAAAATTTCTGCAAGAAAATTACCATTGCCACAGCTTGGATCGAAGAATGTCGTTTTTGGCGAATAGTTACCCTTATCTAATAAATCCAGCATTTTTTTGACGATAGGAGATGGGGTAAATACCTCTGCAAAAGCTTTTACACGTTGCTTAGATTTAATGATTTTTTCAGTCGTCATCGCTGTACTCCACGCCTAAATCTTCTAAACCAAAATCACCGCATGATCTCGTTCTATTGTTCGGATGATCTGTACTGAGTTCGGGATATTTCCGAGGTTCAATAAGGTTTCCTAAGCAATGGAATCTACTTGAAGAAAATTTAGAAATAGCACGTGGGCTTTCACAATGAGGGAAATACCAGTCAAATACTGGTGCCTCACATATAGGGCATTTGTAATTACTTCCCATCGTAACCACCTACTTTTTTGATAAAATCAAGGCTCACGGAGCGTTGCACAAAGTCTTGCATTGCGGGATCAAAAACAACAATCATCTGCCCCTTGCTATTACCCTTGATTTCTTGATTTGTCGCCGGGTGGATAAATGCAATACGTCCGCCGACAATATCAATTACCTCATTTGCCACACCGTGGATGTGGTTTTGATACCACTGTGTAGATTTGTCGTTATTGAGCAACATCACGACTAAATGTCCGTCATTGCATAACGCCTTGGCACGCTTAATAAATGGCGTTACGTTAGAGTACGGAGGATTGACAAAAATAGACGCTCTAGACAAACCGCCTTTAAGTGCATCAAGGTTAAAATTTAAAAAATCATCAGCTAGTCCACCATCACCGAAATAAAGCTTAACAAGTGCATTATCTCCATTGGCACAACCATCAATATCGAACTTAAACCGCAGGTTAAGCCAGTGAAAAACATACTTCGGCGTTTGCCATGTGTTGCGATCAAATTGTTGCTCTGTCATGCCGCTTGTCCTCTTAATGCCGCCTTGCAGTTGGCAATGTGTGCTAATGTTTTTTCTTGTGGGAGATTTACGATTTTTTGCTCAATCATTTCCGGGATATTTTCAAACTCAAATCCCGACCGCACTTTTTCGGCGGCTTCGTCCAAAATTCTTGGTATGGCTTTCAGCGTGTCATCAAGCGGTTTATTCCAGTATTGGTTATAAATTGTCTTGAGTACCCAATATTCAGCCTTGGATTGATACTTGAATTCATGTTGGTTGAATCTCGCGTAACCCATGTAGTTTTTATAACGTTGGATTAGCTCTTCGGCAGTTGGTAAGCCCAAAGCGTGATAGTCTTCAAACTGGCACCAAGCAATGAATTGCCCTACACTCGGAAAAAACGGGCTTTCGGATTTTGCCGCTAAGTCCAATCCTCGTTTTAGGGATTGAGGATTCACTACGCCCGCTTTGAATAATTCTTCGAGCCAAACTTGCTTTGTTTCGTTGTACTCAATCTCGCTGTCAAATGCGTGTTTCCATGCCGGGAAGATGGATTTTAATCGCACAAACATCCGGTCAATTAAACGAACGGCGTTGCTGGGAATATCAGGCTTTGTGACCGCACTTTTTGCGGGTTCCGTTGGAATTACGTTTTTCATCTCAATTCCTCCGGAATGAGTTTAGGATCGATATTTAATTTTCTGCCAACAGCCCAAGAACCGTCATCGGCAAAAGTGCTTGTTTTTCGGGTGTTTGTAGCCGTTGCCATGTTGTCATCACGCCAATTCCATTCAGCTTTAAACCCTTGCCAATTGCGCTCGATGGATATTGTGATGGCTTCGGCAAGAGGTATTCCTGCTTTGTGCGCTTCTCGCTGATAGCCAACAAGTACGGTTTTTGTGATTGCTGCTCGTTTTGATTTTCGGTGGGCAATAAAATCTTCGGCAAGCTGACCTACAATTCCAAATTCAGCAAGCAAAGTGAGCGGTTTTTTTTGTGTAGTTTTTTTATTATTATGATCAGTAGTATTTTTATAATTAGTATTATTATTTGTCGGATTTATTTCCGAGTTATCTCGGATCTGTTTCCGAGTTATCTCGGATTTATTTCCGAGTTCATCCTCTAAACTCGGATTTATTTCCGAGTTATCTCGGATCTGTTCCGGCTTAAATTCATTCCAAGATTTCCCTTTTTCGGTTAATCGGATTAAATCCTTATCGCCGTGCTTACCTTGTTTTAGGTAAATGATTAATCCTTTCTCATCAAGATCAGAAAAGTGACGATAAACTGTGTCGCTTGTCTTATAAAATAACGGCAATTCCTCAAGCACTTTATTACGAGATACCCAGTAATAAACGACGCCATCAACGATGATTTCTTCTGCCCAAGATGAGGCTTGATTAAGTAAATCAAACAAAGCTGCCTGATTAGCATTTAAACCCCATTCGAGGGCTTTTTGATTGTTTATGTAAGTGCTAAATCTCATCACGCCTCCAACCAATACAGGGCAACACGTTTTCCGCTTGGCACGGTAATCATTTTGCTGATGATATTGTGTCCACGTTTTTTAAGGTCATAGATACGAGCGCCAAGACGTAAGCAGTTAAACCGTTTTTCCGCGTCTAAGTGCGTTAGTCTCTCGCCGTTTTTGAGTGCTTTTAAAATTTGCTCTGATTGTGTTTGACTTGTCGTCTCGTTTTGATTAATATTTTCCATGTTAATTTTTTCCTAAATTGCCACGGTTGCCGCCGTGGTTTTTTATTGCCCAAATTTCTCAATGCCTTTACTTGCGAAAAGTTTTAAGGCGTTGAGATCTTCTTCTGAAATCTGTCTCAATTCTTTATCCACCACGGTTAGTCCGAGGAAGTCCAAATAACCACAGAATTTATCTAGGTGATCGGCTTTAAATCGGCAAATTGTTGCAGCATCCACACCGATATAATCAGCGGCATGAGCGTCTTTCGTATTTGCCGATTTTTGCCGTATTAAGTCCGCATTTTTAATTGCGTCTTTGCTTAATTCATTGCGTGCCATTGCGCTTGCCTGTTGTTAAATTAAATTCCGTAAACATCCGGTAGGATTTCAGATTTTTTAACTTGTCTTTTCGTGGCTTTTTCAATCGCAACCGCCACGCTTGGAGGTGCTTTTGATTTGCCCGAAATGATTTGCGAAAGAAACGATGGGGCGATCCCAATTTTTCTTGCGAAATCAGCCTGAAATCCACGAGGTTTATCGGAAAAATATGCTTTTAAACTCATATAAATCTCGCTATTTAGTAAAAACTAAAGAGAGTTTAGTGATTGTTTAGTATTTTGTCAAGGGTGTTTAGTTTTTGCTTATTTAGTTATCACTAAATAAAATCAAAAAAAAACGGAGGGCGTATGAAACAAATAAGATCGCAAATGGCAGAAATAAGACGGGCAAACCTTAAAATATGGTTTTCCGACAAGCCGTTACCAGAAAAAGATAAGAGCTTTATATCTCAATTAATAAGCGGTAAAACGGAATCTTTTGGGGAAAAAGCGGCTAGACGATTAGAGCGAGATCATGGCATCCCTCCTTTATCTTTGGATAATCCGAACATAGCTAATACAGATTTGAGCAACGCAAAATTTAGCGGTGGCACTATATCAATTACGACCGCTAATAAAATCTCCCATGGTGGGCAGTTAATAGCGCAATCAGAACAAGACGGAAATCACAAGCACCGGATAGATTATTTAGATGTGCGTGCGGCAGCAGGGCTGGTTGGCTTTGAAAACTCAGACTATCCCGAAATTGTATCAAGCCTATTTTTGTCCGATGAGGGGATGTTGCAAATCATTGGGCGCAAGTCGGCCGCGGGAATTAAGATTGTCAACGTGCCAACAGACAGCATGGAGCCAACAATCCGTAAGGGCGATTGGGTGTTTTTGGATACTAATATTGATTATTACAACGGAGACGGCGTTTATGCTTTTGCAATAGACGGCGCGTTGTTTATCAAGCGTATCCAAAAACTTGTTGGTGGTGGGTATAGATTGCACTCAGACAACAAGGACTACGATCCACAAGATATAACAGATGAGATCTACCAAACTGCAAAATTTGTTGGTCGATTTATCAAAACAATCCATATTGATGTTGCAACGTTGTAAGCAATTAAAGAGGTAGTTATGCGCGCGGTAGCACGAAGAATAAAACAAGAGAGAGAAAGACAAGGTAAGTCAACTATTGAGATGGCGCACATTTTAAGCGTGCCGGAACAGGAGATAATCCGCATTGAAAACGGCGAATTACAGCTCACAATGCGAGATATAGACGATTTCGCACTTGCCCTTGATGTTGACAAGGACTATCTAAAATTTGGTGACAGATGGAGCCCTAATGCGTCTATTAGCCAATCCTACATAGACAATCCAACCTTTGACAGCTCCAATATTGCCACCAACACCGCAGCTAACATCACAAACAATTATTACTCAGACAACTCTATACAGTCGCAAATCGACCGCATAGAAAAAGCCGCTCATGCCGGGCGACTTGGCGCAACGTCTCAAATGGATCGCATTGAGGAGCAAAATAAACTAATCCTAGAGCGTATGGAGCATTTAAACGAAAAGATTGATTTTTTACTGACAGCCTACGATATAAAATAACCCATAATCACGCCACCTAAACCGCCTCACTGGCGGTTTTTTATTGCCTAAAATTCACAAACCACCTCAAAAAACGACCGCACTTTTCTTTTTCACTACCTTTTGATTAAAAAATAAGCAAATAAACACATTTCTTGAAAATTTATTTCTTTAAAAATCAACTAAATACTAAATTTTAGATAAATTTATTCAATTTTTACTAAATAAACTATTTACAAAACATTTAGCTTTTACTAAACTACCACCATCAAAACGAGATACACAATCTCAACGCTCTTTAAAAATTGTGATAAAAAAGCCCTGATGAACAGGGCTTGGGTTATTAGGCGTTATAAACAGGTGTCTTACGGTCAGTGTCCATTACAAGACCAATGCAATGTAAGCAATTATCTTTGGTTGTATAACCTTCGCTTACTGCAATGATCTCGTGATTGGCCGCTCTTAACCGCCAATACCACTGATTGTTTACGCCTTGAAAAATTTGAAAATACATAGAGGTAGCCCCTTATGCAAGATGAAATGAAACGCTATGCAATTTCTTATAACTTTAAAGGTTCCAGATGGAGTTCAGAAGTTTATGCCTCCTCTTTCGAAGAGGCAAAAGAAAAAGTCAAAGCAATGTCCCAAGCAACAGTTGATGGTGAAATCCATTATTCGATTTATATTCCCGTTAAGGAAAAATCGTGGTTTGCGAGGTTAATTATTAGAATAACCCAAAAATTCACTTAACTAAGTGATACTTATCACAATTTTAGACAATTAGGTTCAAAACACATTGATCGCCTAATGGTGAGCAGTTAGTAAAAGCTCGGACGGCAGATAGACCCGACACTGCAACAAAACGGAAGAAAGCCCGAATCGATTAGTGTGTTTAGCTTAAATATGCCGCGGGCAATGAATCCGCAATATTGAGCGAATTTTAAAGACGAGCAAACGCGGCTTAGGCGTGACATACCGGAGAGACGGTAAATTTCAAAGCGTACTCAGCAGAGAGTGAATCCAAGCGCGCAGAAACACAAATGCAAGACAGAGTGCGCTTTGAAATGGCAAACATAAAACAAACGAGGTTAAAAATGGAAAAACTAATAAATAAAAATGGTGAAGTAGCGGTGTTGTATTCCCCGGAGTACGGTGCGGGATGGGTTACATGGAATGTTAGATATCCGCAGATGGTTTTTGAACGCGAAATGGTTGAGGCTGTTTTAGAGTCAGAAAGGTTATGTCTAGGAGATGAAGCAAAAATTGAAAAATTGTTGCCTGTTGCAGAGCGACTATTTCCGGGTGCGTACTTAGGTGGAATTAATGGACTACGCGTTGATTGGGTAAGACAGGGATCTGTATTTAAAATCAGTGAGTTTGACGGGCGTGAAGCCATAGAATACTTAGGATTTGATGCTTTCTGCGCATAAGAAAACTCTATGGCTCTTGTTAGAGGGCTTTAGTCTTAACAAGGATTGTTAAGCTGGTCGAGCTGATTTAGTCACGGCTGACACCGCTCAAGACGAGCTTACGCACTTGGGATGACTACCTGTACTTTTGGTTACTGTCTTAGCCGAGCATGAGGGCTTAAAACTTATGCAACCTATAAAATTGGTTCCTTAGGTTTGCCCTCCGTAAAACGAGGGCTTTTTTTTGAGGTGAAAAATGAAAAACGTTATTGATTTTTTATTGTTTGTAATCGTTGTTGCAGCTTTTCTTCCTGCCGCAATGGCTTTGGTTTTACTTTAATCGAGGATCGAAAAAATGAAACAGTCACTAAAAACTTTAATTACCGCAGTTTTGGCATTTGCGCTTAGTTGTACCGCGTTATTTTGGCTCAACCCTGCTAACGCCGCCGAATATGTGACAGATTACAACGATGTTGAGGTAAGTGAGCAAATCAGCGCGGAAACCATTGCGAAAGCAAAAGCACAATGGATCGAAGAAAACGGCGAATGGCAACCGAATCTCGATGCCAGAACCGAAAAATACTTACGAAAAACTACCGCACTTTTACAGGAACAACGAAATGCGAAAAGTAAGACGCGGTAGCGTGTTTAGTTTCGATAATCCGGACGATTATTACGAATCGCTGGAAGAACGACCGCAACGTGACGAACCACCGGAAGATGACGAAGAGCCGGCGGACGATGATTGCGAATATTGGAAAAGTAATTGCTACGGCAGAGGTTAAAAATGGAAAAACAAGAACAAAAATTTGAATTAATTATCAGCACAGAAAGTAAAGTGCTGGCGTGTAATATCGCCGACTTTGAAAAAAAAACTGACCAATTTTTATCTACTCTCACGCAGTCCTTTGAAACGGACGAAGATTTCGGGCGCGCAAAGGAAGAAGTAAAAATCCTTAAAGAATTGGAAGATAAAACCCGCGCGGCGATTAAAAACGCACAGCAAGGCGATATTAACGAACTAATCGCACAAGCCGAAGCTATCGCAGAACGTTTTCGTCAAGAGCGATTGTCGCGCGATAAGTTGGTGAAAGAAAAAGAGGCATCGATTAAGGACAATATCGCAAACGCGGCGATAATCGAAATCCTCGATACTCGCAATTCAGCTTGCAGTGAAAGCACTATTTCGCTTGCACTTGAATTTACTATGCCAAAAGACACATTGAAAAAACGAATTAATGACGCGACGAAAAACAAACGCACCATTGACGGATTGACTAAAGCGGTAAACGCCGAAAAAGCGTTAGTGTTGGCTGAGTTAATGTCAGAAATCGCGCGCCTGCAATCACGCCTAAAACTTATCCCAATCTCGCACGAATATCTGTTCAGTGACGCGGTGAAACTGATCGCCGGCGAAGACGACTTAGAAGAAATCGTGGCGCAACGCATTGAAGAAGAAAAACAACGCGAAGAACAACGCAAAGCTGAAGCGGTAGCCGAGAAAGCCAAGCTGGAAGCGGAAGAACAGGCAAAAGTACAGGCGGAAGCGGCGGCAGTCGCGCAGGAAATGGAAACACAAACTCCACCTGCGGCACCGGCGCAAAGTGCGGTAGAAAATCACGGATTTGTTATCCAAATCACATTGCCGCCAATGCCGCAAGCTGACGCAGTAACTATCGCGCGCGAAGTTAAATCCGCGTACGGCGATCAGTACGAAGTAACACTAAAACCACTTAAAGGATAAATAAAAATGGCAACAGCACTCCAAACATTAACCGATAAACTGGCGAAACGCTTTGAAATCGCGGACGGTTCTGACCTGATGACGACATTAAAAAATACGGCATTCAAAGGCACTGTAAACGACAGCCAAATGACCGCACTTTTAATTGTTGCCAACCAATACGGATTAAATCCTTGGACAAAAGAAATCTATGCTTTTCCTGATAAAAGCAACGGCATTGTGCCGATTGTCGGTGTTGACGGCTGGGCGCGGATTTTGAACGAAAACCCACAATTTGACGGCATTGAGTTCGATCTTGACGATGAAAAATGCACTTGCCGAATTTACCGCAAAGACCGATCAAAACCGATTTCCGTCACCGAATATATGAGCGAATGTTACCGTGATATGGGACCGTGGAAAACCCACCCTAAACGAATGCTACGCCATAAGGCAATGATTCAGTGCGCGCGTCTTGCTTTCGGTTTTACGGGTATTTACGACCAAGACGAAGCAGATCGCATTGCCGAAGCGCAAAAAGAGCAAATCAACGTAACGCCGAAACAAAACGTAATTGATGTTAAGTCCGTAGAATTGATTACTGACGAACAGCTACAAACCTTGCAACAGCTGATCGACGTTACCGGCTCAAATGTTGAAAAAGCCCTTGCTTATTACGGCGTAGAAAGCATCGAAAAATTGCCGAAACAAAGTGCGGTCGATTTTATCGCTAAATTGAATCGCAAACTGGACGTGCGGGAAAACGCCGCCCAAAACAATGATGAAAATCTTGGAGATAATATCCCGCTATGATCGACGGATTAATAACCCTAGATTGCGAACAAGGCTCGGAAGAATGGCTGGCTGCAAGGTTAGGCATTCCGACCGCGACTGGTTTTGAAAATATCGTCACCGCTACCGGCAAGAAATCGGCAAGTTATATTAAATATATGGCGGAGCTGATCGAAGAAAGCATTTTAGGCGGTGGCGATACGTTTAAATCCGGTTTTATGGAGCGCGGCAATCAGTTAGAACCGCAGGCGCGCGCCGCTTACGAGTTTTTAACCGGCAATGACGTTATTCAGGTCGGCGGCGTGTATCTCAACGAAAACCGCGATGTAATAGTTAGCCCCGACGGATTAATTCCGTTACTCCAAAAAGGGCTTGAAATAAAATGCCCGAAAATGAGTACACACATCCGCTATTTGCTTGAGGGTGGCGTGCCGACTGAGTACGTTATACAGGTGCAAGCGAATTTGTGGGTGACCGGCTATGAAACATGGGATTTTGTGAGTTATTGCCCGGAATATCAAAAGCAAACGCTTTATTTGTTTACGGTTGAGCGTAATCCATTGCTTATGAGTGCGTTTGATAAATTAATCCCCCAATTTTTAAGTACATTAAGAGCTTACAAAAATTAGAGGTAAACATGGCAGGAATAAATAAAGTAATCCTTGTCGGCAACTTGGGAAACGACCCTGATGTCCGCACTATGCCGAATGGCGAATTGGTTGCCAACATTACCGTTGCCACCAGTGAAAGCTGGAATGATAAAAACACTGGCGAACGTCGTGAAGTGACCGAATGGCACCGCATTGTGTTCTATCGTCGTCAGGCGGAAGTCGCGGGCGAATATCTGCGCAAAGGCTCTAAAGTCTATGTTGAAGGGCGATTAAGAACCCGCAAATGGCAAGACCAAAATGGGCAAGATCGCTATACCACGGAGATTATTGGGGATGTATTGCAAATGTTAGATAGCCGACAAAGCGGCGAAAAGCAAGATAAACCGTCCACCAACAATAATGCTTACGCTAACGCTAAAAATGGCGTGAAACCGAAACAGCAGGCAGAAAGTGCGGATGATTTTAATGATGACATACCGTTCTGAGTTACAAAGGGGCAAAAATGGCTAAATTTATCAAGTTATCAACAATAAACAGCGTCATTTTCATAAACATGGATTTGATTGAAGGCATGTCAAGAGATGGCAGTATGACAAATTTATATTGTTCCGGGGATAGCAACTCACATTTTAGAGTGACGGAAACTCCGGAAGAAATTTTAGAAGCTATGAAAGCCACTGAATAAGTGGCTTTTTTATTATCCAAATTAATGAGGTTAAAAATGAGAGAACAACAAAAGAAATATGAGTTAACTGACGAATTTATTGAGCATTGGAGCGGTAAAAAACTATACCGAATTAGAGCGCTGGTTACATTTGGTACTGTTGTGGCGGGAGAGCTTGGTGGGTTTGTTGAGTCAGAAAAAAATTTAGATCAGTCATTGTCCGGTAACGCTTGGGTGTACGGTGACGCTCGGGTGTACGGTAACGCCCGGGTGTCCGGTGACGCTCGGGTGTCCGGTGACGCTTTGGTGTACGGTAACGCTCGGGTGTACGGTGACGCTTGGGTGTACGGTGACGCTCGGGTGTACGGTAACGCTCGGGTGTCCGGTGACGCTGAGGTGTCCGGTGACGCTTTGGTGTACGGTAACGCTCGGGTTAGATCTTATGCGGTAATTTCCGAGCGTAAAATGATTTTTTGGGCAACTAATGTCGGCTCGGGGAACGGTACGCTAACAGTATTTAACGGCAAAGACGGACTAATTGTAACGCGTGGTTGTTTTACCGGCACGGTTGATGAGTTTTTAGCAAAATCTGCCGAAGTGCATGATGATAAAACAAAAAATGAATACGAATTGCTAATTGAAGTAGCAAAAAGTCGAATCTTAGGTGTTAAAGATGAACGAAATTAATATAAGCATTCCCCACTCAAGATTTTCCGATATTTTCGGGTGCTATTTTTATGTGCGGATGAATAGCGGTGACCCATCGGCTGTTACACGTGCGTTAGATGACGCTAAATATAGTTGGCTTATGTTTGCTCTGAGTTGCGAAATGACATTATCCAGACGGCGGAATCAGCAAGCTATCCTGCGGTAGTTAATAACTACGTAAATAATTTTATTGAGTGGGCTAATACTCGATTTAACGACAAGCAAGACTACAACACAGCAAGACCACTGGTTAATGTGTTGCCGGTGGTTGATTTAAAGCCGTACGGGGATAAAAAATGCTGACATACGGTTCGGTTTGTTCGGGGATTGAGGCGGTAAGTGTAGCATGGCGAGGGTTGATGAGGCCGCTTTGGTTTTCCGAAATTGAGCCATTTCCATGCGCCGTGCTTGCTCATCATTACCCCGACACCCCAAATCTTGGCGACATGACCGCCTTACCTCAAAAAATTATAAACAGAGAAATCCCCGCCCCTGATGTGCTTGTTGGTGGTACGCCTTGCCAAGCGTTTTCGATCGCCGGTTTGCGAAACTCGTTAGATGATGAGCGCGGAAATCTCACGTTAACTTTAATACATATATTAGAGGCTATTGATTATGTTAGATGCCAAGACGGTAAGCAACCGTGCGTTTTGTTGTGGGAAAACGTTCCTGGTGTACTATCCACAAAGGACAACGCATTCGGACACTTTTTGGCTGGATTGGCTCAAGAGCGTGAGCCGTTACAACCAACAGGGGGCAAATGGTCAAACGCTGGTTATGTGCATTCAGCCCGCACTATCGCGTGGAGAATCCTCGATGCTCAATACTTCGGACTCGCCCAACGACGCAAAAGAGTGTTTGTTGTGGCAAGTGCTAGACAGCGCAGTGTCGCCCAAATACTCATTGAGCACAAAAGCCTGTGCGGGGATATTGAGACGAGCGAAACAGCGCGGGAAAGTATTACCACCTACACTGAGGGGAGCTTTGGAACATATCGCCAATCCGCATTGGGGGGGGTAGTAACTGCTAGCGGTGGTGCGCTTGGTGGCGGGTCGGAAACTCTTGTAGTACACGGCACACAAGATCCGATAATATCATCCACCACCGCGCATTGCTTAGGTCGTAACGGCGGGCAAGAAAATATCTTATTTGATATCGCTCACCGCTCCGACGTAGTACGCATACAAGATGATGATACTACGCCGACACTAACGGCGCGCATGGGGACTGGCGGTAATAATATCCCTTGTATTGCTCTTGCTGGCAACACTATCGGCAGACAACCGCATAACGGCGGAAATGGCAATGGATTTGATGACAGTGGAGTAAGTTACACATTAACAACTACAGATATTCACGGTGTTTTTAATGGCTTAACAGTCCGCAAACTTACACCATCAGAGTGCGAAAAACTACAAGGCTTTCCGCCAGGTTACACACAAATACCATATCGCAACAAACTGGTTAATGATTGCCCTGATAGTCCGCGTTATAAAGCAATTGGAAACAGTATGGCGGTGCCGGTTATTAAATGGATTGGAGAGAGAATGATTAACTATATCGGAGATGATACAAGATGAGTAAATACTTTAGTTATGACGCGATCGATGTGAATTTATATGTCCATGAAACCGCAGAGGAGGCTAAACAATCCGCGTTAGATATTGCCGAGGATGGATATAACTTAAGTTCAGGCTGGTGTGGCGGACTTTCAAAAGGTTCGGAGGATTTAATTAAAAGTATTTGTTATGGCGTAATCCTTGGCGGGATTGATTTACCTGTTCGCCAGCCTTCTGTTGAGCAAGATGGAGCGGATGCAGTGGCGAAATTTGAGTATATGGTGCAACCTCCGGTTATTGTTGAGTATGAGCAAAATAACGGCTGGATTAAGTGTAGTGATAGATTGCCTCCGGTCAACGAGGACGGCGAGAGTTGCTCTGTTTTGCTTTATGGTATGGATATACTTAGTGATTTTGGATCTCATCAGTTTATTGGGTACTTGATGGATGGTAAGTTTTATTGTGATGACGGACATAGTTCACATCAATGCTATTACGTCTCTCACTGGCAACCACTTCCGCCACCGCCAACCGAATAACCAACGACCGCAAAGTGCGGTCTTTTTTTTAAGGAGAATTTATGAAACCGTTTGATTTACAAGAGGCGCTGAATGGTGCGCCGGTGCAGTTACGCAACGGACAAAAAGTGTATGTAGTCGGTCTTAGCAAAATCGGCACAGAAGATAGCAATAGCTATATTGTTGGGGAGTATGGTCGCAATTTATGTAGTTGGAGCAAAGATGGCAAATACTGGCTAAACCGCGAAAGCGAATGGGATATTATCGGTATGTGGGAAGAACCCGAACTAACATCCGAACAGGTGTTGGAAAAGGCTTTTAATGAGGGTTTATTTGTCGTCCAATTCAAAAACGTAAATGTTAAATTAAAAGTGATTGCGAAAGCAAAAGATGGTGCTTTTATTTTGGAGGCAGATAACGGATTTATGAGTAAGTCAGGTGATGGAGAGTATGTGCTTTACAAAGACCCCGCACCAAAATCCGACACAATCACCGTTACACTGCCTAAGCCGTTTAAAGCCCAAAAAGGTGACAATTTTTGGTTTATTACAGAGGATTTAGATAGTAATCAACAGCTAAAAATTGACGTTGTCCTTGACAGTAATGGCGATTCTGCAAACTACAAGGATGGCAATTGTTTCCGCACGTTCGAAGATGCTCAAGCATGGCTTGATGCCATGAAAAACGCTTTAGATGATTAATTTAGACCGCACTTTAACAGGTGCGGTTATTTTTTTGGAGATAAATTATGAACTACACAAAAAGACCGGTAACAATTCAGGCGTGGCAATTAACGTTAAATAATGTTTCGAATGGCATTCCAGAATTATTCCAAAATGACGCTATTAAAATTCATTCTGATATTGCTTCTGTCAGCGCAATAATTCACACCCTTGAAGGGGACATGAAAGCGGATCATTTTGACTACATTATCCGTGGTGTAAACGGCGAATTCTACCCGTGCAAACCTGACATTTTCGAAAAAACTTATATGCCAGATCTAAATATTGAAGACTATATCGATCGTATTCGTGATCTTGCAAACAATCGAAATGTTGAGGGAACACATATTGAAGCTGATAAAATCTTGTGTGAAGTACTGAAAACTCTTGGGCAAGGTGAATTGGTCGAAGAATTTGAAAAATTAGAAAAATGGTATGCGTAATAACACAAAATGATATGACCGTCCGAAAGGGCGGTTTTTATTTTTTATTAACAACAAAGAGGAAAAATAAGAATGAAAAAATCAATCATTCATGTTGTGGCTGCAAGTGCTATCGCCGCGTCATTATCCGCCTGCTCACCATTTTCGGTGGATGAAGGGGAAATTGGCTTATTGACCCGCTATGGCGAAATCCAAGAAACGAAATCGGCAGGGCTACACTGGCGTAGCTGGCTTGAAGATGATGTTGTATTTAGCACGCGTGAGCAAAAAGTCACTATTGGAAAATTCGATGACGTTGGTGATATTACCTCGGGTATTTCCGCTTATACTCGGGACACACAAACCGTCACCACGGCGCTAACCATCACGTTCAAATTAACCGATCCAGTGGCAGTTTACAAAAACTACCGCAATACAGATAACATGATCAACCAACTTCTCGAGCCACGTAGTCGTCAAGCGTTGGAAATCGTGTTTTCACGCTATTCAGCACAGTTGGCGTTGGAAAATCGGGCACAATTAACCAATGATATTACGGCGCAAATCCGTGAGGCGGTGAAAGGATATCCTATTGAAATTACTGCGGTTCAAAGCGTGATCAACTTCAATAAAGAATATGAAAAACGTGTGGAAGAAAGTGTTCAAAAGAACGTCGCAATCCAAACCGAAGAGCGCAATTTGATTATTCAGCAGAAAAAAGCCGAAATTGCCCGTGTTGACGCACAAGCCAAAGCTGATGCTGAAGTAATCCAAGCTAAAGCCGATGCCGAAAAAGTGAGATTAGCCGGTGAGGCGGAAGCGGCCGCTATTCGCGCTAAAGGCGAGGCATTAAAAGAAAATCGTCAACTTGTGGACTTAACCGCAGCCGAAAAATGGAATGGTGTACTACCAACAACCATGACGCCAAGCGGAAGTGTGCCATTTGTTAAGGTTGGTCAATAATGCCGGGTTGGTTAGCTGGCGTTGTTTTAGGTGGGGTGGTATTAGCCATCCTTTTTATTATGTTTTATCTAGATAAAATGGAGTAACAAAATGTATTTCTTGGGAGTTCTTTCCGGAATTGCAATCGCATTTGCCGCGCAAGCTTTCTTCCGTCAGTACAAATTGACGGAAAGAAATAAAGAAGATTAATCATTGACACACCGCCCTTTTGGGCGGTTTTTTTGGAGTAAATATGGATGACACAATGTTTTGGATGTTTGTTTTTAGTCTTGGATTACTTTATTTGGCAATGTGGGCGGATAAATTATCCGGGCTATCCATGCGCGAAAAAGAAATGCTTTTTCAGATTCGGGTGTGGTGTTTGAAACAAGGTGGCACAGGTGTTTTTTAGAAACGAATTACAAGTAATGGACGGCAAGCGATATATCGTTATTGAGTGCGAATTTAAGCGTGAATGGACTGTAGTACGAGAATCAAAGCACACGGTCACACAAGGCGAAGCATTAGAAATCGTCCAATATTGGATTAAATACAAGAATGTAAAACCCGAACAGTTAAAAGTAATTGAAGTGCCCGACATATTGAAAGGATAGATATAATGGAACAACAACCAGCATTATTAAGCAAAGCTCAAGTGATTGAAATTACCACCTTGAGCCACACAACAATTTGGCGTATGATGAAAAAAGGAACATTTCCAAAAAGCGTAAAAGCGTCTATGGGTCGTGTAGCATGGCGCAAATCTGACATAGATAATTGGCTAGCCGAACGCACATAAGAGCACTTTCTTCTACTGACGGTAAAAATGACGGTAAAAACCAAATAGCGTTATCTTTACCCCTTTCTATTTCAATATGTTATCTTCTGAGTTAATAATCGAGTGGGAATAAAAAATCACTTTTTCAAATTTAAACGGCTTGTAACCCTGAGAAATCAGGGTTACTTTTCTATTGAGAGAGATTCTCTCATCGAACGAAAGACAGACAACAATGATCTGTCTACAAGTACTTATTAACCGAACACATTTTCCAAGTGAGTTTGGTAGTCTGCCAAATATTTTTCTACCTATGGATTTTTAATTACATCAGTACATAAAAATGTCGGCAAGCGACTCATACCAAGGAATTCATTGAGTTTATGGAAGTGCATATATAGCGCATCCACACCTTTGCCTTCGAAAAAGTCGCCTTCGCGAGTAAATGCTTCAAGTGGCGCATTCCAAGTGAGCGAAAGCATATGTTTTTTGCCCTGTAACAAGCCTCCGGTACCATAGCTCTCAGTTGGGTTAACACGATGGCGACCGTCACTTTAATAGAGTTTGCCATGCCCACTGGTCAATACTTCATCGATATATTTTTTCACTGTTCATGACTCATGCATCCACCAACCGGGCATCTGCCAAATCACGGCATCCATCCAGACAAATTTTTCAACTTCCGTTTCAATATCATATCCGACATCAATCACCGTTTCTTTGACATGATGCCCCAGCGCAGTCAATACCTCTTTCGCCTTTTGTTGAAGCGTATGATTCAACTTGCCATGGGAATGACCAAAATCTTTTCCACCGTCTAATAACAAAATGTTCACTTTTCCTCCTAAAATACAAATGATGTCTAAAAAGGAACGCTATTATGCCCTTTTACTTTGTATTTAAAAAACACAAAATCACAGAATACGCTTGCCATAAACATATGGCATAAAACTATCACTGCATCCAATGCGTTGTACGAATAATAAGCACGAATAAAAGGATTATTCACAAAAAGTGCGGTGATTTTGATGGGTGTTGTTATGTATTTAATCAATTTAGTGGGTTATATTTTCATTCATCAAAAGACACATCACGATCTCAACGTAGCGTGCAACTTGTTGCACGAATAAAAGGCGTTAATAAACTAATTTAGTTTGAAAAGTACGATGGTTTTGGTAGGTGTTTTTATGCGTTTAATGAATTTGGTGAGTTATATTTTCGTGCATCAAGATGCACGCTACGGTCTCTAATTTAGTTTAAAAAGTGCGGTGGTTTTTGTGGGTGTTTTTATACGTTTAATGAATTTAGTGAGTTATATTTTCGTACTACATAGATTTAAAAT